>CADCOT010000087.1 GCA_902803145.1 uncultured Spirochaetales bacterium | reverse complement strand
TTCGGAGAAGATGCAGGTGTTGCACAGCAGTACCTGTTTCACTGGGCAAGAACCGCAGGAGAAATGAAAAATGATCTTTGACACACTTGCAAATCTGGAAACCTACGCAGCAACAGTTCCTCAGCTGAGAACAGTTGCACAGGCAATGGATCACGACAATGTTTATGATGCCGCCCCGGGACATTACACCACCCCGGATCCGAACGTGGAATATGAGGTTCTTGTTTACAAAACTCAGCCAGGAAACGGTCAGTTTGAGTTTCACAAGCACCATACCTATGTAGAGATTGTTCTTGAAGGAAATGAACTCATGAGCACAACCTGGAGGGAACTTAAGGATACTGCCCAAGTTTATACAAGCAGCAACGACACAGGCTTTTTCAATTCAGAGCCGCTGTCAGTGCTCAGAGCATCACAGGGCAGATTTGCACTCTTTCTTCCAGGAGAGCCGTTTTGCACCGGCATCAGAACAGATGAAAGTGATACTGTTAAAAAAGTAGTTTTCAAGATTAACGAGAAGTAAGGTCTATCACCTTTTTTGCGTAGGTATTGGCAAGTTCCAAATCATGTGAAACCCAAATTACCGTACGCTTGTCCTCTTTAAGCATTTTGAAGAAAAGAGAAGCAAGTTCTTCCTTAAGATTCTTATCAAGATTCTGAAACGGTTCGTCCATAAGAATCACATTTGACCTGTAGCAAAAGGCACGTGCAATTGCAGCGCGCTGTCTCTCTCCGCCTGAAAGTTCAGATGGAAAGCGGTTGGCTTTGTCAGAAAGTTTTGCAAGCTCCAGAAAATGCTTTGCCCGCTCTATGTCATCACATACAAGGGTGCAGTTTTCAAGCACGGTACGCCAAGGAAGCAGTCTAGGCTCCTGGAAAAGATAACTGACAGGTCCCTTTTCTTTTTCTTCAAAAACAATACTTCCGCCCTCCGGCTTAAGAACACCGGCTATCAAGTTCAAAAGAGTTGTTTTTCCGCACCCGGAAGGGCCTGTAATGCAGGAAACTTCACCTTTGGGGAATACCAATGAGAGGTTTTCAAATACTTTGACAGTGTCTTTGTCATGGCTGGTATAGCTTTTACTTACATTCTCAAGCCTCAACGGTGTACCTCCTACTAAGAAGTTTTCTTGTAAGAAGAGAAAACAGTGAATCCCCTGCAAAGGTCAGAACAACGGCAATTATTGTCCATGCAAACACAGATGCAGTATCAAGGCGCACCTGAGAAAGTTGAAGACTTCTGCCTATTCCGCTTGAAGGAACTGTAAGAACCTCTGCAGCAATTACTACCTTCCAGATCATTGAAAGGCTCTGCTTTGCACCTGTGACATAGGCCGGAACAAGGGAAGGAATTACAAAATTACTTATGTACTTTTTTCCGAAAATTCCGTAAACGGTGCACATCTGAGCCAGTTTTCCATCAAGATTGTGTACTGCGCTTAATACCTGCATATACATAACGGGAAAGGCCATCAGAAAAGCGGCAAAGACCGGAACTGTTCCTGTGGAAAACCATATGAAGGCAAGAAGAATAACACTCATTACAGGTGTTGCCTTCAAAAGAGTAACAAGCGGACTTAGGGCTGCATCCAAAGCAGGATGAAGACCTGCAGCTGTTCCTAAAAAACTGCCGGCAATAAATATGATACAAAAGCTCAAAACAGCCCTGAGAACTGTTGAACCCACGTTTTTTACAAACTGAGGGGAAGCAAAAAGTTTAATTACTGAAGATGCAACCTCTACTGGGGACGGCAGAATAACAGGAGCCTTCATTAAAACTGAGACAAGCTCCCAGATAAGAATAAGAAAAAGACATGAGGCCATACAAATAAGTCTGCGTCTTTTCTTATCCATCAGAAACCTACAAGCTGCTTAATGCAGAGAAAGATAAATATTGCTGCGCCTGCGTATTTTGCAATACGGGGAAGCACAGAACCGGCTTTACGGCCGGCAAACAGAGCAGCAACACAGAGAACAAAAGTAACTACACCTATTATCAGTGAAATTAATAGTGATTCTGTGAAAGGTTTGTCATAGAAAGAAAAACCTGCAGAAAAGGCATCTATGCTTGTTCCTATTCCCTGCAACAACAATGTTCCAAAGCTGTTTACGGAAAAAGACTCTGATTCATTTGTAATTGCAGACTTAAGCATATTAAAAGCCAGAAAAGCAAAAACCGCAGCAGCAACGTACTTAATGTACGGATGCACTGCGGATATTGAATCGTCTACAAATCGTATCAACAGACTGCCAATCAGCGGCATTATCGTCTGAAAGACTCCAAAGACAAGAGCAATCAGAAAGAGTTGTCTGTGCTTCATATCAGGCCGGGCCATGGAATCTGCAAATGAAACGCAGAATGCGTCCATTGCCAATGCCAGGCCCAGCATAAGACCTGTAAGTAGCATTACTTAATCAAAACCCTCTTGTAGTTCTTCTTACCTGCTCTGAGGATTACTTCTCCATCCTTTGCCATGTCAGAAGTGAAGGTCTGATAAACATCTGTAATCTTCACATCGTCAATTGAGGCTCCGCCTCCCTGGATAAGACGGCGGATATCGCCCTTGGAAGCACCAAGACCAGCGTTGAAGAACAGGTCAATTACACCGATACTTTCTCCGACTTCAATATCAACTGTGGGCATGGAAGACTTATCAGCAAGACCTCCGAATGCGGCTTTGGCACCGGCAAGAGCCTTATCTGCCTCATCCTTTCCGTGGATTATTGCAGTAACCTCGTATGCAAGACGCTCCTTTGCATCGTTGATGTTTCTGGCAGGGTCTTCATACTGTGCAATCTCTTCCAGAGGAAGGAATGTAAACAGTTTGAGGAACTTGACGGCATCTGCGTCTGCAACGTTACGCCAGTACTGGTAGAAGTCGTATGGTGAGTACATGTCAGGATCAAGGAACACTGCTCCCTTCTCACTCTTACCCATCTTCTTGCCGTCGGCTCTCATAATCAGGTTAAAGGTAAGACCAAAGCACTCAGGTCCGCCCATTCTCTGAATAAGGTCAATACCGGCAACAATGTTTCCCCACTGGTCGGCTCCGCCAATCTGGAGTCTTGTTCCGTAGTTTTCATATAGTTTCCAGAAGTCGTAGGACTGCAGAAGCTGGTAGTTGAACTCAATAAAGCTCAAGCCTCTTTCAAGACGCTGTTTTACGCCTTCAAAAGTAAGCATTCTGTTAACAGAGAAGTACTTACCTACATCTCTGAGGAACTCAATGTAGTTCAAATCTACAAGCCAGTCTGCGTTGTTAACAACGCGACCCTTACCGTAACCTGCCGGCGGGTTCTCATCAAAATTGACAACCTTTGCAAGCTGCTTTGCTATTTTTTTTGCATTCTCATCTATCTGTTCAACAGACAGAAGCTTTCTCATCTCGGTTTTTCCTGAGGGGTCACCTATTCTTCCCGTGCCGCCTCCTACAAGGGCAAGCGGACAATGTCCGTGCTCCTGAAGATGGTGCATGGCAAAGAACGGAACAATGTGACCGACATGAAGCGACGCTCCTGTGGGGTCAGTTCCGCAGTAGAATGTAACAGGTCCCTTGTCCATAAGGTCCGAAAGACCTTCCAAATTGGTGCAGTCCTTTACAAAGCCTCTGTCAACAAGTACCTGAAGTGCCTTGTTCATTTCAGACCCTCCTGTATTCCTTGTTGGCCTTCTTAATTGTGTTGGCAATTTCGGATTCGGGGATTCTTACCTGCTCCATGGAATCTCTGAAGCGCAGTGTAACTGTGTGGTCCTTGAGAGTGTCGTAGTCTACAGTCACGCAGTAAGGAGTTCCGACCTCATCCTGGCGGCGATATCTTCTTCCAATGGCACCGCTCTGATCGTAGTCAGTATCAAAGTCTTCCCTAAGACCCTTCTCAAGATCTTTTGCATACTCTGCAAGACCGTCCTTCTTAACCAGTGGCAGAACTGCAACTGTAACAGGTGCAATTTCCGGATGGAAGTGAAGAACTGTACGGACATCGCCGTCAGGCAGAGCCTGCTCTTCGTAAGCATCTGAAAGAGCCATGAGGACATTTCTTGTAAGGCCTGCGGAGGTCTCAACAACGTAAGGAATGTAGCGCTCGTTGGTGTCAGGATCCAGATAATTCTGCTCCTTGCCGGAGAACTTGGAATGCTGGGTAAGGTCATAGTCTGTGCGGCTGTGAACGCCTTCAAGTTCCTGCCATCCCATGGGGAAGAGGAACTGGATGTCATAGGCATCCTTGGCGTAGAAGGCCAGCTCATCCGGACCGTGCTGATGCCATCTTAGGTGCTCAGGAATAATTCCCAGTCTCTCAATGTAGAACTTCATTCTCTGCTCTCTCCAGTACGGGAACCACTGCTCATCTGTGCCGGGCTTGCAGAAGAACTGCATTTCCATCTGCTCAAATTCGCAGCTTCTGAAGATGAAGTTCTTTGTTGTAATTTCGTTTCTGAAGCTCTTTCCAACCTGACAAATTCCAAAAGGAATCTTAACTCTTGAAGAGGCAACAACGTTGCGGAAATCTACGTAGATTCCCTGTGCTGTTTCAGGTCTGAGATAGATGACGGAACTTGCATCTCTGTCTGCACCTATATGGGTTTCAAACATGAGGTTGAAGTTTCTGGGTGCTGTAAATGAACCCTTTGTTCCGCATACGGGGCACGGTGCATTCAGATCAATCTGGTCTGCTCTGAAGCGGCTCTTACACTGCTTACAGTCAACCATGGGGTCTGTAAAGTTGCTTACGTGGCCGCTGGCCTCCCATACCTTTGAAGCCATGAGGATGGATGCATCAAGACCGACAATGTTTTCCTGTCTTCTGGTCATCTCCTTCCACCACTGGTCTCTGATCTTGTTCTTGAGCTGGACTCCCATTGGGCCGTAGTCATAGGCTCCGTTGAGTCCTCCGTATATCTCACTGCTCTGGAAGATAAAACCTCTTCTTCTGCAGAGGGAAATAATTTTATCCATTGTTACTTCAGCCATTTTCAAGCCTCCTCTTTAAGTACATCAATTGCTCTTTCAATTCTTCTGAATGCCTCTTGTTCTCCCATGAGTCTGATACATGAGAACGGCGGCGGGCTAACCTGAAGACCGGTTACCGCAGTTCTGAGCGGGTTGAACATTGCAGCATTCTTAAATCCGTTTTCAGCAGCAAGGGCGCAAAGTCCGTCCTGTAGCTGCTGGTCTGTCATTTTTTCTGCAAAACCTTTTTTGACAAAGGCATATGTCAGTTCAAGTGCCTTGAGTGTTGACTGTGCATCCATCTTCTTGGGAATAAGAAGCTGTACAGCCGGCTTACCCTGGTCCTTGAGGAATTCACACATTGTCACTACATCCGAAAGAAGAACAAGGCGGTCCTTGACTCCGGGAACAAAGGCCAAAAGCCTCTGCTTCTCAGTTTCCTTCAGAATTCCTGCATTGACCATGTAGGGCATAAGAAGGTCTGCAAGTTCTTCATCAGTCTTCATGCGGATGTACTGACCGTTGAACCAATCAAGCTTCTGATAGTCAAAGACTCCCGGCGCCTTGTTAATGCTCTCAAGGTTAAAGACCTTCTCTAGTTCCTCTCTTGTGAAGAACTCTTTCTCTCCGTCATAGCTCCATCCGACCAAACTTACGTAGTTGAGAAGAGCCTCAGGCAGATACCCCTTTGCGCGGAAGTCACGAACACTTGTTGATCCGTGGCGCTTTGAAAGTTTTGCAAAGTGAACTTCCCCTGTAACAGGGTCCACTTCCTTACCCATTACCATGGGAAGGTGGCAGTATACCGGAGGCTCCCATCCGAATGCCTGATACAGAATAATGTGAAGCGGTCCGGAAGGAATCCATTCTTGAGCTCTCATAATGTGGGTAATTCCCATCATATGGTCGTCAATTACATTGGCAAGATGGTATGTGGGATAGCCGTCACTCTTAAGCAGAACCGGGTCGGGACTTATGTCCTTGTTTTCACGGGTAATGTCTCCCATCAGAATGTCATGGAAAGTTGTGCTTCCTTCTGTGGGAACCTTGAGTCTGATTACAGGACGGATTCCCTGCTTCTCAAGTTCTGCCCTTTCCTCTTGAGTAAGATTGCGGCAGTGACGGTCATAACCCTGAACCGGGCTCTTCTCTTCTTCCTGCTTCTTTCTCAGTGCATCAAGACGCTCAGGTGTGCAGTAGCAGTAGTAAGCTTTGCCCATATCCACAAGTTTCTTTGCATACTCCTGGTAGATTTCAAGCCTTTCGCTCTGAACATAGGGAGTATGAGGTCCGCCTACAACAGGACCTTCGTCCCATTTGATTCCAAGCCAGTCCAATGTGTCATAAAGATCCTGGAGAGACTGGTCGCTGTAGCGCTCCCTGTCTGTGTCCTCAACGCGGAGAATAAACTTTCCACCCTTTGCCCTGGCAAAGAAGTAGTTGAAAAGTGCGGTTCTGACACCGCCAATATGCTGAAGCCCCGTCGGAGACGGTGCATATCTTACTCTAACTTCCATAATTCTTCCTTCAAATCAACTCCAAAGTCCGCCGTTCATCATTCTCAGAAGGTCAACTCTTGAGTTGATATTCAATTTCTCAAAAATGTTGGCAACATGGTTGTTAACCGTGTTTACCGAAATATTCAGTTTCTTTGCAATTTCCTTGTTTGTCATTCCGTTGCAGATGCAGGTAATAACCTCTGTTTCCCTTTCAGTGACCTTGAACTGGGACAAATCCGGCTGCTTCTTCTCCCCGTCTCTGCTCATTGCACTGAAACGGTTGTAGAAGTAAACAAGAAGCAAAGCAGAAAAAGCCAGTACATAGACCGGAAAACCAATCTGCTCAGAACCCGGCAAAAGGAAAAGCACAATTGCCGTGGGAATAAGTGAAACCACAACAATGTTCAGTGTCAGAATGAATGTTCTGGTTCTGTGGTCTTCTATTTTTCCCAAATTTACCCAAAGCACAGTCACACTGTAAACAAGTACGGTAACAAAAACCGCCGTCTGAATTATCTCCAGATATGGGGTAAATCCGCCAATGACGTAAATAATTCCAAACGGGTAAAAAGCAAGACGGCCTTTGCTGCTCCAAGGTTTTCCTACTATGAAGCTGGAAATGATCGGAAGCAAAACAACGGCCACTCCCATGGTTACGTGCTGAAGGTACCTTAGAACTGAACCAAAAACCGGATCGGCCGCACTTAAAGTCAGCATAAAGCCTGCAACCATGGTAAAGACAAGGCAGGACTGGAACATAATGAACCATCTGTTCCATTTGGCCTTAGTCAAAACCACGGAGGCTATTGCAAGTCCCAATGCCATACATGAAACGGCAATTGAGAGCATACTGACAAAAAGTACGGCAGCGGTCATATTACAGAATCAGGTCGTTCGCACTCTGAGGTGCTGTCTTTTCTCCGTTAATCTGGTCTATTGCAGCCTGCTGAGTCTTAAGAAGTGACTTTATGTTTGCAAGCAATTCATACACATCCGGACTTCCGGTCTGATTCCACAGAGTTTCTGCCATCTTCACTGCATTGTCGTACTGAGCAAGGGCAAAGTACATAACTGCCATGTTGTAACCGGCTGCCATGTTCTGTGTGCCTTCCCACTCTGTCTGGAACATTGCAAGAGCTGCACCGTAGTTTCTGTCATCTGCGTACTCAAGTCCCTTCTTCATTGTTTCGGAGTTCTTTTTGTTTTCCATCAGCTCAAATGAAGTTGAAATTCTATGGGGAGTAAGTGCATTTTTAATCTCAGTTGAGAATGTTCTGATCATTGAGTTGAACATCTCTTCAACAGAATAGGCGCTTTCTTTGCTTATCCACTTAAACAGACCGTTTGTTTCCTGGTAACCGATCTTTGTTGTGTAGGTGTTTGTCTTCTTTGAGTAGTTCTTCTGCCAAAGAATGCTCAGAGATTCAACATCCTGAACCATAACAGAGAATGTTACAGATGCACTCTGGTTAAGGTAGAAGTTGTAACCTGAGATTACGCCCTTTGCATCCTTGACGGTCTGGATTGTGATGTACTCAACGTAATCCATGCTTTCAATTTTTGATGTAAGAAGGAGCTCTACTCCGTTTTTCTTCAGAAGATCACTTACCCTTGAACCTGAAATCTGTGCACTTGCAATTAAGCCTTCTGTTGCTGTGGGGTTGTATACGGTAAATACACCCTGGCTCAGAGCATTCTGAATCATGCCTGAAGTGTTCTTTGCAACATTCTGTGCAATCTTTGTGTCGTAGTAAGAGTTCAGGTAGTACAGATCTGTAGGAATGGCAAGTGCATACGGATCAATACGAACACTTACATAGGCGCCGTATCCGCTGATTCTTCCGGTGTACGGAGCTGTTTCTCTGATTGCAATGGTTTTATAACCAGCAATGCCCGAAGTTGAAGGAGCCCATGTTGAAACCGCTACGGATGTTGAACATGAGACTGCCAGAATAAGTGCTGCTACTATTATCAGCAATAAAGATATCTTTTTGGTCTTCATACTTTGAACATTAAATTACATGTATAATAATGTCAATTGACACTGGGCAATTACAACCGTATCCTAAAGACATGCCTAGAAGAAATAACGATGATGACTATGTCAGCATCTTTGATGATGTTGACGAAGATCTGGATGACGAAGAGCTTCTTGAAGAAGAACTTGACGACCTGGATGAAAGATACCTTGAGGAGTACGATGTTCCGGACATGGGAGACTATGACGATGACCCGTACGAAGAGGAAGAAGAGGAAGAAGACCGTGATGACTTTATGGATGACGGTTTCTCCTATGATGACGAGTTCCAGGACGACTGACTTAATCAATGTTCCTTGTTGTTGATTGCGGCACTTCCTATCTCAAAGCCGCATTGGCAGAAGAAAACGCCTTGATAACAAAGGAAGTTGTCCGTTTTGAACTGTCCAATCCGGAGAACCCTGAAAACTGGGTCTCTGCACTTGAAAAAGCATTATCCCACTTCAAAAACAACAATATCACCTGTATTGCACTCACAGGACAGGGACCTGCGGCAGTTGCCGTAACAAAGGACAAAAAGGCTCCTGTTGCAGTTCTGTGGAACAGCAAGGGTCAGGACCCGTCCAACCCTTCTTTCCTGCCAAGAATCAAGGCACTTAAGAACAACCACCCCTCTGTTTATTCTGATGCCATGTACATACTTGGCGCTGCAGAGTACCTTGCATGGATTCTGACAGGAAATGCCTGTACAGCTGCCCCTGTTGAAGGTTTTGAGAAATTCTATGCCCTTGATGACAGCATTGACCTATCTCTGATTCCGCCCTTTATGAAAAGCGGAAGCTTTTTAGGGAAGTACAAAGATGCATCTGTTTTGGTTCCATGGCCTGATTTTGTTCCTGCCATCATTGGAAGCGGAGCTGTGCATCCCGGAATGCTCTGTCTGAGAACAGGAACCGGAGACGGAATTAACCTCTGTACATCTGAGCCCATACATAGGGAAGGTTTTCTTACAGCACGCCATCCCAACGGCAAAGATTGGAACCTAAGTTGCATTGTTTCCGGAACAGGAACTGCCGTTGCACAGAACAAATCAATTGAACAGGCTTTTTCAAAGAGTGCAGATGCAATAAAGAGGCTTTCAGACCTGCCGTTGAAAGAAATAAGAATAGCTGGTGGGCTTTCAGATAACGATGAACTGAACAGCATCCGCGCCAATCTTACAGGCATGAAGATGTCTTCAACAAAAAGCAAGGAAACAGGGCTTCAGGGCCTTGCAATCCTTGCTTATTGCGCTCTTAACGGAGCAGATATTAAGAAAACTACTGACTCTGTTGTCAGTGTGAAAAAAACTTACTTTCCTTTAGATGCCGGTTTAATCTTGGAGTAAATAAGACAGAGCAACGTTCCAATAATTGCTGTTGCTATAATGTCATACATTCCGGCCACAATACCCTGAACAAAGACCTTTCCTGCCGGTTCT
>CADCOT010000086.1 GCA_902803145.1 uncultured Spirochaetales bacterium | reverse complement strand
CTTTACCAAAACCGTATATACAATGAATGCCAAAAGAAACACTGCTGCGTATTTCAAATAGTTTTCAGTCTGTTTTTTCATATTCTTATTCTTCCTCTGAGACTCCTTACAAGAGTGCTGCGGTCTGCAAACTCAAGGTCTCCGCCAATCGGCAAACCTGAAGCAAGCCTTGTAAGGCTGATTTGGGGTTTGTCCTTCAGAAGATGCCTTATGTAAAGAGCTGTTGTATCACCCTCTTCGGTGGGGTTTGTTGCAATTATTATTTCCTTGAATGAACCTTCGTCAATGCGCTTCAGCAGTTGTCCGAAGCTCAAGTTCTCAGGACCTACGGCGTTAAGAGGATTGATTGCTCCTCCAAGCACGTGAAATAGTCCGTTGTATGCGCCAGAGTTCTGGATGGTAATCACATCCTGAGGCTGCTCCACAATGCAAAGCACGCTTCTGTCTCTGGAAGCATCTTGGCATATGGGACAAGGGTCGTTTTCCGTGTAGGAACCGCAGATTGAGCAGGGTTTAACCTTTTGTTTGATAGTTGCAATTCCATCAGCCAGAACTCTGTTGTAATCATCTGAAGATCTGACAAGATAGAATGCAATTCTTGCAGCACTTTTTGGACCCACCCCGGGAAGGCGGGAAAGTGCTTTTGAAAGGTTGTCCAAAGCTGTCATAGACCGGCTCCCATCTTCCTTGCTTCTTCTTCAATGCGAGCACGCACATTGTCAAAAGCGCTGTTTACGGCAGATGTTACCAAAACCTCAAGCAGTCCTTCCTGTCCTTCTTTCATAAGAGACGGGTCAATCTTCAGGCTGTCTATGCGCATATCGCCCGTTACAACGGCTTCTACCATATTTCCCATTGCATAACCTGTACAGCGGACCTGAGAAAGCTTCTTCTTCATTTCCTCTGCTTGGGCCTGTATGTTTTGCAGGTTTTTCATCATTTCAAACGGATTGATCATCTGACTTCCTTCCCGTCAAAAGCGTACATAAGATCTTCAAAAAGATCCTCCTTCTGACGGTTTAACTTTTCCTCTTCCGAACGCTTCTTCTCTTCTTCTTTTGCCTTTCTCTTTCTTTCTTCTTCAAGTTTTTCAGAGAAACTCATGATAACGTTCAGGCTGTTGCCGGTAACACTGTGAATCTTTGCCACAATGGCCTCTCTGTTCTGAAGAGCAGATGAGTAGTAGAGCCTGCTTCCGAACTCAAGAACAAGACCTTCTTCAGTCATTGTCATGTTACCGACACCCTGAGGAACAACTGCGGCCAGATCTGCTTCTGTCCACTGTTTTTCCTCTGCCTTGGTCTCCGGTGCCGGCTCAGGTGCCGGTTCGGGTTCCGGTTCCGGAATAGGCTCCGGGTCTGGAGCGGGTATGGGCTGCGGAGCCGGTTCGGGAATTGATACCTCAGGTCCTTCTACCGGTGTTATGTTTCCGTTGATAAGGTCGTTTTTGAGTTTTGCAAGTTGCTGAACAACGGCAACGTTGGAGTATGTGTACTTCAACCTGAAAAGCCTGCTTAGTGCAAGCTCCAGTTCGAAGCGCGGATTTATTGAATATCTGACATTCCTGTAGAGGTTCAGGAACATTTCAAGGGCAGCCTCAAGCTGCTCTTCTGTATATGCATTGAGAATGTTCTGAGGATAAGAGGAAAGCTGAACCCCCAGAACGTTGCGGTTTTTCACACCTTCTCTTATAAGGAGGATATTTCTGAAATAGTCGGAAAAGTCCTTGATAATGTGTTCAACGCTGACTCCTCCGGCAATGAGGCCTCTGAGTTTTTCCATGGCCCCTTCCCTCTCAGCTACAAGAATGTCCAGCATGATTGAGTTCAGAACATCTGTTCCGGCAAGGCCGAGTTTTTCTCTTATGCCTTCCATTGTAATATGGCCGTCAGAGAAAGAGACAACCTGGTCAAACAGGGTGTATGCATCTCTCATGGATCCTGTTGCTTCTTTTGCAATCCAGAACAGAGCATCTTCATCTGCCTGAATTCCCATCTCAGAAACAGCATTCTCCAAAAGACTCTTTATTGTTTCAATCGGAATGAGCTGGAAGTTGAACTGCTGACAGCGACTTCTTACCGTTGCGGGAACCTTCTGAAGTTCTGTTGTGGCAAAAATGAAAACAACATACTCAGGCGGCTCTTCTATCGTCTTGAGCAGGGCATTGAATGCGCTCTGAGAGAGCATATGGACTTCATCAATAATGTAGATTTTGTAACGTGAAGATGAAGGCGGAAAAAGAACTTCTTCCTTGATTGCCCTAACATCATTGACTCCTGTGTTGCTGGCACCGTCTATTTCAATTACGTCCAAACTGTTTCCTGCGGCAATTCCGCGGCAGTTGTCACAGACTCCGCACGGTTGCGCTGTTGGCCCGTTAACACAGTTAAGAGCCTTTGCAAGGAGTCTTGCGCTTGTAGTTTTTCCAACACCTCTGGGTCCGCTGAAAAGATATGCATGGGCAATCCTTCCGCTGGCAATTGAGTTTTTGAGGGTTGATACAACAAATTCCTGTCCTACAAGGCTTTCAAAATTCTGAGGTCTT
>CADCOT010000085.1 GCA_902803145.1 uncultured Spirochaetales bacterium | reverse complement strand
TTTGAAAATAAATCAAAAGAGACGCAACCTCGGGACCATAGGTCTTGAGGTTGTTCTTGTTTTAGCGTCTGCATTCTTTCTTTCTCTGGCATTTCCCAGTTTCTGCAGTAAGAACGGCTGGCCGGTTTTTGCAGTCTTTGCACTTGTGCCTTTGTTCTATGTAATTCGTAATACATCTTGGAAGTGCGTTTGGTTCTACGGCTTTTTATTCGGCTTTGTTTTCTACTGGATATTCAACTACTGGCTCTCAGCCTTCCATCCGCTTGCAAACCTTCTTGTACAGATAATTAAGGGAACTGAGATGATTGCGCTGTTCTTGGCGCTTAAGGCCGCTGTAAGCTGGTTCCCAAGAAAGATTTCATTCGTTATTCAGGCTTTCTTCTGGATGGTCTATGCCTACCTTGCACAGACTTGGTTTGCAGGTTATCCGTACGGAACAATTGCCTATGCTTTCTTCCGCTGGAAAGTCCTTATTCAGATTGCCCAGTTCTCCGGAATCTGGCTTCTGACCTTCCTGATTGTACTGCCACAGGCCTTTGCCGGTCAGTACATTTACTACAGACTCACTGAAAATGAAAAGGTTGTTCCTTATCTTAAGAGCAACATTATTGCAGTAGCTGCTTTTGCTGTAGTTTTTGTTTTCCAGTTAATCTACGGCTTTGTCACTCTTTCTTACTGGAAGAAGGCTCAGCCTGATACAAACTTTACAGTTGCAACCGTCCAGCACAATGCAGATTCATGGGCAGGCGGTTTTTCTACATACAACACCAACTTCCTTAACCTCAAGCGCATGAGTCTTGAGGCGGCACAGAAGAATCCGGACATGATAATCTGGTCCGAAACTGCCTTTGTTCCTTCTGTACGCTGGTACACGGAGCACCCCTATGAAGGAAGCAAAGCCAATCCGTCTTACAGTTACTACAAGAGTGTTCAGGACCTTGTGGATCAGTTTGTAGAGTTCGGAACTACTTTGGGAATTCCTCTTCTTACCGGAAACCCGTCAAGCATTCTTGCAGAAGGGGAGACTGAGGCCTACACTCCGGACGGAGATTGGAACAACAAGTTAGACTACAACTCTGTAATTCTGTTTGATGACGGACAGATTAAGCAAACCTATCTTAAACAGCATCTTGTTCCGTTTACGGAGCACTTCCCTTACCAGAAGACAATGCCGTGGCTTTACAATCTTCTTAAGAGCAACGACTACCACTGGTGGGAAGAGGGTGAAGACCCTGTTGTTTTTAAGACATCTACAGGAATCACATTCTCAACACCCATCTGTTTTGAAGATGTGTTCGGAGACCTCTGCGCAGACTTTGTAAACCGCGGTGCAGACCTTCTTGTCAACATGACCAATGACTCCTGGTCCGGCTCTGTTGCCGCAGAGCGCCAGCACATGGCCATGGCTGTCTTCCGCTGTGTTGAGAACAGAAGAACAATGATTCGCGGGACCAACAGCGGAATTACCTGTTTAATCACTCCGGACGGAACAATCCAGGGAGAAATGGATCCGTTTGTCATGGGTTGGAAGATCTGGGATGTTCCTGTCTACGAGCACACAACATACGGAACAACTCTGTATAGTAATGTAAACGATGTTCCCATGAAGGTAATTTCATACTTTGCTTATGCAGTTCTTGCTGTCGGTGCCGTTCTTGCAATCCTGAGGAAGAAAAAATGACAGTTTCACTGTACGTCATAGGAACAGAACTTACCCGAGGCATCATTTCAGACCGCCACATTCCTTTCCTCTGTGAGAGCCTTGCGCGGATGAATTATGTTGTAAGGCGGGCAGTCATAGTTCCTGACGACGGCAGCATTGAAGCTGAACTTGAGGTCTGCGCCTCTGACAGCGACATTATCCTTGTCACCGGAGGCTTAGGGCCTACGGCCGATGACCTTACCCGTAAAATTATCGCCGGTGAGGCGGGCGTACCTCTTGTAAAAAATCAGGAAGCCTGGGATGAACTGTACCGCCGCGTGGGTGAGAGAATCTACGGGGCAAATGAAAACCAGGCCTACATTCCGCAGGGTTTTGACCTTATCCCCAACCCCAAGGGAACAGCTCCGGGCTTTAGGGGAAGTTTTGAAAGAAACGGACATAAGGTAACCATTGTTGCAATGCCGGGGCCTCCCAGAGAGCTTCAGTACATGTATCTGAACTACGTTGAGCCCTATCTGAGCAACCTTGCAGGCTATGTTGAAAAACAGCGTGACGAGTACTCTGTGTTCCTTATCCCTGAGGCAAAACTTGATGACCTGTGCAAGCAGTGCAACGTCCCCGATGTAACTTGGGGAACCCGTTTTCAGGATCTGAAGATTAGTCTTTACGTACAGGGTTCAACTGCAGAGAACAGAAAGGTCTTTATCAAAAAACTCAGAGAGTTAGCAGGTGAGGGTCTGATTTCAGACGGTGATGAAAAGGACGCCTGTACTCTTCTTACTGATTATCTCTCAGAAAACAAAATGACTATAAGCACTGCAGAAAGCTGCACATCAGGCCTGATTGCAAAGCTTCTTACCGATAAAAGCGGAAGCTCTGCATGGTACTGGGGCGGCGGAGTGACCTACGACAACAGTGCAAAAACAGCCCTTGTGGGTGTAAAAGAGGAAACTCTTAAGAAGTACGGGGCGGTAAGCAGTCAGACAGCAATAGAAATGGCTAAGGGAATCCGTTCTGTCTCTAAAACAAACCTTTCAGTTTCTGTTACAGGAATTGCAGGTCCCACTGGCGGAACTGATGACAAGCCGGTTGGAACCGTATGGCTTGGTTTCTCGTCTGCTAAAAGACCTGAAGTTGCTGTAAAACTTCAATTCATGTCAATTTCACGTGACAGTCTGAGAAGGCGTTTTGCCACAGCTGCCCTTGTTCTTCTTCGCCTCTATGCTCAGGGCTGTGATATTATTGACATAGCATCTCACTGGTTGTATATTTGACTTGTACGTGGCGCTCGCCACATTTTAAATACTTTCCTTTAAACATCTTTTATCCAGTTTTTTGTGGAGTTTATTACATGGATGATGAATTAAAACCGCAGGAAGAAGTCCCTGCAAAAAAGAAGCTTATTGTCAGGCGTAAACCGCATCTGAAAGCATCTGTATCCGCACCTGTTGCAGCACCGGTAACTGCTACTGAGCAGCCCGTTGCCGAGCAGCCCGTTGCCGAGCAGCCTGCTCCTGTCGCTGCTGAGGCAGAAAAGAAGCCTTTGAAGAAGAAACCCGGCAGGCCAAAGAAGAAATCTTCTGCAGTTGAAGCTACTGAGGCTCCTTCTACAGAAGCCCCCGCAGCCGAAGCACCTGCCGCTGAGGCTCCCGCAGCCGAAGCTCCTGCAGCCGAAGCTCCTGCAGCCGAAGCTCCCGCAGCAAAGGCAGAGGAGAGACCTTCTAATCAGAACAACCAGAAACGCAACAAGAACGGCAAGAATTTCCAGCAGCAGAAGAAGAGCCTTACAATGGAAGACGTCTGCATTCCTGCAGAGGAATATGCCTCTCTTAAGGAAAATTCTCTTCTTGTCGGAAACATTGCAATGCTCCCTGTCTATGAGCTGAAGCAGCGCCTTGCAGCAATGACAGGAAACAACGTTGATGATTACAACGAATATAAGAAACAGGAAGTTGTGATGGAGATTCTCAGGACCCATAGCAACAACGGCGGCGCTGTTTTTGCAAAGGGAACTTTGGAAGTTCTTCCTGATGGATACGGCTTCTTGAGAAGCCCTCAGAACAGCTATCTGTCCGGTCCTGAAGATGTCTATGTTAACGCAGGTATGATCAGATTTCTCAATCTGAAGACCGGAGACACCATTGAAGGCATGATTCGCAGCCCCAAAGAAAACGAGCGTTTCTTTGCAATGGCCCGCGTAGCATATGTCAATGATGATCCGCCTGTAGTTGCAAAGACAAGAAACAGCTTTGACAGCCTTGTTCCTCTTTATCCGGATGCAAGAATCAATCTTGAAACAGAGCGCACTGATGACGATGTTTCAATGAGAATCATCAATCTGTTCTGTCCTATCGGAAAAGGCCAGAGAGCTCTTATCACAGCACCGCCAAGAACAGGTAAAACAATTCTTTTGCAGCAGATTGCCAATGCAATTACAACAAACCATCCTGAAATCCATCTTATCGTCCTTCTTGTTGATGAAAGACCTGAAGAGGTTACAGACATGAGGCGCAGTGTAAAGGGTGAGGTAATTGCTTCAACGTTTGATGAACAGGCAACTCGCCACGTTCAGGTTGCAGAAATGGTAATTGAAAAGGCCAAGCGCCTTGTTGAGCACAAGAAGGATGTAGTAATTCTTCTGGACTCAATTACAAGACTTGCCAGGGCCTACAACCAGACAGTTCCTGCCAGCGGAAAGATTCTTTCCGGTGGTGTTGATTCCAATGCACTTCACAAACCCAAGAGGTTCTTCGGTGCAGCACGCAACATTGAGAACGGCGGAAGCCTGACAATCATTGCAAGTGCCCTGATTGAGACCGGTTCCAGAATGGATGAAGTTATCTTTGAAGAGTTCAAGGGTACAGGTAACTGTGAAATTGTTCTTGACCGCATGATGGCCGAGCGCAGACTCTTCCCTGCAATCAACATTAAGAAGAGCGGAACAAGACGTGAAGACCTGCTTCTTACCAAGGACGAGGCCAACAAGATCTGGATTTTACGCAACACCTACCTTAACGGACTTGAAGACTACGACATTACCCGTCTGCTGGTTGACAAAATGCGTAAAACAAAGAACAATGAAGCGTTCTTACGTTCCATGAATACAGGAGCCGTTCCTGCTAATTGAAACGGAGACGGATTTATAAATCTTTTTAATCTGCTGAACACAATCCAGCAGTAACGGAGAAAGAAGATGAAGAAGAATATTCATCCCAAGTATGAGCTTCAGGAAATCCGCTGCACATGCGGAAACGTAATCAAGACAAAGTCAACTGCAAAGTCAATGCAGGTTGAAATTTGTTCTGCTTGCCACCCGTTCTTCACAGGCACACAGAAGCTTGTTGACTCAACAGGTCGTGTAGAACGCTTCAACAAGAGATACGGCGTCAAGACAGCAAAATAATTACTTGGTTTTTCCAATGAAAGTCGGACAGTTTCCTGTCCGGCTTTTTTTATCTATTTATTTCTCAGTGCTTATCACGGCAAGAAGCACAAGGTCTTCATTGTTATCGTTTCTGATTGAATGAGAATCTCCCCATCCGGTAATAACAACATCTCCGCTCCTGGCTTCTACATCTTTGCCGTTTTCTGTCACTATTCCGCAGCCTGAGAGAATGTAGTAATACTCAACCTCATTGCTGTGCTCATGGTAGCCGATTGAACAGCCTTTTCTGATTGTCAGCAGGTTGAACATACGGGCATTGATCATTTTGTCTTTGGGAACAACGGTGCAATCTACTATCAAGCCGTTTCCGTCTCTCATATTGTGCTCTGTTACGGGCATATCATTCTTTCTGATTATCATGCTTGCAATTGTAACATATAACGGCAAAAACGGTGAAAACAGTGAAAACGGTGAAAACAGTGAAAACGCGTCAATTTTGTTGTGCGTACAAAAAAATGCTTCCTCGTTTGAGGAAGCATTTAAAGTGTTTTAGTGCTTGGATCAGAGACCCAGAACAATTCTGACAGGTTCCATGATTGGAACAGATGCCATAAGAACACCTGCTGCAACTGCAGAACCGATAACGCCGGATACGTTGGGACCCATGGCGTGCATGAGGAGGAAGTTCTGAGGATCTTCTTCCTGACCGACCTTGCTGGCAACACGGGCTGCCATAGGAACAGCAGAAACACCTGCGGCTCCGATAAGGGGGTTAACAGGATGCTTGGGATCCAGCTTGTTCATAAGCTTTGCAATAAGAACACCGCCTGCTGTACCAATGCTGAATGCAACGGCACCGAGGAGAAGGATTCCCAGAGTGTTCAGTGTGAGGAAGTGAGAAGCTTCCATCTTTGAACCGACTGAAAGACCCAGGAAGATTGTTACAATGTTCATAAGTGCGTTTGAAGCTGTATCTGAAAGTCTCTTTGTAACGCCGCATTCTGTAAGCAGGTTACCGAACATGAGTGAACCGATAAGAGGTGTAGCACTGGGCAGAAGAAGGGCACAGACTGTAAGAACGCTGATGGGGAAGATGATCTTCTCTGTCTTTGAAACAGGTCTGAGCTGCTGCATTCTGATCTTTCTCTCTTCCTTTGTTGTAAGAGCCTTCATGATAGGGGGCTGAATAACAGGAACAAGAGCCATGTAAGAGTAAGCTGCAACGGCAATGGGTCCGAGAAGTTCTGTAGCAAGACGTGTTGTTACGTAGATTGCTGTAGGACCGTCGGCTCCGCCGATAATACCGATTGAAGCGGCTGCGTGAAGGTCAAAGTTGATTCCGGGGATGAAGCTGAGGAGCAGGGCGCCCATAACAGCTGTGAAGATTCCCAGCTGTGCTGCAGCACCAAGAAGCAGTGTCTTGGGGTTTGCAATAAGGGGACCGAAGTCTGTCATTGCACCTACGCCCATGAAGATGAGCACAGGAAAGAGACCGCTCTGAATACCTGCATCAAACAGAATCTTGATAAATCCTGTTGCACCCTGAGCACCAGCTGCCAAAGACGGGTCCATGGCTGCAATGTATGCATAAGGAATGTTTGACAGGATACATCCGAATCCGATCGGAACCAGAAGAAGGGGTTCAAATCCCTTCTTGATGGCAAGGAACAGAAGCAGGAAACCAACAAGGATCATTACAGCGTTACCCCAGCCAAAACCCGCTTCAGGGTTAAGGTTGAAGAAACCGTAAAGACCTGTTGACTGCCACAGGTTAAGTAATGACTGTAACATCGCTACCTCCTCAGGCAATTGTCATCAGAACATCGCCTGATGCAAGCTGCTGACCCTGTGTAACGGCAATTGATGTAACTGTTCCGTCGCACGGTGCAAAGATTTCATTTTCCATCTTCATGGCTTCAAGAACCATGACAACCTGGTTTTTCTTAACAGCCTGACCCTGCTTGACGTCAATTCTGAGAACAAGACCGGGCATGGGGGCTACAATCTTCTCTCCGCTTCCGGGTGCGGCTGCGGATGCTGCAGATGCGGCAGGAGCTGCTGCAGGAGCGGCTGCTGCTGTCTGGGCAACTGCTGCTTCATCAATTCCGAATGCAACTGAAAGAGGATAGTTTGTTCCGTTGACAACAGCGCTGTCCTTACCAAGCTTGACGCCGTAAGCTCTGCCGTTGACTGTAACTGTGTACTCGCCCTTTGCCTTTGCTTCGGCTTCTTTGGGATCGGCCTTTCTCATGCCGTTGACCTTGCTCTTTCCTGTAAGATAGAGGATTCCCTTTTCCTTACATGAAGCTGCAATGAAGACGTTTTCGTCGTTGATTTCAACGCCGGCTTCCTTGAGCATTGCTTCAGCTGCCTTGCGACCCTTCTTGGGATCTGCATCGTTAATGTCTACAACCTTCTTTGTTGTGGGCTCAAGCTTAAGCTGCTCTGCTGCTGCCTTAACAACTTCCGGATCCGGAGCAACGGGAGTCTTTCCGAAGTAACCCAGAACCATCTTGCCGTAACCTTCTGCAATCTTCTTCCAAGGTCCGAACATAACGTTGTTGAATGCCTGCTGGAAGTAGAACTGAGAAACTGGTGTTACGGAAGTTCCGAAACCGCCCTTTGCAACTGTATCGCCCATGGCTTCAACAATCTGAGGATATTTGTCCATGAGACCATTGTCTCTGAGCATCTGTGTGTTTGCAGTAAGAGCTCCGCCGGGAAGCGGGAAGAACGGAATGTTGGGGTTGACTGTTGTTGCCTCTGGGGGCAGGAAGTAGTCTTTCATGCATTCCTGGAAGACATCTTCTGCCTTCTGGATTGCGTGGATATCAATTCCAAGATCATACTCTGTGCCGCGGAGTGCGTGCCACATTGTAATGATATCCGGCTGACATGTACCGCCTGATACGGGCTGCATTGAAAGGTCAAGCTGGTTTGCACCTGCATCAAGTGCGCTGACATACTGCTGTACGCAGCAACCTGCTGTATCGTGGCTGTGCATTACAATTGTAATCTTGTCGCCGACAAGCTTTCTTGCTCTCTTGATTGTCTCGTAGACAACCTTGGGAGTAGATGTACCGGAAGCATCCTTGAAACAGATGCTGTCAAACGGGATACCTGCATCCAGGATTCCGCGGAGAACCTTCTCATAGAAATCAGGATCATGAGCACCTGTTACCTTGGGAGGAAGGCTCATCATTGTAACAGTAACTTCGTGCTTGAGACCTGCATTGTGGATTGAATTTCCGCTGTCAATGAGGTTGTTAACATCGTTCAGAGCATCAAAGTTTCTGATTGTTGTCATACCATGCTTCTTGAACATGTCTGCGTGGAGTTTGATTATGTCACGGGGCTGTGAGTCAAGACCAACAACGTTTACACCTCTTGAGAGGGTCTGGAGGTTGGCATCAGGACCGGCAACTCTTCTGAACTCATCCATCATTTCAAAAGCATCTTCATTGCTATAGAAATAGAGAGACTGGAAACGTGCTCCGCCGCCAGCTTCAAAATGTGTGATTCCTGCTTTGCGTGCAGCTTCTACTGCAGGCATGAAATCCTTTGTGAATACCCTTGCACCGTAAACGGACTGGAAACCGTCACGGAATGCTGTACACATGAAATTGACTTTCTTTGTCATTCTTCCATCCTCCTAATCTTACTTTCCGGACTTTACCAGTGCCGCTACAATTGCTGCTGCAACTTCTGCATCTGCTGCAGGAGCAGGGGCCTGGGCCGCGGGTGCTGCAACAGGGGCAGCAACGGGCTTCTTTGCATCAAGTTTGCCGACAATCTTGGACATTGCTTTTGTAACAATGACAAGAATTGTCAGAAACACAAAGACTGTTCCCATTCCCAGGACAAGCAACAGAAGTCCGTTTGAAAGCTGGGTTGTGAGAACGTCATGAGGTAGCTGTGTCATAAACATACTCCCTTGGAATTTATTTGCATCAGGACAATCGCCTATTACAATGCTGTGTTTTATATTATAATAAATCAAAATCACGCGCAATAAGACCACAAGGAGAACATATATGGCTGAGAGCCAAAGCATGAGAATTTGCCAAAAGATGGACAACATTGGCAGAAAAATAATGATAATGAGCGGAAAGGGCGGTGTAGGCAAGACAACTGTAACAGTCAGCCTTGCAAAGGCCCTTGTCAAAGCAGGATACAGCGTAGGAATTCTTGATACCGATATTCACGGCCCAAACATTGCAAAAATGCTTGGCTGCGAAGATGCAATTCTTGCAGGAAGTGAAGGAAGCATTGATCCTGTAGTCACAAAAGAAGGCCTGAAGGTTGTCAGCATCAGTTTTGCCCTTTCAGATCCCGAAGACGCCGTAGTTTTCAGAGGTCCCATGAAGCTCAGCGTAATCAAGCAGTTCCTTTCAGACGTCAACTGGGGAAAGCTGGACTACCTTCTTATAGATACACCGCCGGGAACCGGCGATGAACAACTGGCAGCAGCCCAGAATATTCCGGCTATGGCAGGTTGTGTCATTGTCACAACTCCGCAGGATGTTTCAATCCTTGATTCTGCACGCAGTGTTTCCTTTGCAAGGCAGCTGAACCTGAGAATTATCGGAGTTATTGAAAACATGAGCGGTTTTGTCTGCCC
>CADCOT010000084.1 GCA_902803145.1 uncultured Spirochaetales bacterium | reverse complement strand
GACTATTACCTGAATAATGGCTATTTCCACCTTGAGTCTTTGAGCAATTCTCTCATCTGTAGATCTGGTTATTATTCTCAGTTGACTTATACTGTCTTCCATATCCTTGCGGATTGCTTCCTTTGTGTTGAAATAATCCTCACTGAAAATCAAATCCTCAGCCAACAGTATTTTTTCAGAAGGAGTAAGAGCTGCGTTTTCATCACTCAGAGTAATAGATGTAAGTGTTTGAGGAATACTTGTAATGCCCTTTGCTTCAATGACAAGACGCATTGCATAGTACTCTGTGCTCATAAGTTTCAAAGAAGCGGCCATTGCATTTTGAAGTTCTTTCAAGGCTGCCCTGTTATCAGGGTTCCTAGCCATCACATCCAAGGCTGCTTCACGTCTTTTAACAGTTTCAGCTTCATTGAAGTAGTCATTTAAATGCTTTACATCACCAGTGAGAACAAAACGCTGAACCTTCTCTGTAAGGTAGTCAAAAGCATCCATCAGGGAGTGTGCAGCCTCTTCCATCTCAATATGATCTTCTGTTGTTTCAGACATTTTCTTATATGCAGAATCAAGTCTGAAAGAAGGAATCATAATCAATGCTGCGTTAATTATTGAGAATATGAGCAACAGGATGTACGTTGAACGTAATGAAATTCCGTTTTTGTTTTTACTGTCGTTTTCTATATTGTTATCGCTCATTTTTAACTGTAAGCACCATTACTGCCAGTGCTATCCTCCCGGTAATAGGATTTTCATTAATCTTTCTGGCAAAGGAATGAATTACCGTACCGTCAGGCATTGTCTCCTTATAGAAGGCAGAATTACCGTCTTTAAGGCATCCGTTTACCAGATGAGTAAAGTTAATATCCTCAACAAGGGCACTTTTCTTTGTAATTGTTACGTTGAAAAATCGTTTTACAAACTCTCTGTATGAACGGTTGCTTCTGAGGAACCAGGCCTTTCCGTCCTTAACTTCTACAATACACATAGGCAATGTACTGAAGATGTTGCGAAATTCGTCTTTTTCCTTATTGGCAATCACAGAAAGGTCGTAAAGGTTTAATCTACCAAGCTTTTCGTAGTAAGCAGATTCTTCGGGATTCTCAAACCCAATCATCTTTCCTGTTCTGTAACGTTCAAGAATCTTTTCTACAGGAATTGCCTTCAGGAAGTAATAGCCCTGAAGCTTTGAGCATCCGATTTCCATTAGGAATTGAACCTGCTCTTCTGTTTCAACTCCTTCACATACAGTATCTACACCAAGGGCAGTTGCCATTCTCATCATCTCAGTGAGAATGATTTTTCCGTTAACATCATCAAGGCGCTGCATGAAGCTCATGTCAAACTTGATAACGTCAAATTTTACAGACTGGAGAATATCGAGCGAAGCGTATTCGCTTCCAAAATCATCAAGCCAGACAGGGAACCCAAGGTCCTTGAACTTCTTTATCTGGCTCTTCATGAATTCTGTGTCACGCCCCATTATGCTCTCTGTAACTTCAATGGATATCATGTTGTGACTGATGCCCGCCCTATCCACGCGGTCACAGACTTCCTTGACAATATCGCAAGAACTGAAGTCTGACCGAGAAAGATTGAGAGACTGGGGAACTATGAAGAGTTTTTCTGCTTGCAGTGTCTTAATCTTTTCAATAATCCTGTCCAGGACATAGAGGTCAAGTCTGTAAATCTGACCGGAATCTTCTAGGAAAGGAATAAAATTGTCGGGTTTGATAGTTCCTTTTACAGGATCAATCCAACGGGCTAAAGCCTCTTCATCACATACTCTTCCAGTAACAGCTCTGACAATGGGCTGGTAATAAACCTGAATCCATTTCTCTTCAAGAGCACGATCAAGATTGGACATTATGTAATTCTGCTTGTTCAGTTTCTTACTCATTTCCGAACTGAAAAAACAGAATTGTGAATTATAGGTATTTCTGATTATTTCACTTGCTAATTTTGCTCTGTCACATGCAATGCCTATTGAAACAGATTCATCATCAAATTCACAGACACCGGTTCTCAAATGAACAGAGTTGCCGTCATTAAGATTCTGACACTTGCTGAATATGCCTTCTATTACCCGCTCAATACCGCTGCGTTTTGTTATTACTGAAAAACTATCTCCACCTATGCGGCAACAGTTTTCATCTCCGAAGGTATCTTTGAGAATTCCGGCAACGTCTTTGATAAGGGAGTTTCCTGCAGCAAAGCCATGTCTGCTGTTGAAGAACTTCATGCCTTTCAAATCAAACAAGACAATTACAGCTTTTTCTCCACGGCTTTCAATACTTCTTTTTGTCAACTCTGCAGTATCAAAGAAGTGCATCATATTGGGCAGACCTGTCAGATGATCATAAAGACCTGAGTTTTTCAGACTGGACTGCTTGATATTCTCTATCAAAGCCTCTTTTAAAAGGGTACTGTCAGAAGGCTGCTCAGGAAGGGCTTTCCCTTCTTCAAGGTACCAGACATGGGCCAAACGGACGCCTTCTTCAGTAGTTACATGCTTTCCGATTGCGTGAATTATCTTGTATTCAGGATTATTCTTTGTTTTGCTGCGGTAGACAACGTCATAGGTTCCGCCCTCTGTTGCAAAACGATAAGCAGCACTTTCTATTCTTGCAACATCTTCAGGATGGGTATAACAGTACATGTTGTTGTCCATTTCACTGTATGCTTCTGCCTGGTCTTCATAACCGAAAAGATCACAAAATCCTTTTGACAGGGCAATTGTTACAACATGTTTGTCAATGAATTGATAGATTGCAAGAGGATGAGCAAGAGCTTCAAAAGCGGTTTTTACATCTTTGGAAAAACAGTATTTTTTCATAATCTACCTTCTCTCCGCCTTCATTGCAACCTTGGCCTCATACATTGCTTTATCTGCACGTTTGAAGACGTCGTGATAACACTTATCTCTTCCTACTTCAAACAGTGCATAACCCAATGCCGCGGATACTTTATTTTCATCTGACTGTCTTTCAGAAAGAGTTTCATAGAACTCCTTTTCAAGCTCAGTTATATGTTCATAATCATGTCCTTTGACAATTACAACAAATTCATCTCCTCCTACACGGAAAACAGGAGAATGAGCAAAGACCTCACAGATGACCCAACAGAGCTTCATTATGGCAACATCTCCGCTGTCATGACCTTGTGTATCATTGATTCTCTTAAGGTAGTTCAGGTCTATCAT
>CADCOT010000083.1 GCA_902803145.1 uncultured Spirochaetales bacterium | reverse complement strand
TGTCCAAGGTGCAAGCGTCCGGTAGGACGATCTGCTGTCAGGATAATATCTTTGTTCTGCATAGCAGGAAATATATCACAAAGAAGGAGTTGTGTCTTGTCTGCTCAGCTTGATTATCGGTCTCCAAACTTTAAAGTACATTGTGCTGCCGCAACAGAAACCGCCCACAGCCTGAGAAATTGCCTCTGCCCAGAAGACTCCGTTTACGCCAAGACCTGTTCTTGGAAGCAGAAGAGTAAGCGGAACTACCAGAATAACCTTTCTGAACATTGAGAAGAAAACTGCGTATTTAGGATGCTTGAGAGCAACAAATGTGTTTTGGCCTCCGCTTTGAAAACTCATCATAAAATAGGCGCAGAAGTAGATTCTCATACAGGGAACACAGGTCTGAATCAAAAGAGGATCATCTGTGAAAATGCTGATGAGAAGCGACGGAATAAGCATCATTGCCGCCCAAGCCAAGGTGTTATACAAAAGGCTTCCGGTAAGCATGAAGCCAATTGTCTTACTTACCCTACCATATTCCTTTGCACCGTAGTTGTAGCTCATTACAGGTTTTGCAGCTTCTGTAAAGCCTGTTACAGGCTGCATGGTCACTTCTCTGATAGAGTTAATAATTGACATGGATCCTATGTAAAGCGTTCCCATTGCTCCGCCGTAAAGTCTGAGTGTAGATGTTACAAGACCCTGGGTAATGCTGTTTGTCACTTTGAACGTGAAGCCGCTTACTCCAAGCTGAAGAATCTGACCTGTGGTTTTAAGGTTCAGATACAGCCTCCTCATTCTCAGCGGAGCCTGCTTTCCGGTCAGAAAAACAACAACCCAGGCGGCGCTGAAGAACTGTGCAATTACAGTTGCAATTGCAGCCCCGCGCACTCCCATGTGAAGAATGAAGATAAATATGGGGTCCAAAATAATGTTGATTATTGCACCTATCAGAACAGTCCACATTCCTACAACAGAGAAACCCTGCATTGTTATGTAGCTGTTCATTCCAAGGCTAATCATGACAAAGACTGTTCCGATTACGTAGATGTCCAAATAGTCCAAAGAGTAAGGCAAGATTTCACTGTCTGCACCAAGAACTGTAAGAACGGGTTTTCTTACTGCATAAATTAAGACTGTGAGAATCAGAGCGCAAAGAACAAGAAGAGTAAATGCGTTTTCAAGAATCTTTACCGCTGATTCGTCATCCTTCTCTCCTCTGGCAATTGCACAGAGTGTGGTTCCGCCGTAACTGCACAGATTTGCAAATGCAGTTATAAATGTGATTATTGGCAAAACTATTCCAACTCCGGTAAGGGATTGAGTTCCCGAGCCGGGAATATGCCCTATGTACATTCTGTCAACAACGTTGTAGAAAACCTGAACCAATTCGGCAAGAATTACCGGAATTGCCAGTTTCATAACAGTTGATGGGATACTACCTTTGGAGAAATCGCCTTTAGGCGCCTTGATTGCCATACATTTATATTTTCAATAAGACTACTGGTTGTGTCAAATCTTGTGGTTTATAATTACGCCATGGACAGAGATAATGTGTTGAATGAGGCAATCAGTTTTGCAGCTGAGGCCCATAAGGGGGCAAGAAGAAAACTGGATAATTCTCCCTATATTCTGCACCCCTTGGAAACCTGCGTAATTGCAGGCACTATGACTTCAGATGTTGATGTTCTGGTAGCAGCCCTTCTTCATGACACTGTTGAAGATGCCGGCATAACAGTAGAGACAATCAAAGAAAAGTTCGGCGCAAGGGTTGCAGAGCTTGTCTGTGCTGAAACAGAGATTAAGTCAAACGGCTGGAAACAGAGAAAAGAAGATTCAATAGCAGATTTGAAGAAAACAACTGACTTGGGAGTAAAGATTATTTGGCTTTCAGATAAGCTTTCAAACCTCAGGTCCTTTGTCAGAATGTGGAGGGTCAAGGGCCCCAAGCTTTGGGATGCCCTGCATCAGAATGACCCTGCAGAGCAAGCATGGTATTATATGTCCATAGCAGATGCCCTTAGAGATATGAATGATTTTGAAGCATACAAGGAATATAAATATCTTTTGAAAACTATTTTCACGGAGTATTTCAATGAGTGATATTACTTTTTCAGAAAACAACGGTTCTGCCACAATTTGTCTTGTTGGAAGAGTTGATACCAACAATGCAACTGAAATAGAGGAAAAGATTAATGCCAAGCTGGATGGCAAAACAATCAAATCTCTTGTGCTTGATTTTGCCAAATTGGAATACATTTCAAGTTCCGGTCTGCGTATTATCCTCAGGCTCAAAAAGAAAATTGACAAACTGTCCATAACCAACGTAAACCAGGATGTTTACTCAATTCTTGAAACAACCGGTTTTACAGAGATGATGGACGTACAGAAGGCAAGCAGAACAGTTTCAATCAAGGGCTGCGAAATGATTGGTCACGGATCAAACGGTAAGGTTTATCGCCTTGACGCAGAAACCATTGTAAAGGCTTACAAGAACCCGGATGCTCTTCCTGAGATAAACCGTGAACGTGAACTTGCCCGTACTGCTTTTGTCCTGGGAATACCCACTGCTATCCCCTACGACGTTGTTCAGATTGAAGGCGGCGGCTACGGTTCTGTTTTTGAGCTTCTCAATGCCACAAGCTTTACAAACCTTATTCTGAAAAAAGAAAAAACACTTGATGAGGTTGTAAAGATAAGCATTGATCTTCTCAAGACAATACACTCCACAAAGGTTTCAAAGTCAACAATGCCCAGTATGAAGGAAACTGCCATTGGCTGGGTAACCTTCCTTAAGGACTACATTGACAAGGACCACTATGAAAAGCTTCTGAAGCTGGTAAAGGCTGTTCCCGAGTGCTCAAAAATGATGCATGGAGACTTCCATGTTAAAAACATTATGTATCAGAACGGTGAAGCTCTTCTGATTGATATGGACACCCTTTGTTACGGTGATCCTATCTTTGAGTTTGCCTCAATGTTCAACGCCTACAAGGGTTTTGAGGACGGAAAGAAAGGTGCTGTAGAAGATTTTATAGGACTGGATATAAAAACCAGTACTGAATTTTGGGACAAATCTCTCAGGCTCTACTTTGGTACAGATGACAAGGATAAACTTGCAGACATTGAAACAAAGGCTTCAGTTGTAGGCTATGCCAGACTTCTCAGAAGAACCATCAAGAGAAACGGATTGGATACTGCTGAAGGTAAGGCACAGGCAAAGGCATTTGAAGACTGTCTTATTCAAGCATTAGATAGGATTGAATCTCTGACAATTTAAGGCTATAATCAATATTCGGAGGCTCGTATGCTCAACATTTCAAAGAAAGAAAGCGGAAAAGGAATCACAATTGCTCTGGAAGGAAGACTTGATACAACAACAGCTCCCCTTCT
>CADCOT010000082.1 GCA_902803145.1 uncultured Spirochaetales bacterium | reverse complement strand
TAGGAGTTTTATACTATTTATAAGAGGCTTTGACAACTCGGTCATTGCCGCCGTAATCCTTTATGATTTCAGTATTTTCAAAGCCTGATGCTTTAAAGAGGGCAGAAACGGCCAGGCCTTGGTCGTATCCGATTTCCATGAAAACAATGCCGTCTTCAGTCAAATGACATGGTATGTCCTCAATTTCTCTTTCAATGAACTCAAGGCCGCTTTCTCCACCGTCCAATGCCAAAATAGGTTCACACTGTACAGCCTTATCCAGCGTAGGGATTACAGAACTTGGAATGTAGGGTGGGTTAGTAACAATCAGGTCAAACTTGCAATCTGTGTTTTCAAAAACCTCAAAAAGGTTTCCTTTGTGGGTAAAAACTTTGATTCTGCTGCTGTGGATAAGCATTTTTGCGTTTTTACTAAAACAGTCAAAAGCAACGGGACTTAAATCTGAAAGATGAAGTTCAATGTTCATTTGCGGATACTTTTCTGCAAGTTCCAGTGCGCAGCTTATTCCTATGCACCCACTTCCTGCGCACATATCCAAAATCCTAATGCTGCTTTTTGAAAAACTGCACTTTAAGACACTCTCAACCAATACTTCAGTATCAGGTCTTGGAACAAGAACTCCTTCTGGGGTGATGAAGGTGTTGTACCTGAAGCCCCAGTGACCAAGAATGTAGGCAAGGGGAGTGCCTGTTCTGCGTTTTTCTGCATAAGAGAGAATGGTTTTACATTCAGAGTCTGTTATTTCCCGGTCTTTGTGGATAATCAGATCAGCATCAGAAAGATTGCAGACCTCTTTGACTATTATTCTTTTATCAAGGTCGGGAAGGTCAGAAATGCGTTTCAGACACTCTGAAAGGGTCATTTTGCCTCCTTCAGTGCCTGTTCTCCTGCTGCAATCTTAAGAGGTTCAATAACATCTTCAAGCCTGCCTTCCATGATCAGATCAAGGTTGTAAAGTGTCAGGTTGATTCTGTGATCTGTAAGTCTGTTCTGGGGAAAGTTATAGGTTCTGATGCGCTCGCTTCTGTCTCCGGAGCCTACCTGACTGCGCCTTTCCTGTGCACGCTCTTCGGCTTTTCTTGTTGCCTCAAGGTCGTACAGTCTTGAGCGCAGAACACGCATGGCTTCCTCTCTGTTCTGAAGCTGAGACTTTTGGTTCTGACAGATAACAACAAGGCCTGTAGGCAGGTGTGTAATTCTGACGGCGCTTTCAGTTGTGTTGACGCACTGGCCGCCCGGTCCGCCTGCACGCATAACGTCTATGCGAAGGTCCTCCTGCTTAATTTCTACCTCTGTAGCTTCTGCTTCCGGCAGTACCGCCACGGTAACTGCCGATGTATGTATCCTTCCGCCGGACTCTGTTTCCGGAACTCTCTGAACTCTGTGAACTCCGCTTTCCCAGCGTAGGTTTCCGTAAACTTCCTTTCCGCTGATTGAAAGAATTACTTCCTTGTATCCGCCAAGTTCTGTGGGGTTTGAACTTATCTCAGAAACACTCCAATGCTTGCTTTGAGCATAGTAGGCATACATTCTCAGAAGGTCTGAAACAAACAGCGCTGCTTCTTCTCCTCCTGTTCCTGCCCTTATTTCCATTATTATGTTTTTGCCTTCAAGCGGATCCGGCGGGATGAGCAGAACTTTACAGCGGTTCTCGCACAGAGGAATCTCTTCTTGTATGCGTTGGATTTCCTCTTTTGCCATCTGGGCAATGCTTTCATCACCGTCTTTTGAAAGTTCAATGTTTTCTTCCAGTTCGGTTTGGAGATTCTGAAGTTTTTCAATTTCCTCTACAACCGGGACAAGGCGGCTACGCTCCTGCATAAGGGCTTTGTACGCATTCATGTCCTTCATAATCTGAGGATCGGAGAGGGATAAATCAATCTCTGAAAGCCTTGCTTTGAATAGAGGCAGTTTGTCTGTAATCACAGTCCGAGTTCCTTCAGTTCTCTCTTGTTTCTTTCAACCTTTTCCGGTGTGAGGGTGTTGATAAAAATCATGCACATTGCAGCAGCTACAAAGAACATAGCAGGAACCAGAGAAATATGAAGCTTGATTCCGAACTGTGCAAGTTCACTCTGCTTTCCTGAAAGAGCAGAGTTGTATCCTGTTGCCTTGTGGCAGAGCCAGAAAACAATGGCCTGGCTTGTGTATGAAAGACGCATAAAGAATGCACGGACTCCCATAAGAACTCCATCTTCTCTGCGCTTCTCTGAAACGACTACGGAGTCTACGACATCGGCCATGGCCGGTGTCATAAATGTCCAGAAGCCTCCAAAGCCCAAACCCCAGGCAAACATGCCGACTGCAAACCAGATCTGAGAGTTTGCAAAGAACATTGCGCAGCAAGCAACTGCCATTGCAAAACTGGTTACTACAAGAAGCTTCTGGTTGTTGTTGCGGATGCGGTTTGCAACCTGGCGCCAGAGGATAATTGACAGAAGGGCGCCGACCAGCATTCCTGCAAAGATGGGTGTTGTTGCGGAACTCTTCATTCCAAGAACACCGCTTACAACATAGTTGACAGATCCTGTCATACACATACATGCGCTCTGGTAGAAGAAGAACATGAGAAGCAGGGCTAAAAACTCCCTGTGTTTGATAGCCTGGACAAGAGCCTTGAAAAAGCCCATTTCCTCCTGCTGTTCAATCTTTTCACTAGAAGCACGCATTTCAGGTGTTTCTTTTACGCCTCTTCTAATCAGAACTGTGCCCAAAATGCCTATTGCTCCGATAATCATTGCGCTGATAGCAAAGCTTTCAGGTTTTCCGTAAGAGTAGAAAAGCGGGGGAAGAACAGCACCCAGTGCAATTCCGAAAACGCCGATTGAAGTGGATATAACTGCAGTTTTTGATCTTTCTTCAGTGGAGCGGAACTTGTTGGGGAAGACTCCCTGATAGTTAACTTCCCAAAGGGAGTAGCATCCGTCATAAAGACAGACAAAAATCACCATCCAGAAAAACAGTCTTAAAGAACTGGCCTGGACCCATGCCGGAACTGCAAAGATTCCAACATATGCAAGGCAGCAGAGAAGAATGCCTGATAGAATCCACGGGGTGTGGCGTCCGAACTTCTTTGTAAATTTGTTTGTCTTGCCGGTAATGTAGCCGATTAATGGGTCATTGACAGCGTTCCATATTGAATAGATGACCGTTGCAATTGTTACGTAAAGCGCATCCAGATGCATCTCTGATTCATAAAAGTAATAAACCATTATTCCATATGCACCGGTAAGGAATTCTGCAAGGAATTTTCCTACGCCGTATGAAGCCATGGTCAGTGAAGATGTTTTTCTTTCAATCATTTGAAACCTCGATTTCCCAAAAATTTTACACGCGCATGCGCAGGGGTGTCAACTTTTGCATATTCGCATGGTTTTTATTTTACGAGTAAATCAAGCGGTGGTAAAATTTCAGATGAAAAGAGCCGCATTCGCGGAAAAGGAGACAATATGAAGAAAACACTCATGCTGCTGCTCGCAGTGGTTTTGGTATTCGGCGTCATGCTCGTCGGATGTTCAAAAGGAGCCAAAGAAGAAACTGTCACTGTTGACGAAAACAGCATTGAAGCCAAAGTTGCAAAGGGACAGACCCTGTCAGAAGCAGACCTGATTGCCCTTGCAAAGCAGGAGTCCGGAGATTTCATTGCTTACGGCAATTCATCCCGTATTAAGAATGCAGTATCTAACTTTGTTAAGAAGTATGGTGCACAGATTGGTCTTACAGAGTCCAACGCACTGGGAACAAAGATGAATGATACCGAAATCTACACAACTCTGTTCCAGGAAGCCGCAGGTTCAAATGCAAAGGCAGCTTCAATGGTTATGATCCAGGACGGAGCACAGCTTCAGGTTTATAGAAATAATTCACAGATTCTGGAAAACTATGTTCCTGCATCAATCAAGGGTAAGGTATCAGATGAAGACCTTGTTCCGCTTGTACATCAGTACATTAACAAGCTGTTCATTTGGAATAATCTTGGAAACAATGCTCCTGCAATCAAGAATGTTTGGGAACTGACAGAGCCTTCAATGAAGGGCCGTGTCTTCTTTAAGAATCCCTCAACAGAGCAGGTCAACATGAACTTCCTTATTATGTGTACTTCTCCTGCATGGGCAGCAAAGCTTGCAGATGCATACAAGTCATATTATGGAAAAGACGTTGCTCTCGGTTCTTACAAGAACGCAGGTTACAAGTGGGTAGCAGAGTTCCTTGCAAACTGCAACTTCTCCATTTCTTCAGATACAACAATTTGTCAGACAATGGCAAAGGCTGACAGTGCAGGCAACATTGGTTTGTTTGTTCTTTCAAAGTTCAGAGATGTTGACTCAAGTATCAAGGGCAACCTTACTGTAGGTGCATTTGAAGCTTCTTCTGTAGAGCCGTTTGCCGGATTTATGTATCCGCTTTATGTACAGCTTGCAGCCAATGGTCCCAGACCTTATACAGCAATGCTTTTCATCAACTATTTGATGTCTGAGGAAGGCTTCACTCCGTGGGGCGGTCCTACAACATCTATCATGGGTGCTTATTCTTCAAGTTCCGATATTGGCGCTTCTGAAGGTGACAAGCCCATTACATTCTGGAAGAACTGCCTTGTTGCTGAAGATGCTAACTACATTATGGCCAACAAGTCTTCCGTTGTAGACTTTGTAAACTCTGCAATTGCCAATAAGTAAGCTGTTGCAAAGTTCTCTTGAATCAAGGGCAGAGCTCAGTCTGCCCTTGATTTATATTTGTTGTTGAGGAGTTTTTATGGCTACGTCTTTGAAGAAAAAGATGTTCCGGGTACGGGATTTTTTCTCCAATCCTGCCAACATCATCCTAACTGTTACTGTTCTGGTGATGGGCTTCTTCACGCTTTATCCTCTCATACTCCTTTTGATTGATACTGTTACGGTCAATATTTCAGACCTGCTGTATCCGGAACTTATGGGTATGAAAGTAGGGTCCTTTACATCTTTCCACTGGAAACGAATGCTCCTATCAGACATGAGTTCAACATACTTCTGGATTCCCCTGAAGAATGCTGTAATTATGTCTACACTTGCTTCTGTCATAGCAATCGTTTATGGCGGAACAGTTGCATTTCTTATAACCAGAACCGATATAAAGGCAAAGAAGTTCGTATCATCGGTATTTATTTTCCCGTACATTATGCCGTCCTGGACAATTGCCACATTCTGGAAGAACTTTTTCCAGAATCCTGAAATTGGAAACTATCAGAGCGGAATGCTGTACTATCTGACAAAAATTAAAGTTCCTGAATCCTTTGTCTACGGTCTTGTTCCTTGTGCAATAGTTCTGGGACTTCACTATGCCCCGTTTGCATACATTCTTATAGGAGGAATCCTGAGAAACATGGATGCAAACCTTGAAGAGGCCGCAACAATTCTGAAAGCAACAAGGGCAAGAATAATAAAGAAAATTACTCTGCCAATTGTCCTTCCTGCACTTCTTTCAACATTCCTGTTGGTTTTCTCAAGCAGTATGAGTGCATATGCTGTTCCGCAGTTCCTTGGAGGAACAAAGGGCTTTAGTGTACTTACTACAACGCTTAGGCAGTTTATCAACAGCGGATGGTACGGTCAGGGTTATATCATGGCTATCTTCATGATAATCTTTGGTCTTGCAATTCTTGGAATCAACCAGTATGTAACAAGCAGCAGAAGGTCTTTCACAACAGTAACCGGAAAGAGCGGACAGATTTCATTTATCAAGCTTGGTATATGGAGCAATATACTTGCAGTGATTATCGTTATCCTGTGTTTGTTCTTCTCCTTCATGCCTCTGATAAGTTTTGCTCTTGAATCATGTACGGTGGTTCCGGGAGACTTCAGTAAACTTACACTTAAATTCTGGATAGATCCCGGATATCCGCAGAACAACGGAATTCACGGTCTGTTCTTTGAGCCGCAGGTATGGGCTTCATTCAAGAACAGTCTTATTCTTTCAGTTTCCTGCGCCTTCTTTGCAGGAACCTTTGGAATTCTTATTGGCTATGCAGTAGCTAAGAGAAGGGGATCAAGACTTGCAAAACTTGCAGACAACCTTGCATTCCTGCCTTACCTAATGCCTTCTTTGGCACTTGGAGCTGCCTTCCTTGCAATTGGTATGAAGATGGGTCTGAGCAAGACAATGACACTGCTCATTCTTGTTGGTTCAATCAAATATCTGCCGTTTGCATCCAGAAGCGGAATAAACGCCATGCTTCAGCTTTCCGGAGAAATTGAGGAAGCTGCAGTGATAGTAAACGTTTCCTGGTGGAAGAGAATGCTTAGGATAATATTCCCCATACAGAAGTCTACATTTATTTCAGGCTATCTGCTTCCGTTCACTTCCTGTATGAGAGAACTTTCACTGTTCACACTTCTGTCTTCCGGTTCAATCTACCTGATGACAACACTGCTGGAGTACTGGCAGGTATGGTGTGACCAGTCAGCCAATGCACTTAACCTTCTTATTGTAGTTACCGTACTTGCGGTTAATCTGCTGATAAACAAGCTTACAGGTGCAAGCATAGACAAAGGTGTTGGAGGTTGATAATGCCGCAGATCAGATTGG
>CADCOT010000081.1 GCA_902803145.1 uncultured Spirochaetales bacterium | reverse complement strand
TGTATGAATATTATGATGATATCTCTGTTATGGTCTTACAACGAATAGGAAGTCATTCAGCCTTATTAAAATGACCTCATTATATCCGTAAGGATTTCAAACACTTCTTCTTCTGTTGTGTACGGATGGATAATGAAGTAGGGGTCTCCTGAAAGCATAGCTGACAGACTTGTTCTGTTGCTGTTGTAAAGAATGTGGCAGGGAATACCGTGTTTCTCTGCGTAAGCAAGTTCATAGCCAACTCCAAGGGACGGGGTGGTGCACTCTGCAATTAGGATGTCGCTTTCACGCAGCCATGATGTGTCCTGGTCATATATCTGACAGTCAGTCTGGCCTTTTTCAGATGCAATTACGGCCGGATTGCCCACATGCTCGGTTAGGACAATGTCTGTTTTCTGAATGTATTCAATCATTCTTCGGTAAAGGTCGGCATCTGAGCGGCCACCACGAATTGATCCTGCAAAGTAAACTTTTCTGCTCATATTACAGAATTATACTGTGTTATTATTCCTGTATGCAGATTCTTTTTATCAGACATGCAGATCCTGACTATGAACACGATTCTCTTACAAAAGAAGGCGTGCGTGAGGCCAAGGCTCTTGCAAGCTACCTTGAAAATGTAAAGATTGACAGGTACTACTGCTCAACTTTGGGCAGGGCAAAGAAAACAGCAAGTTACACTCTTGAAAAGAAAAAGACTCAGGCCGAGTATTGTTCCTGGTTACAAGAGTTTAGAGGTAGATGTGAAAAGCCCAACAGACAGGGCATAGTTGAATACTGCTGGGATTGGCTTCCTGCAGATTGGACAAGTCAGAGCATATTCTACGACAAGGACCATTGGTTTGACGCACCTGTTTTCAAAGATACAAATGTAAAATCAGAGGCCGTTCTTGTTACTTCGGAGTTTGATAAACTTTTTGCAAGTTTGGGCTATGTCCGTGACGGACAAATATACAGGGCAGAAAAACCGAACACAGATACAATTGCAATCTTTTGCCATCTTGGAATTCAAAGTGTTTTGTTATCCCATCTGATTGGTGTCTCTCCAATGGTAATGTGGCACGGATTTGCTCAATCGCCATCATCTATTACCAAGGTAGTAACAGAAGAAAGGGAGGATGGAAAAGCTTGCTTCAGAATTCTGGAAATGGGTGCTGTTCCTCACCTTGCTGTTAAAAAGATGGAGCCTGTATTTGCCGCCCGCTTCTGCGAATGCTATTCAATTAAAGAACAGCGCCATTAAGACGCACTGAAAAGACACAAAAAATGCTCCCAAAACGGGAGCATTTCTATCTAAGAACAAAGAGCTCTTATTTATAAAGCATGATGGGGTCACCAGCTGCTGCAATCATGACAAGTCTTGAATTTGAACCATTGCCATAAAGAACATAGTAGTTACCCTGTGCATCCATCATGATGGGATCTCCGGCTGCTGTCTGGAGAGTAGTTTTCATGATAGGATCTCCGGCTGATGTTGTCTTTCCTTCAAGAACAACAGCTGCACCTGAAGCAGTTCTCATAATCGGGTCACCGGCAAAGGGTGCGCCGTTAACTGAAAGACCAGCTACTACAGCAGCTTTCTCAACAGGAGCTGCAGCTACGTTTGCAGGTGTTACGGGAACAACCGGTGCAACATAAAGAGGTGCAGAAGTTGACTTGGCTTCAGCATTGCCTGCAAATGTTGAACAAGAACAAAGTGCAACAAGAGCCACACATACAAGAGCTATTGTGATTATACTTTTACGCATTTTACAAATCTCCTTAAATTTAGTTTTCATACAATATAACAAATATTATGAATAATTGTTACTGGTTTTGACTAAATCTTTAAAAACTTGTTATGCAGTCATATAATCGCAGTATGAGTAACAAAGCACTTGAAAACCTGCTGACAAGAAGATCATGCAGGGCATATGAAGAAAAACAGGTTAAGGAAGAGGACCTTCAGAGCATTCTTGAGGCCGGAAAATTTGCACCCACAGGAATGGGGAAACAGACTCCGATAATGGTTGTTGTCCAGGACAAGGAGACCTACGAGCAGGTTGAACGCCTCAATGCTGCAGTGATGGGCAATCCCGACGGCCATCCGTTCTACGGTGCTCCGACAGTTGTTGTAGTATTCGGAAATCCTGAGACAAGACTCGGCTACGCCGATGCAAATCTGGTCATTGGCAATCTTCTGAATGCAGCTAATGCAGTAGGAGTTGACTCCTGCTACATCTGGAGAGCAAAAGAAAGCTTTGAGAGTCTCGAAGGAAAAGCTTTGAAGGCAAAGTGGAACATTCCTGAAAACTATGAGGGAATTGGAAACGTCATTCTCGGTTACGGAAAACCGGAAGGCAAAAAACCCGCAGCGCCCAGAAAGGCAGATTACGTAAGAAGAGTCTGATTCAAAGCCCAGGCAAAAGCCTTTGCCGTTCTCAAATCAGGCTCCATAAAGTGGTTTCCCAAGTTCCACTGCAATGTACAATTAACACCGTCCGCACGATATGTTTCATACAGCGTGCGGATTTTTGTACCCACCGTAGCCATAAGCTGATTGCGTGTTTTCTCTTCCTTGTCTCCAAGGCTCAGATACACAGCCTTGGCATGAGTTTTATTTGCCTTGGTAAACTCTTCAAATTCCGGAAACCAGACGGACGGAGATGCAGCTGCTACTGCATTAAAAACATTGGTTTTGTAAGCAGCCCAAAGAGCAAACAGGGCAGAGAGGGAGTAGCCGCCTATGATAAGGTTCTTACCTTTAAATGAAGATGCAACTTCAAGCACTTGTTCAAGTGTCTTTTCTGCGTTGCCTGCAAAGTTGTTGTACTTCCACGGTGAAAGATCGTCATTCCAATTATCTGTTTTTAAGGCAACTAGATAAAAATCAGGGCCAAATAATTTGCATATACTTGAGACCTGACTTTCAATAACTTCAAGGTCATGGTCATCCACCATCTGAATCAAAACATTATCGGAATCTTTGTTTCCGTAGTAAAAATCTGTCATCTATTTACAAAATAACAGGGAAGTGGTAATTTGTCGACATGACGAGGATTTAGTCCAACTTGCCAGCGTCAATAAAAAAGCGGCTAAATAGGAGATTCTTAATGTTCGAAAAAGTTAATCCATCACATCCCGACAAAGTGGCAGACAGAATTGCCGGTGCTCTTGTAGACATGGCCTACAAGCTTGAAGAAAATCCCAAGATTGCTGTTGAAGTTCTTCTGGGTCACGGCCAGTGCGTAATCATGACAGAGGCATCGGTTCTTCTTGATTCTGATGAAGTAGTGAAGGCAGTAAACCGCATTGCGGGTGCCACACTTCAGGTAAAGCTCTACCAGAGTGCTCAGGATGTTTTCCTAGCCGGCAACCAGTCCGAAGGGCTGCGTTGCGGCGATAACGGCATCTTTAAGGGAATGCCTGTTACAGCTGAGCAAAAAAAACTTACAAAACTTGTTGCAGATATCTATGAAAAGTTTCCCTACGATGGAAAGTATATCCTTGCAGGAGATAAACTTATTGTCTGTCAGAGCAATGCTACAAACCAGCAGCTTGAAAAGTTTGCACCCGGTGCTGTAATTAACCCGCTCGGTCCTTGGACAGGTGGTCCTGATGTTGACTGCGGCGCAACAAACCGCAAGCTTGGTTCTGATATGGCAGATTCTGTCACAGGCGGCGGCCTTCATGGCAAAGACCTTTCTAAGGCCGATGTTTCAGTGAATATCTACGCCTTCCTCAAGGCTCAGGAAACAGGCAAACCTGTTGAGTTCTTCTGCGCAATCGGAGACTCTGAAATTGACGGAAAACCTTACTCTGAAATTGTAGAAATTGCCCGCGCTTTCATCAAAGAAAGAGGTGGATTTGAAAAATTTGCAGAGTGGGGCCTTGTGAGGTAAAATATACGCGCTTAAGGAAGCGTATGAATAAACCTCTTCTTATCATTAATGCAAACTTGATCACCGGATTCAGCAAGAGTCCTGACAGCGGCATATTCGTTGACTCCAACGGCTGCATAGCCGATGTCTTCAAAATGAGCCGTCTTGCTTCAAAGGACTTTGGAAATGCAGATGTCTACGATGCACAGGGCTGCACTGTAACTCCCGGACTGATAGATACCCATATTCACGGCATTGCCGGTTACGGCACCGAGGACATGACAGAGGACTCAATCTTAGGAATGTCTGAGAACCTGGTAAAGTATGGAGTAACATCTTTCCTGCCAACAATTTATCCCGACGGAGAGGAGAAGATTTTCCGCCAGGAAGATGCAATTCTGAAGGCAATGGGAAAAGAGAAGGGCGCAAGGATTCTGGGAATCAACGTTGAAGGCCCGTTCATCTCTCCAAAAAGACCGGGAGCTCTTCCTCTGGAGTCTATCAGCCCTGTAGACATTCCATACTTTGACCGCATTATTGACCACGGTCAGGGAAAAGTTGTTTGTATGACAGTTGCACCGGAGCTGAAGCACATGCATGAACTTGCTCTGCGCGCTGCAGCCAGGAAGGTTGTTCTTCTTGCAGGCCACACAGATGCAAGTTATGAGAATATGATAGAGGGAATGCAGTGCGGAATTCTGCACTCAACCCACTTCTTTAATGCAATGAGCCGTCTGCACCACCGCAACCCAAACGCAGTAGGTGCTATTCTGATTAACCCTCAGATGTGCTGTGAGGTAATCTGTGACGGCGTTCACGTGCACAAAGAACTGGTCAGTTTGCTTGTAAGGCTCAAACCTGCAGAAAATATTATTCTGATTACAGACTCCCTCAAGCCCACAGGCCAAAAGAGCGGAACTCTTACAGCAAACGGGGTGGAAGTGGTTCTTTCAAACGAAGGTGCCTTTGTTTCGGCTTCCGATCAGCAGATGCTCAACGGCTCGGCCCTAACTCTGAACCGCGCGATAGCAAACATGGCAAGCTGGGGTGTTGGCCCTGATATTTCAATTCAGATGGCAACAGCCAATCCGGCCAGAATCTACGGCTTTGACCTTCTGGGTTCCCTTATTCCCGGCAAGCATGCCGATATCTGTGTCTTTGACAAAGATTTCAATCCCAAGGCCGTATTTGTTGACGGCGTAAGAAAGGTGTAAAAAGAAGGCCGTGGTTTTAATTCCACGGCCTTTTCTGTCTATACTGTTTCTATCAGAGAACGTGTACTGACTTGGGATCAAATACCAGGTGGCATGTGTCGCCAACCTTGTAGATCTTCTTGTTCTTGGGGTTGTGTTCCTCAAGTTTGACAAGAGTATTGCCCAGCATGACATGGTAGTTCTGGTAGGCACCCATGAAGCATGAGAGAACAACCTTACACTCAACACCGCCCTTGTCTGCAAGAGTAGCAGCTTCAGGTCTGAGAACAGCAGTGTAATCCGAACCCACTTTCATGTCCTTAGATGCATTTACGCGAACCTCAAGGCCGTGGACATCAAGAACTGCTACATCGCCGTCCTTTGCCTTCATCTTGCCCTTGAGGAAGTTTGCTTCGCCGATAAAGTCAGCTACGAACTCGCTGTTGGGTTTGTAGTAAATCTCTTCAGGAGTACCCATCTGTGCAACAACACCCTTGTTCATGATGATAATCTTGTCAGAGATTGCCATAGCTTCACTCTGGTCGTGTGTAACATAGACAGCTGTAATTCCAACTTCCTGCTGGATTCTTCTGATCTCTGTTCTCATTGAAACTCTGAGCTTTGCATCAAGGTTTGACAACGGTTCGTCAAAGAGAAGAACAGAAGGTTCAATGACAAGAGCTCTTGCAAGAGCAACACGCTGCTGCTGTCCGCCGGAGAGCTGGTTTGTCATTCTGCTTTCCATACCTGAGAGCTCTACCAGCTCCAGAATCTTTGTGACTCTTCTCTTAATTTCATCTGCAGGAACCTTTCTGATTTTCAGGCCGTATGCAACGTTATCAAAGATATTGTAGTGGGGGAGCAGAGCATAGCTCTGGAACACCATTGCGGTATCTCTCTTGTTAGGAGTCAGGGCGTTGATTGCCTGATTTCCAAGATAGATTTCACCTTCATCGGGGCTTTCAAAACCTGCAATCATTCTGAGGGTTGTTGTTTTTCCGCAGCCTGAAGGTCCCAGAAGAGTTACGAATGAACCCGGCTCAATTTCCAGAGATGTATCGTGTACTGCGTAGAAATCCTTACCGGTCTTCGGGTCTTTATATATTTTTGAGATGTGTTCAAGGCGAACACCTTTTTTCTCTTTTGCCATAATTCTTAGTCCTCCTTGATTTTCTTACTTGTTCCAAGGTGCTTTGTAACAATGTTCATAAGCAGAACAGCACTGTAGGTGATAACAATCAGTATGGTTGCAAATGCACAGGCCAGACTGAATGCACCCTTTTCTGCAAATTCATTAATCTGTACCATAATGAGCAGGAACTGCGGGGTAACAAGAAGAATGATTGCAGAAATTGCTGTAATACTTCTGACAAAGGTTGTGACAAGACCGCTTAAGAACGAATCCTTGATCAGGGGAAGGGTGACAGATGTAAATACCTTCAAGCTGTCAGCTCCCATATCGTAGGCCGATTCTTCAATTGACTTATCAATCTGACGCAGGGCAGAAATACCGCTTCTGGTACCTGTAGGCAGTGAACGTACAATGAAGACTATGACAAGGATAAGTCCGGTTCCGTAGATTCCCTGCAGGAAACCTGTTCTGAAGACTCCGTTTGCAAAGCCTCTTATGTATCCAACACCCAAAACGGTTCCGGGTACTGCCATTGCCAGCATTGATACGGCTTCTATAAAGCCCTTTCCTCTGAACTTTCTCTTTACAACAAGGTAGGAGATAATCATTGAGAACAGAGCAGTGATAGGCGATGCGATAAGAGACAGGATAAACGAGTCTTTGAACGCCTTGAATCCGTTGTACTTTGTAAATACCTGCTGGAACCACTTTCCTGTAAGCGGGAAGAACTTGTAACCCCATGTGGGGAAGAAAGCTCCGATTGGAACACAGATGTACATAATGATAACAAAGAGTGCAACTGCACTGCAGAAGATTGTAAGAGGAATCTTAACACTCTTGTCTTCAATAAGCATTCTGCCTCTGGAGGCCTTTCCGGTCAGTGTTGCAGTTGCCTTTGCTTCAAGGTAGAACTTCTGAACAACGAACATAAGAAGAGTGATAGACAGCAGAACAACTGCCATTGCGGATGCACCGGCCTTATCGTAGTTACCGGTAATCTGCAGGTAGATTGTTGTAGCAAGAGTATCGTATGATCCTCCTATGATCATTGGGTTTGCAAAGTCTGCAATTGATTCAATGAATGTTACAAGGAAAGCATTTCCCAATCCGGGAAGGAGCAGGGGAAGTGTAACGCTTGAGAATACCTTAAAGCGTGTTGCTCCCATGTCTCTTGCAGCTTCTTCAAGAGAAGGATCTATATTTTTCAAAAGACCTTTGAGCATCATGTAACAGACAGGGAAGAATGTCAGAGTCTGTACTATTGCAATACCCCAGAAACCGTAGACGCTGTTGTCATAGATTCCAAATATGTATCTTGTAATAATTCCGGCCTTTCCGAAAAGCATTATCATGGACAGAGAAAGAACAAACGGCGGAGATACTACCGGCAGCATTGAAACTACCTTGAACAGTCCTCCTACAAACTTATTCATTCTCAGATATACTTCAACATAAGCAAAAAGCAGGCCTATTGCAGTTGAAAAGATACCTACAACAAAACCGACTTTAAGAGTGTTTGAGATTGCCTTTGTAAAGTTTGGCATTTGGAAAATTCTTTTAAAAACACCAAAAGACAAACCGCTATCACCTACAACACTGTCTACCAGAAGAACCGCAAGGGGATAAAGAATAAACAGTGTGAGGAAGGTAATAAGCAATACAATGGTTGTAACCATAATCGGGTCCGCCATCAGTTTTTTTCTTTCAAGCGAGGCGCCCTGGGCTGTAGCCATATTATTCCCCCTTTAGTTTTTAATTAAAAAAAGGGACAGCATGACGCTGTCCCTAAACTGTAAACATAGATTACTTTGTCTGGAATCTGCTTGCACCGGTATTTGAACCGCTCTTTGAAAGAAGGTCCATAATCTCTGCAATGTATCTTGTTGTATTAGCTGTTGCATCCTCAAAGTCATAGTCCATGACGTTGTTGGGATCAAGACCAAACTCTTTGGCAACTTCGGGCTGAACTGCATTGTCAATGACCAGGAACTGATAAGAACCGTTGTACTTAGCAAGGTTTACGCAGTTCGGAGAAAGAGCATATTCAATCCACAGTCTTGCTGCATTGGGATGCTTTGCTCCCTTGAAAATTGCTGTTGCACCAATCTCTGAAGATGTGCCGCTTGAAGGAATAACAAGACCAATATTGTTATATCCGTTGTCAACAATCTGGAAGATTCCGTCGTGCAGGAAGCCGATTCCGATTATACACTCACCGATACCAACGTTCTTGGAAGGACCTGAACCGGACTTTGTGTAAACTTCAATGTTCTTGTCAAGGTCAACAAGGTACTTAAGACCTTCATCGTGGCCGTACTTCTGAATCATTGTGTTAAGAACAAGCTTTGCTGTTCCTGCTGTGTTGTAGTTTGACAGCCAAATCAGACCTTTGTACTCGGGCTTGAGAAGATCGGGCCAGTCCTGAGGAGCAGCAAGTCCGCGTCTGTCAAGCTCGTCTTTGTTGTACATGAAGCCGAGGATACCTGTGTAAATACCGTACCAAAGGTTGTCCTTGTGCTTAAATACGTCCTTTGTAATGTGAACTGCATTCTTTGCATTGTAAGCTTCAAGCCAGCCTTCTGCTGCAAGAATGTTGTACGGGTCTGTTGTACCGCCAAAGAATACGTCTGCGGAAGGATTGCCTTTCTCTTCTTCAATCTTTGCCTGAACCTCACCTGTGGAGAGTCTCTGATAGCTGACTTTAATTCCGAAGAGAACCTCAAAGTTCTTACATACAGCACTGAGGTATTCTTCCTCACATGAACCGTAAACAACGAGAGCGCCTTCATCCTGAGCAGCCTTTACGAGGGCTGCATCATAGCCGGCGATTGTTGATGATGCTGCTTTTGCTTCTTTGTCACCGTTAGCAAAAACGGAACCGAGAGCAACTACCAGAATCAACAGGGTTACTAAAATCTTTTTCATCATTTCCTCCATCAGTGCATAAAGCACCTTTAGTTTTTTTACCTTACCATTTTAACATGTGTTTTATTGATATGGGAAAAATATTGAAAAAAAATTGCGGAAACTGTTAGCATTGAGCTATGGGAAAGAAAGCAGTTTTTCTTGATCTTGACGGCACGTTGCTTGCCGATGACAAATCAATTCCTGAAGTTAACATGCAGGCCATAGACAAGGCCCGCAGCAAGGGCAACTGTATTGTCATAAGCACAGGACGCCCGCTTAAGAGTGCTGTACTTCTTGCACAGGATCTGGGTCTTACCGGAAAAGGCAACTATCTGATTGCCTACAACGGGGGCTTGTTGTACGACACTTACAACCAAAAGGTCATATTCAAGTCAGCCATACCTCTGAATACAGTCAGAAACGTCTTTGACCACGCCCACAAGAAAAAACTGCACATACAGACCTATGACAGCGAGCATGTTCTTGTTCTGCCTGAAGGCGATGACGAAGATGTTCGCATTTATTGTCAGAAGGTCCGTATGGACTACAAAGTTCTGCTAGGTGCAAACTGCATAACAGAAGAGCCTGTCAAAATGCTTGCCATAAACAGATCAGATCCTGCCACACTTGAGGCTTTCATTGATTGGGTAGGGGTAAACTACGGTGAAGATTTGGCTGCTTTTTATTCAAATCCAACCTATGTGGAGATTGTCAACAAAGGCCTGAACAAGGGAAATGCCCTGCGTCAGATGGCAAAGCTTCTGAACATTGACATAAAAGACACAATTGCAGCCGGAGACCAATCAAATGATATTGATATGATTAAGGCTGCGGGTATAGGCTGTGCTGTAAGCAATGCAACAGATCCTGTAAAACAGGCAGCCAACTATATTACGGAAAAGGACAACAACAGCGGTGCTGTTGCAGAGATTATAGAAAAGTTTGTTCTATGAGCAGAAAAAAGAAGAAACAAGGCGATTTTAATCTTTACCTACAGACTCTGAACGAGCAAGATGCAAAGGAAGTAAAAAGGCTTTTTACAGAAATTGATCAGAGATGCTGCCACCTGCCAAAAAAGGACAGGGCCCTCATGTATAAAGATTTTGAGAACGCCATCCTTTGGTACAAAGATAATAATTTAAGTCTTGAAACTGCACTTAAATATGCATCTGCCAAGAATCTTGGAGGTTTCTTCTCAAGACCTTCGCTTTTATGGTTTGCTTTAGACGATGCAGCAAAGATTTATCCCATTGCCTTAAAGAGCAACTTCATGGCTACATTCAGGCTTTCTGCATACCTTAAAGACGATGTTGTTCCTCAGCTTTTGCAGCTTGCTCTGAACTTTACTGTAAAGCGCTTTCCGCACTTTGCAACAACACTTAAGAAGGGCTTTTTCTGGCACTATCTTAATGCAAGAAAACGACACTACAGCGTTAGCATTGAGGACAGAGTCCCATGTACTCCCATAAGAATTGCGGCATCCGGAGCTCCGGCTTTTAGGGTTGTTTACTACAAAAACCGCATTAGCGTTGAGTTCTTCCACGTTCTGTGTGACGGCTATGGCGGAATGCAGTTTCTTAAGAGCCTTTTGGTCAATTATCTGCGCTTAAGGTACCAGCTTGAAGATGACAATGCCTGGGATTATGTAAACCAGAGTCCTGTGGCAGGTGAGTCCGAAAACGCCTTTGAAAAGTACAGAAAGCGTGTTTCTGCATCAGGTTTTTTGGACAAGATTGCTGTGCAGATGAACGGAAAACCTGTTAACCATCCTTACAGACTTATCCATTTCAAGATGGACATGAATTCTCTGAAAGAGGCAGCTCATCGCTATAACTCAACTGTCACTGCATATCTATTGGCAATTATGTTCATTGCTCAGAAGGGTGCTACAGATGTTCAGAGCGGCGAAATGGCAATTCAGGTTCCGCTGAACATGCGTAAGTTCTATCCGTCACCCACGCTGAACAATTTTTCAATGTACATGATGGTCAGGGAAAACATTGACAACATAACAAGTCTTGAATCCCTTACTGAAGATATTACAAAACAGATGAAGGAGAAGGGCACAGCAGAAAACATGGACCGCATGGTTGCATCTGCTTCACGCTTTGTTCATATGCTGCGCTTTATTCCGCTTTCTTTGAAAACTGCAGTGGCTCGCCAGGTCTACGGTTTCCTTGGAGATAAGGTGTTTTCAAACACTCTTTCCAACCTTGGACCTGTAGAGCTTGAGCCGCAGTATGCAAAGTATGTAGAAAGCATGGATTTTATTCTGGGAACAGGAATTACCAACAGAGCCTGCTGCTCACTTGTTTCGTTTGGAAACACTGCAACATTCTCAATTACACAGTATACAACAGATCCTTCATTTGCATCTGAAATGGAGAAGATTCTAACAAAGGAAAAGGTGGAATTTGTTAAGGAGGGAAGCCCAATATGGAAATGAAGAATGTCTATCCTGACAATCTTAAAAACAAGGGCAGGGGCCTCCTGATTACCAGAAAGGTCTTTACCTTCATCCTTTGGATAGGTGCAATTGCATCTGTGATAGTTAACCTTTCAACCGGAAAGCCCTGGTGGTGTGCAGTTGTCTGTGTTTCTGTCTTTGCAGTTCACAGATTGCTCCTCAGCCCTCAGCTTGTTGAAAGAAACATGATAGGACTTTTTATCAACTTGGCTTCCTACGCAAGCCTTGTGCTCTTATCCATAGGGCTTACCCTGTCAGAAGGCTGGGACTTGTTTGTAATTCCCATTGTCTGCGCTGGCACTATTCTTGTTTGTACGCTCTTGTTTCTCTTTGACACAGAAGGCCAGAAGAACAGTGTGCATTCATCTGCGGTTCTGAGCTTTATCTGCACCATTGCTTTTATGATCGGTTTTCTCAACCTTCAGGGGCGCGACAGGCTTGTCATGGGCATCTGCTCACTTGTATCGGCAGTTTCCTTAATAGTTTACACCTCAGTGCTGCGCACCGATTTCTTCAGAGAGTTCAAACGTCGTTTCCACGTAAAATAAAAGCCGGGACAAGCCCGGCTGATTTTTTATTCTTCGGTAATTTCTGTTGGTGTGAAGCAGAAGCGGAACACGTCAAACAGTCCCATGTCTGTAATCTTTATAGCTGGGATAACCGGAAGGGCCATGAAGCAGAGTGTCATAAACGGGTCTGCATAATCATGAATTCCAAGTTCGCGTCTTGCATCTTCTTCCAGAACTGCAAGTTCTTTTGCAATTACCTTGCCCGGACGGTCAGTCATCAGACCTGCAATCTCGTGCTCCAGAGAACCGATTATCTTACCATTCTTAACTACGGCAACACCGCCGCCCATCTTTATAAGACAATTAACGGCAAGTTCCATATCGGTGTCGCTGTCTCCGGCAACAATAATGTTGTGTGAGTCATGGGCAACGCTTGTTGCAATTGCTCCGCCTTTAAGGCCAAAGCCGGAAAGAAGACCAAGTCCAATGTTTCCTGTTCCGTGGTGACGTTCAATAACGGCAATCTTACAGATGTCCTGTCCATCAGGAACCCAGACACCTTCTGAAACGCTGACTGTGGCTTTTCCTTCATCAGTTACAACAGAGTGGGGAAGAACCTGAATTGTTCTGACTGTATTCTTCATAAGAGGCAGTCTGAGTCTTTCAGCGCTGAAGTCTTTTACATTCATCTTGCCGCTTACCTTCATGGGTTTAACATGCTCGTCTTTGGCAAGATAGCCTTCCGGAGAAGCTACAAGCTTTCCGCCAATCCAGACGTTGTCTACCTTAAAGTCCTTAAAGTCTTTGAACATGATCAGGTCTGCTCTGAGTCCGGGAGAGATGGCTCCTCTGTCCTTCAGGTCGTAGCATGTTGCAGCGTTGATTGTTGCCATACAGATTGCCAACAGCGGATCAAAGCCTGTAGAAAGGCTGAGACGGATGTTATTGTCAATGTGGCCTTCGTTAACAAGGCTTGCTGCCTGTCTGTCATCTGTGCAGAAGAGACAGTAGCGGTAGTTCTTATCATCAACACCGGGAAGAAGATTAAGAACATCGTGACAGGCTGTGCCCTGGCGCAGAAGAACATAGATTCCGCGTCTAGTTCTGTCCCTGAGCTGTTCGGGTGTTGCACATTCGTGGTCTGTTTTGACTCCGGAAGCAGAGTAGGCGTCAAGCATGTGACCGTAGATATCGGGGCTGTGGCCGTCAACAATCTTTCCGGCATCTTTGGCAACCATGATCTTATCAAGTATATCGTCGTCCGCATTGCAGGTGCCTACGTAGTTCATCAACTCTCCAAGGCCCAGGATGCGGGGATTGTCTATTCTCTTTTTAATCTCCGGTGCAAGAAGAACTGCTCCGGCATTTTCAAACGGTGTTGCGGGAACACATGAGGGGAACTGAAGGAAAACCTGAAGTGCAATGTTTTCAGATGCACTGAGCATGTAGTCAATTCCGTCAAGGCCGCATACATTGCAGATTTCATGAGGGTCTGCAACAACTGTGGTAGTTCCGTGGGGAACAACAAGCTTTGAGAACTCCGCAGGGGAGACGTGGCTTGATTCAATGTGCACGTGGCTGTCGATAAAGCCCGGAGCTATGTAAGCACCCTGTGCGTCAAACTCCTTCTTTGCCTTTGGAAAGTCTTCTCCTCCAAAACCGGCAATAAGGCCGTTTGTAATGTAGATTTCAGACTCAAACACCTCTCTGTTGTAGACATCTATAACCTTGGCATTCTTAATGCAAAGATCAGCCTCCTTACGACCTGCTGCAACATCTATAAGGTTTTTAAGTTCTGCTTTTGTCATATTTGAACCTCTTTTTGTTTTTTTATTGAAAAAATGCCGCAGGAAAAAATCCTGCGGCTTTAACTTCTCTTACTGTTGTCAGATTGCCTTGACAATTATCTTGATGATGAACAGGAGAGCAACAATCCATGTTGTTGTTCCGATTTCCTTTGACTTGCCAACTGCAGACTTCATGATTACGTAAGAAAGGATACCGAACATGATACCATCTGAAATGCTGTATGCACAAACCATGAACAGCATGCAGAGGAATGCCGGGATTGCTTCTGAATAATCGTGGAAGTCAATTTCTGTGACAGGAGTAATCATCATAACACCAACGATGATGAGAGCAGGAGCTGTTGCTGCACTGGGGATTGAACCGAACAGGGGTTCAAGGAACAGTGAGAGGATGAACAGAACTGCAACTGTAACAGCTGTAAGACCTGTTCTTCCGCCTTCTGCAACACCAGAAGCACTTTCAACGAATGTTGTTACTGTTGATGTTCCGAGAACAGCACCGAGTGTTGTACCGATAGCATCAGCAAGAAGAGCTTCCTTACAGTTGGGGATTGATCCGTCTTTCTGAACAATACCTGACTTGCCTGCACATCCGATCAGTGTACCTACTGTATCGAACATATCAACAAACAGGAATGTGAACATAACAATGACAAAGTCAAACAGTGACTTTCCGTTGGAGAAGATTTCCTTGAATGCGAACTCAGCGAAGTAGGGAGTAGTAGGCATGAATGAACCGCCTGCCCATGTGGTTACGCCAAAAGGAATACCAACGATTGTTGTGATGATAATACCAAGAAGCAGAGCGCCCTTTACCTTTCTGGCAAGGAGAATACCTGTAACAACAAGACCAATCATTGCTACACCAGCGGGTCCCTTGTACCATGTTGCGCTAAGTTCTACGAGTGTTGCTCCACCTACGATGATTCCTGCATTCTGGAGTCCGATGAAAGCAATGAACAGACCGATACCTGCGGCAATAGCCTTCTTGAGGCTGGCAGGAATGCTGTTAACGATAGCTTCTCTGACGTTGCAGAATGTGAGAAGAAGGAAGATGACTCCTTCAACCAGGATTGCAGACAGTGCCCACTGATATGAGTAACCCATTCCGAGACATACTGTGTATGTGAAGAATGCGTTGAGTCCCATACCTGCTGAAAGTGCAAACGGAAGGTTTGCTACAAGACCCATAACAAGAGTTGCTACTGCGGAAGTGATTGCTGTTGCAGCAAAAACCTTACCGAATGCAAGACCTGTACCGGGGGTTGCAAGGATACCGGGGTTGACTGCAAGAATGTAAGCCATGGTCATAAAGGTTGTGATACCGGCCATGATTTCAGTCTTTACATCAGTACCTCTCTCCTTGAGTTTGAAGAATTTTTCCATAAATTCCCCTCCTGATGAAAGTTTCTGCGCGTAAATTAGCGCACTATTACAAAAATAAGTTTAAAACCAGTCGCAACAAATCGCAACATTAAATTAATCAGATTTTTATGCTAAACAACATCTCAAGGTTTTTGTTTACGACTTCATACAGGGCATTGTTTCCAAGATGATCCGGGAAGTTTGACCAAACAAGAATTACTGATGAAGGGCTTACTTCTGAAACGGGGGAGGCTACAGGATTGTGGGAATTGTCTATGACAAGGTCATACTTGTTCTTGGCAACGTCTGCAATCTGTTCTGCAGTAAGAGGACCGGCTCCGAATGTAGCAACAACATTCAAGCCAAGGTCTCTGGCAAACTCGGCCTGGTTTGTGTTGGCGTAAACTGTAAGCTTGTCATAGCCTTCTGCCTTAATCTTTTCTCTGGACTGTTCAATCATGTAGGAATAGGCTCCGAATCTTTCTGCTGCAATTTCCTGAGTTCCTGCAAGTTCGCAGAGCATGGAAACCATGTTTCTAAGGTTCTCAAGTGTGTTTGTTGTCTTTACCTTGATAACTTTTGCAGGGTCAACTTCGGCTGCACTGTTGATGGTTTTCATCATTCTTTCATAGCCTGCTGTCATGACCAGGTCTGCTTTGATAACCTTTACCATGTCCTGTGCTGTAATTTCGTACTCAGGCGGGTGCTTGAGGTTTGCAGGTGCTATGCAGACAATATCGTCAATGCCGGCAAGTTCTGCAATGGCTGCAACCCAGCTTGTGGATGCAACGTAAGTCTTTGATTCTTTGACTTCTGTAACGGGGTGCGCAAAGCAGACTGAAAGTGCAACAAAGAGCATCAGAACTGCAGTAAGTGTTTTCTTCATAGATTTCTCCTATTTCTTGGATTTAATTTTTGCTATAGCAAGATTTATCAAATATGCTGCGGCAGCAAGAATTGCCAGAACTCCGCTGACCGGCAGGTTTGTTACAAGGGCAATAAGATAGCCCAGTACGGACAGGATAAGGCCTGTTACAGAGCTTCTTACAAACATTGATTTGAGGCTTTTGACGTTTTTTGATGCTCCCAGAACGGGAAGAACAACAAGGGCGTCAATAAGAAGGGCTCCCAGAAGTTTCATGGCAACACTGATAATCAGGGCGGTAATGAGGAGCATCAGGGTATTGTGAAAACCAACGTTGACTCCGCTTGAGCGTGCAATGTCGTGGTCAAAGAACAGCATTGATATGGGTTTGAAACATATAACAACGTAGGCTGTAACTATCACGGCAAGAGTTGCAAGGATGAGTAAATCGCCCTTAACAAGGGCAAACGGGGAGCCCCAGAGGATTTCCAAAGTGTCCTTTGCAGGTACATCAAAGACTTGCCCCAACAGCGAGGCCAGCCCCATGGTAAAGACCATCATGGCTGTACTTGCTGCGCTGAGGCTTGTGTGGTTTTTGTTGAGCAGGACCATGGCAGCTACAAGGACTAGGTTGAGCAGCATGACCACCGGCACAAGGGGTAAATTGAGGGCTATGGAGAAGATTCCGCCCAGGATGACGCCGTGCATAAGCATGTAGCGCATGGGAATCAGACCGTTTCGGACTATGATTACGCCGGCCAGGGGAAAGCTGAGACCTGAGATGACCATGCCGATAAATCCGTAGATTATGGGTTTGAGCGTAAAGAGGAAAAGAAGATTATCAAGCATGATTTTCCATCCTCAGCTGCTTCCACTTCAGGGCCTGGGTAATTGCGCTGTCATGGGTCACGGCTATAATTGCAAAATTGCTGTCCTTAAGGGACGCCATTATCTCTATCAGGGTCTGCTCGCTCTCGGCATCCAAGAATGACGACGGCTCGTCCAAAAGCAGGATGTGGGCATTTTGGCAGAGGCAGCGAGCCAGGCTTACCCTCTGTCTTTCTCCGCCCGACAGTGACGGAAAGAGCCTTTTTTCAAGGTGCAGGCAGTTTGTTTTTTCCATTGCCCTGCGGGCGATATTCTCAGGTCTGTCAATCTTCTGTCCGTAAAGGCCCATCCTTACAACTTCCCCTGCGCTGATAGGGAAGTCCAAGTTTGGAAAATCCTGTTTGCAGTAGGCAATCTTAAGGTCTTTGGCCTTTGTGATTGAGCCGCTTGTAGGTTTGAGGTTTCCGAGAATCAGTTTCAGAAGGGTTGTTTTTCCGCTGCCGTTGGGTCCTGTTACAAGCAACCTGTCCCTGTTGTTTATGCAAAACGACAGATCTGAGAAAAGAGGTTTTCCGGGGTAGGCGAACGAAAGGTTTTTTACTTCAAGAAGACAGTCCAAGACAAATATCCTTTATCTATGAGTTTTATTTACGGA
>CADCOT010000080.1 GCA_902803145.1 uncultured Spirochaetales bacterium | reverse complement strand
TCCGTTTGCCTTACATGTGGAAGTCAGCTCCATGCAGCAGTTTTTCATCTGCCCCACAGAACCGGCCATAGAAGACAGTTCATCAGTCTCCAAAGTCTGAAGCGAGTCTATAATCAAAACTTGAGGTTTTTCTGTTCTTACTAGCTGTTCAATGCTGTTAATGCCGGTTTCACAGAAGATGTTTATCCTATCCAGGTCCAAGCCAAGCCTTTCTGCCCTCTGGCGCACCTGGGACGGGCTTTCTTCTCCGGAAACATAGATAACACGGCCGCGGGCATTGCACAGGGCAGCCATCTGGAGCATCAGAGTGGATTTTCCAATTCCAGGCTCACCGCCTATAAGTACAGAAGAAGCTGTAACTATTCCTCCGCCCAAAACCCTGTCAAACTCGCTTATTCCGCTTTCAAAGCGAAACTGTTTTTCCATAGGTATTCCGGACAAAACTGTAGATTTTACATCTCCTGTTGCCTTTTTGGCATGCTTGTCCTCAACCTCTTCTACAAAGGTGTTCCACTGCCCGCAGGCCGGGCAGCGTCCCATCCACTTGGTACTTGTATAACCGCATTCAGAACAGCTGTACTTCATCAGAAATCAAGCAACTCCACATCAAAGACAAGATATGAATTAGGAGGAATAACTCCCGGATAACCATGAACACCATATCCCAGCTCAGGCGGAATGATAAGGGTTCTCTTTTCTCCCTTTTTCATTGTTACCAAGGCCTGGTTCCAACCTTCAATAACCTGTCCCACCTCAAATGTTGCAGGCTCTCCGCGCCTTACAGAAGAGTCAAAAATTCTGCCGTCCAAAAGGGAACCCGTGTAATGAACAGTTACATTCTTGCCCATCTGTGGAGTCTTTGTTCCTTCACCTTCCTTCAAAACAACATATCTGAGTCCGGTATCTGTAACAACAGCATTTGGCCAGCGGTTTTCAAGTTCTTTCTCAACAGCTTCAATTTCCTTTCTTCTGCGTTCCATGGCACGTTTTGCACAGTCTTCAACAAGGGCGGCGAAGCTTTCTTTTGTTACTTTGAAAGCCTTTGCCTCCTCTCCTACTGCCTCTATGGTAACGCTGTTCATCTTATCGCCCTGGCTTATTGCATTGACAACATCCTGTCCTTCAACAACATGGCCAAAGACTGCATGTTTTCCGTCAAGCCACGGAGTCTTTACATGGGTAATGAAGAACTGGCTTCCGTTTGTTCCGGGACCGGCATTTGCCATGCTCAGAATTCCGGGACCTGAGTGCTTAAGGGACGGATCAAACTCATCCGGGAAAGAGTAGCCGGGACCGCCGGTTCCGTTTCCCTTAGGGCAACCACCCTGAATCATGAAATCAGGTATTACGCGGTGGAATGTAAGCCCGTCATAGTAAGGTTTTCCCGCTTTAATGAAATTCAACTCTCCTGTTGCAAGACCAACAAAGTTGGAAACTGTCATGGGAACCTTTTTATACTCAAGTTCAAGAACAATCTTTCCCTTATTTGTATCTATTACGGCGTAAAGGCCGTCTTTATCTTTATAACTCATAAATCATCCTCCTCAAAAAGGGGCTCACCCTTACTGAAAATCCTGTAAATTCTGTCCAGTTCATCAGAGCTGTCAAACGGAATCTGGATTCTTCCTTTTGTTATCTTTCCTTTAAGCGCAACACGGCAGCCGGAAGCACTGAGGAATCTCTCTTCTATTATGGTAATTTCTCGGCTTTTTCTTTCCCCTGTTTTGATCTCTTTTGTATTGGGATTTACAGCCCTGATTCCTCTGTTTAGAGCAGCAGCAAGATCTTCTGCCTGACGTACAGAAAGGGTACTCTTCAGAATCTTCTCAAACAGAACCTCTCTGTCTGCAGGACTGACAACGCTGAGAAGAGCCCTGGCATGACCGGGGGTAATCTTTCCGTTCTCAACAGCATCAAGCATATTAGGAGGAAGGTTTAACAGACGGAGGCTGTTTGTAACAGCAGGTCTGCTTTTTCCAAGTCTTACAGCCAGTTCTTCCTGCCTAATTCCTTGCGCTGTAATAAGATACTGATAAGCTCTGGCCTCTTCAACAGGGTTCAAAGACTCTCTTTGAATATTTTCAATAAGGGCCACTTCAATCCTCTGCAAAGCAGTAAAGGTTCTGACAAGACAAGGAACAGTTTCAAGTCCTGCAAGCTTTGCAGCTCTATATCTTCTTTCACCAGCAACAATTACATAAGACTTATCTGCAATTTCCTCTACAATTAGAGGCTGAATAATTCCATGAACCTGAATACTTCCGGCAAGCTCTGCAAGAGCATCAGGATCAAAAATCTTTCTGGGCTGATTAGGATTGGGTTTAATCCTGGAGATCTCTATCTCCTGGACCTTAACTCCGGACTCAACAAGCTTTTCAGCCTCATATACAGTAGTATCGTAATCATTAATAAGAGAATTAATTCCTCTTCCAAGACCTTTTTTACCTATTGGCACGTTCAAGCACCTCCATGGACAAATCTCTATATGCTTTAGCTCCGCTGCAACTGTTGTCATACGCATTTATAGGCAACCCGTGGGACGGAGCTTCGCTCAGACGGACATTTCTTGGAATCTTTGTCTTAAAAACAAGATCCTTAAAGTAATTGGTAATATCTTCAACAACTTCATTGTTGAGATTTGCTCTTTTGCTGTACATGGTAAATACAATTCCCATTATTTCAAGCGTGGGATTAATCTTCTTCTTTACACCGTTAATGGTCTTAAGAAGCAAAGAAAGTCCTTCCATAGCAAAGAATTCACACTGCATAGGAATAATTACACTATCTGTATAGGCAAGAGCGTTCATAGTAACTAAATCAAGTGCAGGAGGACAGTCAATGAAGATAAAATCATAGTCTTCTTCAACTGAAAGAAGAGCCCCCTTAAGGAAGAACTCCCTATTGGGCTGATCAACAAGCTCAATATCTACACCGGCCATGTTAATTCCACCGCTTAAACAGTACAAATTAACAACCGGAGTAGTCTGAATACACTTTTCTACAGCAAATTCCCCTGCAAGAACCTCATATACACCAGGTTTTGAAAGGTCAGCAGAAACAGAAGAAGAAAGATTGCCCTGAGAATCAAGATCTACAAGCAAAACCTTATATCCTTCCTTAGCAAGACAAGAACCGACGTTAACAGTAGTTGTAGTCTTACCTACGCCGCCTTTCTGATTGAGAAAAACAATTTTATTAGCTTTCATGCTTAAATAATAAGCCGTCCTTGACTAAGAATCAATCTATGACTAAATTTGAATCATCAACCAAGGAGATAGAAATGGAAGATCTTGAAACTAGAGTAAAAGAAGCTATCAATACAATCAGACCGTCATTACAGAACGACGGAGGAGATATTGAATTTGTCAGAATGGATGGCTATAAAGTATATGTAGCACTAACAGGAGCGTGCGCAGGCTGCGCAATGGCCGCTATGACACTAAAGGGTGGAGTAGAGCGCATGCTTAAATTCAATGTAGATGACAAGATTGAGGTATTCAATCTGAATTTCGCTGAATAATAAGTTTCACGTGAAACATTGCCGGTCCTTTCTGGGCCGGTTTTTTATTTAATAACAAACTGTTTCACGTGAAACATCAAAACATGCTGCAATAATATGAAAGATTAACACTCGTTATCTTTTCTAGAAATTCTTTCTTTTTCAAAAAGTTTCACGTGAAACCTAATGACTCTCTATCCACTAGAGATCAGGCAGTAAATAACCAACACATGCTTTTTCTCAGACTAAGATTTCTTCAGTTTTTCATTTTTGGTTGGTTACTTGGTTAAATATTTGAAAACTACCGGAACAAAAGAAAACCTGCATTCCAGATAGCTAGAATGCAGGTTTCTACCCTTGTTTCTTTGCATAGAAACAGAATGATTTGGGCGTTTATTCGTCCTTTTCTTCTGTTGTGCTTAACACTTGTTCAGTTTCTTCTGAATCTTCAACTTCGTCCTTCTGATAGTCTGTTTTACAGATAGAAACTATGCTGTCATCCTCGCTCTTGAGTCTGACAACGTTAACTCCGGTTGCTGTTCTGCCCTGAGTTGAGATTTCCTCAACATGAGTTCTGATTGTGATTCCTTTTCTGGTTATACATACAATGTCGTTCTCATCGTCTACGGAAAGAGCGGCTACAATATGACTTGTTCTGTCATCAAGCTTATAAATCTGCTGACCGCCGGTTCCTCTGTGGTGAGGCATGAACAGGTCATATTCAACCTGTTTTCCCTTACCTTTTTCAGTAACCATAAGGATTTTCTTCTCTGAATCCACCTTAAGAAGGCCAACAACCTCATCAGAATCGGAAAGATTGATACCTCTTACTCCGTGAGTGGCTCTTCCCATGATACGAACCTCATCTACTGCGAATCTAAGGCCTTTACCGTTCTTTGTAACAATCATGGCGTGGTCTGTTTCATCAACAAAGAGGCAGTGGAGCAGGGCATCGTTCTCATCAAGAATAATGGCTTTTACGCCGTTTTTACGGGCATTTACAAAGGCATTAAGAGGAACGCGTTTCACAACACCCATCTTTGTACACATGAGAATGCACTTTTCAGCGCTGAATTCGGTGAAATCAATTACAGAAGTGATTGTTTCATTGTCTTCAAGCTTGGGAAGAACAGCCTTGATGCTTGTTCCTTTTCCAACCTTCTGGCCTTCAGGAATCTCCCATGTTTCAAGAACAAAGGCTCTTCCAAGGCTTGTAATGTACATAATGTGGTCGTGTGAGTTTGCAGTAAACAGGTGCTCAATAAAGTCCTCATCTCTGAGTGTTGCACCCTTAACTCCTGTGCCGCCGCGACCCTGGCTCCTGTATTCCTGAGCTGAAACTCTCTTTACAAAACCGCGGTGTGTAGCAACAACAACACATTCCTCTTTCTTAATGAAGTCTTTGTCAACAATTCCTGTAATCTCGCGATCATCTATATAAGTTCTTCTTTCATCACCATAGGTGCTCTTAAGTTCACTTATTTCATCACGGACAACACCGAGAAGTTTAACAGGATCTGCAAGAAGCTCTCTGTAGTAGGCAATCTTGGCTTCAAGATCTGCCAGTTCGTTCATAATCTCCTGAGTTTCCATGTGGCTCAATCTACCAAGTCTCATCTGGATGATTGAGTTGGCCTGAATCTCAGAGAGAAGGAACCTTGCCTGAAGAGAAGCAGAGGCTTCTTCGTTATTGTTAGCCTTCCTAATTATCTCTATGACTTCATCAATATTCTCAAGACCTATCTTAAGGCCAAGAAGGATGTGCTCACGCTGGAGAGCTTTGTCAAGATCAAACTGTGTTCTTCTTGTAACAACTTCTTTCCTGTGCTCAAGATAGTAGTAGAGCATTTCCTTGAGTGTAAGTAGCTTAGGTCTTCCGTTTACAAGGGCCAGATTGTTAGCATTAAAGTTGCTTTCAAGGGCTGTATAACGGTAAAGATGGTTAACTACAATCTCAGGAGTTGCGTCTTTCTTAAGCTCAAGAACAAGACGGATTCCTTCTCTGTCAGATTCATCTCTGACAAGGGAAATGTCCTTTAGTACGTCATCCTTCCTAAGTTGGTCAATGTGCTTATGAAGCTCTGCTTTGTTGACCTGATAGGGCAGCTCTGTAAAGACAATTGAATCATGGGTCTTGTGCTCTTCAATGTGATACTTAGCACGCATTACAATCTTTCCGCGGCCTGTTTCAAAGGCGTCTTTAATGCCTTTTCTTCCGCAGATGATTGCGCCGGTAGGGAAGTCCGGTCCCTTAATCCAGGACATGAGTTCAACAATTGAAATGTCCGGATTGTCTATGAGGGCACACAGAGCATCACAGATCTCAGAGAGGTTGTGAGGTGCCATGTTTGTGGCCATACCTACGGCAATACCGCTGGATCCGTTTGCAAGCATGAAGGGGAAGCCTGCGGGAAGGATTGTGGGCTCCTGGAGAGAATCATCAAAGTTGTTTACAAAATCAACTGTGTTCTTCTCTATGTCGGAGAGCATTACCTCTCCCATGCGGCTCATCTTTGCTTCTGTATATCTGTATGCTGCAGGTGGGTCACCGTCAATTGAACCGAAGTTTCCCTGAGGTCTGATTACCGGATATCTGAGAGAGAAGTCCTGGGCAAGTCTGACCATTGCATCATAAACAGAAGCGTCTCCGTGCGGATGATATTTACCAAGAACGTCACCGACGATTCTTGCACTCTTTTTAAAGCCGCCTGAAGCCTTGATACCGAGTTCATACATATCGTAGAGAATTCTGCGGTGAACCGGCTTAAGACCGTCTCTGACATCAGGGAGGGCTCTGCTGACAATAACAGACATTGCGTAGTCCAAGTAGGACTTACGCATCTCCGAGGAAAGGTCGGAAACTATTACTCTGTCTTTTGTTTCAATCTTTTCTTCCATATCCATCTCCCTGATCAAGCGTCAACGTTGGCGTAGACTGCATTTTCTTCAATGAACTCACGTCTGGGTTCAACATTTTCACCCATGAGCATTGAAAATACGTTGTCGGCATCTATGGCATCTGCAAGGTGAACCTGTGTAATCAGTCTGCGCTCGGGATCCATTGTTGTTTCCCAAAGCTGTTCAGGGTTCATCTCACCAAGACCTTTGTAGCGCTGCATCTTGTAGTTCTTGTCATCTTCTTCAAGGTTGTTTTCTGCAAGAATCTTTTCGCGCTCTGCATCATCATATGCGTAGTACTCTTTGTTCTTGATTGTCAGCTTGTAGAGAGGCGGCATGGCAAAATAGACATAACCGGCCTCAATAAGCGGTCTCATGTACCTGAAGAAGAAGGTAAGCAGCAGAGTTCTGATGTGAGATCCGTCAACATCGGCATCAGCCATAATTATGACTTTGTGATAGCGGGCCTTCTCAATATTGAAGGACGGCCCGATGCCTGCACCTATAGAGGCAATGATGGGTTGAAGCTTATCGTTTCCGGCAACCTTATCCTCTCTGGTCTTTTCAACGTTGAGCATCTTTCCCCACAGAGAAAGGATAGCCTGGGTTCTTCTGTCACGACCCTGCTTTGCAGAACCACCTGCAGAATCTCCCTCTACAATGAAAATTTCGCGGTTTGCAGGGTCTTTTTCACTGCAGTCGGCAAGTTTACCGGGAAGAGAGCCAGCTTCGTTTTTCTTGCGTTCTTTTTCGCGTGCGTGCTTGGCGGCAACTCTTGCCCTTGCTGAATTAACAGCCTTATCAAGGATTGCTTCAATGTAAGCAGGGTTCTCATCAAAGAAGTCACTCATCTTCTCGTTTACAAAGCTGTAAACAAGGCTCTGAATGTAAGAAGAACCCAACTTCATCTTTGTCTGACCTTCAAACTGAGGCTCAGGCAGTTTTACTGAAACAACAGCAGACAGGCCTTCACGAACGTCTGAGTTAAAACCCTCCTTAAAGTCATCTGTAGAGATGAACTCCTGGGTTTTCTTGTCCTTTTTGAACTTCTCGCTCTTCTCAAGCTGGCTTCTGACAGCCTGAACAAGGCCTGTTGTAAAACCGATAAGGTGTTTTCCGCCTTCACGGGTGTTGATGTTGTTGGCAAAGGAATAAATTCTCTCGTCGTATCTGTCTGTATACTGCATGGAGAATTCAATCTGTGCCTTTCCGCCTGCGTTTGACCTTTCTCCAAAAGCATAGATGGGCTCTGTTTCCTCAGGAATTATCCTGTTGTTGGAATCCAGGAATGAAACAAAGTCTTTAATTCCGCCTTCAAAGTGGAAAGTCTTTTCTACAGGAACTTCCGGTCTGTCATCTACTGCATAGATGGTTACACCCTTGTTAAGAAAAGCAAGCTCTCTGAAACGCTCACAAAGAACAGAAAAATCAAACTTTTCTGTTTCCATTACATGTTCAGTATCTGCTTCATCCTTCTTTGCATCCGGGTGGAATTTGATTGTTGTACCGGTTTTTCCCTCTGGAGCAGTGCCTACAACGGCCACAGGGCCCTCAGGAATACCGATGCGGTATGTTTGACGGAAAATCTTTCCGTCCCTGTATACTGTGGCTTCAAGCCAGTCTGACAGGGCGTTTACAACGCTGACACCTACACCGTGAAGACCTCCGGAAACCTTGTATCCTCCGTCTCCGAATTTTCCGCCGGCATGAAGGTTGCAAAGGGCAACCTGGAGTGCGCTTACTCCCTCTACAGGATGTATATCTGTGGGAATTCCACGGCCGTTGTCCTCTACAGTAACAACGTTTCCGCTTTCAATTCTCACCTTGATGGTGTCACAAAAACCAGCTACAGCCTCATCAATACTGTTGTCTATAACCTCATAGACAAGGTGGTGAAGACCCTCAATTCCGGTTGTACCAATGTACATGCCAGGTCTCTTACGGACAGCCTCAAGTCCTTTCAGAACATGGATTTTGGAGCTGTTGTACTCTTCCGTGACACGAGTGATGCTTTCATCAGCCATATAGAATCCTTTCTACCGCATCCAAGTACGGTTTTTTGATTTCCCATATTCTATATAAATATGTGGTTCTCAATCATAACATTTTTTTCAATGTTTCTTCAATATTTAGCGCGCATAATAATTAGGTAAGAATTACGCGAGAAATCTTACGTGTTTTTTTACTGAACAACCTTGAAACGTCAAATGTTTGCATTTATCATTGGAAGAACTTATGGGAGAAGAAAAAAACAGTTCTCAGGATATCTGGACTCAAGCTTTGGAACTCTTAAAAGAAGAGCTTTCATCAAATGAATTTGAAACCTGGATTTCCAGAATTCACTTAGGATCTATAGAGGGTAAAACAGCAACCCTCTACGTTCCGTCTGCGTTTTTCAAGGACAGATTTGAACTTACCTACAGTGAAAAAATGGAAAAAGCTCTTTCAAAAGCAGCTTCTGCAGCCATATCTGTAGTTCTTGAAGTAAAAAAGGATATCCAAAAGGCTGCACAGTCTTCAGCTCCCAAAGTTACTGCTGCACCTGCACAGAAACCGACAAAAGAAAAGAAATCTTCAAATGACTACATGCTCAATCCGGCATATGTATTTGATTCTTTCATCCCCGGTGAAAACAGTAATTTTGCATATAGCGCAGCAATGGCAATAGCAAAGAATCCGGGTTCGGTATATAACCCCTGTCTTATCTACGGAGGAGTAGGCCTTGGAAAGACCCATCTTCTGCAGAGCATAGGAAACTACATACAGAAAAACTCAAATCTGAAAATCATGTATGTAACTGCAGAAAACTTCACAAATGACTTTATTCAGTCAATCAATGAAAAGACGCAGAGACAGTTCCAGAAGAAGTACAGAAGTGTTGCCGTCCTCCTGATGGATGATATTCAATTCCTTCAGCAGAAAGAAGGTATTCAGAGTGAGCTGTTCAATACATTCAATGATCTTTATGACACCGGACGCCAGATAGTATTCACATCTGATCGTCCTGTAGAAGAACTCAGAGGTATTTCCGACCGTCTTAGAAGCCGCTTCTCAAGAGGTCTTTGTATTGATATTCAACCGCCAGATTTTGAAACAAGAGTTGCCATTCTCAATGCCAAGTGTAACGAGAAGAACTTCAGCATGAGTTCAGACGTAATTGAATATATTGCAAAAAATATTTCAAGCAACGTTAGAGCTCTGGAGTCCTGTGTTACTAAGCTTATGGCATACAGTCAGCTCTTAAACAAAGATATTTCACTTGAAACAGCTAAAGAACAGCTGAAGCAGATTATTAATTCAAATAATGATTCTTCCGGTATTTCTATTGCAATGATTATCAAGTGTGTTGCAGCTTATTACAACGTATCTCCTTATGATATAAAAGGAAAGAGCAGGGGACAAAGTGTAATAATTCCCAGACAGGTTGCAATGTATCTTTGCAGATCAATGACAGATTTTTCAACAACAGAGATTGCTTCTGAGTTTGGCGGAAAGAACCATACAACTGTTATATATAATGTTCAGAAGATAAATGCTCTTATGCAACTTGAAGACAGTGAAATGAGAGTTATTATCAATAAACTTACAAATCAGATCAAACAGGAGAGTAGAAAAAACTGACAATTATCTGTCAGTATCCTGTGGATAATCTGTTGCTGAAAAAACGGCTGTCAAAAGAAATGAAAGTTATGCACAGACATTGAGGTTTTTATACTTAGAACTGTGAATGATTTACTAGGTTATTGACAGTTTTTATGGTACTATTACTACGAACCTTTTAAATATTTCTTAATTCATAGAAGAGGATAATTAAATGAAATTCACATGTCGTAAAGATGTTATTGTTGATGAAATAGCCAATGCAGGAGATTTTACAGCACAGAGAAATACTCTTACAGTTCTTGCATGTGTTCTTATAGATCTTAAAGGAAACTGTCTTACAGTAAAAACAACCGATCAGAAGATGGGTTATATTTCAGAGCTTTCTGTTGAAGGTTCAGAAGACGGAACTTCAGCTGTTTTCTGTGATAAGTTCTTTGAAATTATTAAAAACCTTCCTGACGGAAACATTGTATTTGAAGAAAGAGATGACAAACTGTTTATCAGTCATGAACAGCAGAATATTCAGTTTCATCTTAAAGTTGTTGATCCTTCAGGTTTCCCGGCATTGAATATTCCTGAACAGGAAGCTTTCTTTAAGGTTCCTCAGAAAGATCTTACAGATATGATCAAACAGGTAGGCTTTGCAGTTTCTGATGATGAATCAAAGTTTGCTATGAACGGAGCTTTACTTGAGAAAGATCCTGAAGGTCTTATCATGGTAGGTACAGACGGAAGAAGACTTTCATATATAAACAGAAAGATTGAAGGTAATATTCCTGATTTTGATAAGATTACAATTCCTTCAAAGTTCATGGATATTATTAAAAAGCACTCTGTAAATGAAGGTTTGTTTGAACTCAGTATTACAAATCAGACTTTGTACGTAAAAAACGGAAACTGTCTTATTTTCTCAAGCCTTATTAAAAATGAATTCCCTGCTTATAGAAGAGTTATTCCTGCAGGACATACAAAAGAATGTATTGTCAGCATAAGTGCTCTTGAAGCTGCTCTTAAGAGAGCTGCCCTTCTTGTAGAGAATAAGTACAAAAAGATTGTTCTTGAATTTACAGAAAACAAAGTAACAATCTCAACTGAAGAAACTGAAATAGGCGCAGGTAGTGAAGAGATTGAGTGTAAGTATGAAGGCGAACCGTTCAAGTGCGCAATGAATTACACCTATCTCCAGAATCCTTTAAAGGTAATGGACGGTCCTATGGCAAAAATAGCATTTACAGAAAGCGGACGTCCTTTCACTCTTACAAGTGAACCTGAAAGAGATTACAAGCACATTATCATGCCTATGAATCTTAACTGATCTCAATGCTGATAAAAAAGCTTGTAACAGAAGGCTTCAGAAATATTGAAGACAACTCATATAATTTCTCATCAGACGGAATAATTCTTACCGGAAAAAACGGTCAGGGAAAAACAAATATTCTTGAAGCTATATACATTCTCTGTTATGGAAATTCATTCAGAACAACCAGGCTGGCCGATTGTATAAAGCATGACAGAGAAAGCTTTACAATCAGTCTTGTCTTCACAGATTCTGATAACCTTGATTCAGTTATAAGTGTAGGCTATGACACTGCAGAAAAATTAATCACAGTAAACGGTCATGAAATAAAGGACAGAAAGGACTTAATATACAGTCTTCCTTGCATTGTTTTTTCTCATAACGATATGTTCTTTGTAACAGGTGAACCTGAAAACAGAAGACGGTTTTTTAATCAGATTATGACAATGTACGACCTAGATTTCTTTGATGATCTTAGACGTTACGGCCAGGTATTAAGGCAAAGAAATGCAGCTGTAAAAGATGCCAGAATAGAACTTTTAGACTTCTATGATACAAATCTTGTTGCGTACGGAATGAGAATTCAGAAAGCAAGAAATGCCGTCTGCAATGCATTCAATTCAATATTTCCCGATATTTACAGTTCCGTTTCCGGTGAAGAAACAAAGATATCTGTTGACTACAGACCTTCATGGTCAGCAAATCTTTCTGATACGGATATTCTTGAAAAACTGAGACTTCAGAGAGAAACAGATATTCATATGGGAACCACAACAAGCGGGCCTCACAGAGACAGGTTTATTATCAACGGAAAGGACGGTCCTTTTGTAAGCAGTGCATCTACAGGACAGATAAGGTTGGCTTCAATTGTAATGAGAATTGCCCAGGCTGCATTTTTCAGACAGAAGACAGGAAGAAACCCGATAATGCTTGTTGATGATGTAATGCTTGAACTTGATTCAGAAAAGAGAATGAAGTGTCTTTCTGCCTTTGGAAAGTACAGTCAGATTTTCTTTACCTTTCTTCCTGATGAAAAGTATTTTTCTGAAGAAGACAGCAGAAGTTTCAGGAAATTTACAGTAAACGGAGGATCTCTTTATGAAGAAAAGTGATAAAGATGTTTACGAACACGTAATGCCTGAAGACCCTGAGAAATCTTCCCTGTATTTGGACAGCGTACTTGAGAGGCTGAAGATAAACATAAAAGCTCCTGAAAATCAGCTTGTGCTGCAGTGGAAATCCATAATACCAGAATATATTTCACAACACTGCATGTGTGCAGGTTTCAAAGAAGGCGTACTGTATGTTGTGTGTGACAATGCAGCAAAGGCCGGAATAACCAGATTAAACAGCCGAGAAATAATAAAACTTGTCAACACAGCCTTCCCGGAATTCAATATCAAGAAAATAAATATACGCGTAAAAACTTGACCAAATAATAAGTGGTAGATATACTCACATGAGCAGAAAAATCCGCTTTAAGCGATAAAAATGGAGATATCCCAATATGAGTTACAAAGGCAAAAGAACGTACCAGCCTAGCAAGACAAAGAGAACAAGGAAATTCGGATTCAGAGCCCGCATGGCAACAAAGGGCGGCAGACTTGTGCTTTCCAGAAGAAGAGCAAAGGGTAGACACAGCCTCACAGTTTCCGATGAGAAAAAGCCTTACTGAGAATCGGATCATTAAAAGAAAAACAGATATAGACAGAATTTTTAAAGCAGGAAAAAGGTCTTCTCTTTCCTGCTTTAAAGTGTTGGCTGTGGATAACAATCTTTCATACAGCCGTATTATAGTCATACCTGTAAGAAAATTCGGTAATTCAGTCCAACGCAACCACATTCGCAGACAAGTCAAGGAAATATGGAGGACAAATCAGGAAAAGATTCCTTCAGGATTTGACTATGCAGTTGTGGCTTATCCGGACAGCAGACTGACATACAGGGACAAAGAAGAGGCTCTTCTTGAACTCTTTATCAAAGTCCCCGTACGGAGTTAAAAATGAACAAAGCATTAAAGATTATTCTTATAATACTCGGCGTTTCTCTCGTCTCAGCATTCATTCTTTCTTACATTACAAGCAGAAATGCACAGGCTCAGCAGGTTGAATCAACTCAGCCTGTCGTTGTTGAAGAGACGAAAGAAGTTGAAAAGGTTTCCTACCTTTCAACCGGCAGCGGCAAAGCAGAAACATTTACATTCCAGACAGACTATTTTGACATAGTGTTCAACACAGTAGGTGCTTCTGTTGAATCAATGAAACTCAGAGGTTACACCGACGGAAACGGAGAGACAGTAGACGGTGTTTTCAGAGGAGAAGGGGACAACAGAGCCTTCCTCATGTACTGGGGAGATGATTTCTCAAATCCTGTACTGGATGCATTCTCCTACAATGTGTCAGGCAACAAGGTTGTTTTTACAAACAGTTACAAAGCTGCTGACGGAAAGGCCTTTACTGTTGTTAAAACCTACGAGTTCAAAAGCAGTGATTACCTTTTCAAGGTTTCAGTTGAGATTAACGGCGAAGGTTTAGATAACGGCGAATATGCATACACACTTGCATTTGAACCGCAGGTAGGACCTTCATTCGCTGCCATGAACAACAATAACTATGAGTACAGACGTGAGTACCTGGGCCTTTACAACAAGGGTAAGGTAAAGAGGTCTATGATCAGGCTTTCAAACAATGAATTCCACACAACAAGGGATTCCAAGTGGATAAGCCTTACCGGAAAGTACTTCATGGTAATTGCAATTCCTGAGGATGAAAATCCTACATACAAGTACAGCGCAGCCCGCTCTGCCGGCGATATCGCCCAAACTGACAGCTTCTATATTTCAGTTCCCGACGAAGATGCTTCAACTGCAAAGGGTTTCTATTTCTACATGGGACCCCAGCTCAAATCCTTCCTTGGAAACTACTACAGCGGCACAGACAACCAGTGGGGTCTTAGAGGTCTTAACCTTGATGATGCAATGGAAAGCGGCTCTATCCTTGGCTGGCTTGAGTCAATCCTGAAGTGGTGTCTGAAGATTATTTACAAGGTTGTTCCCAACTACGGATGGGCAATCATTATCCTCACAATCTTCATTAAGATTCTTACATGGCCAATTCAGACCAAGAGCATGGCATCTTCTCAGAAGATATCAGCCTTGACTCCTATGATGAACGAGATTAAGGAAAAGTATCCCAACAACCAGCAGAAGCAGAATGCGGAAATTCAGAAGCTCTACCAGGACTACGGAATAAGCCCGATGAGCGGTTGTACTCCCATCCTTCTGCAGTTCCTTCAGTTCCCCATCCTCATTGCCTTCTACGGACTTCTTAACAGGCACTTTGAGCTTAGAGGAGCAATGTTCATCAGCGGATGGATCAACGACCTCTCAATTCCTGAGACAGTTGCAACTCTTCCGTTCAACATTCCTCTTTTGGGAAACCAGATTCACGTACTTCCCTTCCTCTATGTAGCAACTACAGTTCTTACAATGCTGTACACACAGAAATCTAGCAGCGTTGAAGGCGTTAAGCAGCCGAACATGTGGTTCCTTACATGGGGAATGCCGATTATGTTCCTTTTCATTCTTTATTCAGCACCTTCCGGACTTTTTGTTTACTGGGTCACGCAGGGTCTGCTTGGAGCACTGCAGCAGTTCATCCTCAACATGAAGAAAAAGAACGCAGCTCCTCTCAAACTTGAGAAGGTAACAACATCAAAGAAGGGTAGAAGATGATCAGAGAATTTGAAGGTAAAACAGAACAGGAAGCCATTAACAAGGCCATAGAAGAACTTCACATTGAAAGAGACGACTTTGATGTTGAAGTTGTAGATAACGGAAGAAGAGGCCTCTTCAAGAAGGGTAATGTAAAAATCCGCGTTAACGTAGATTCAGCACCCGAAGAAGAAACACCCATGGTCTATGAAGAGAGTGAGGAGCCTGAAGAGGAAGAAGAGACCCTTGAGCAGGACAGCGAATTTGAAGAAAAGGTCTGCTCCTTCCTTGAAGGTGTTGTTTCCCGCATGGGTTATGAATGCAAAGCCGTTGTAACTGCCAGAAAGGGCAGAAAGGTCTGCATTTCACTTGAGGGTGATAATTCCAACATCATTATCGGAAGAAAGGGAAAGAACCTTGATGCCTTCCAGATTATTGCAAACGTGTTTGCAGGACGTCTTGATTCCGGCAGAAAGATAATTGTTGATGCAGAGGGCTACAGAACACGCCACGAAGACCAGATTATCAAAGAAGCCTATAGAACAGCTCAGCAGGTTCGCAAGACCGGCAGAAGCAGGCTTTTGGAGCCGATGAACCCGTACGAAAGACGTTTGGTTCACACAGCCTTGAACGATGTTACGGGCATAGAGACCAAGAGTGAAGGCGAGGGCCTTTACAAACAGGTCAGAATAATCTCCAAGAGAGAATACAGATAAAAGAGAAGGAGCCGCGGATTTTTCCACGACTCCTATTTTTTTGTTTGTTATTTAGAAGTTTTCTTCCAGTTGTTTTCTCAGTTCTTCTGATTTTTCCTTTGAGAACTGGGCACCGGTCTGTTTGATTATCTGGCCGGCAAGAAGGGAGGCAATATCGCCGCTCTTTTCTATATCGTAGCCTTTGCACTGTCCGTAGAGGAAACCTGCTGCGTAGGTGTCTCCGGCTCCTGTGGTATCAACAGGTACTTCAGGTCCCTGGACAGGGATTGAGAAAATCTTTCCTTGATGGCAGATGTAGGATCCGCGCTTACCGTTTTTAACAACAGCTGTTTCACAGAGCTTTCCCATGCTGCGACAACACTCATAGGCATCGTAGTTGTCAAACAGGCTTCTTGCTTCTTCTTTGTTTGCAAAGACAATATCGCAGCTGGATTTGATCAACTCCATGAATGAATCTCTATATCGCCCAACGGCGAACATATCTGCTATGTCAAAAGAAACTCTGATTCCCTTTGCCTTTGCAATTGCAAGGGCTTTCTTTACAGCCTGTTTCTGGTTCTCTGTGTCCCACATGTAGCCCGTGAAGTGAAAGATTGATGCGCTGGAAATTTCATCTTCTACAACATCTTCAGGAGAGAAGTCTCTGTTTGCACCAAGGAAGGTGTTCATTGTTCTCTCTGAATCTGGGGTTACCAAGATTATAGAAGAACCGGTGTGGTTTTCCGATACTGCCAGGTTGTCCTTAACGTTGAGAGAAGAAAGACGCTCTCTGTATATTTTTCCGTACTCGTCATTACCGACCTTTCCGGCAAGGGTTGTGTTGATTCCAAGAGAGGAGAGGGTAATGACAGTGTTAGGACAGGAACCGCCGCAAGAGTAGGTGGGTTCCTCTCTTTTTGTGCCTATGAAAGACACAAGGTCATTTCTGGTCTTTGAGTCAATGAGGTTCATAGTGCCTTTGTGAAGGCTCAGAGATTCAAGATCCTGATCTGTGACGTTTACTATAACGTCTATAAGAGGATTACCTATTCCGTATACTTTTCCTGTATTAGTGGTCATAGAATAAGTGTATCCCTGCGCGCGTGTTGTTTTCAACTGCAAGTATTGTTTGTTGTAAGGTTTTTCTTTATTTCCAATAAATACAAAGAAAAAGCATAAACTATGCACAAGTTATGCACAGCTTTTGACAAAGCAGTGTCAATAGGGTGTTTGGTTTACTTTAGCCACTATGAATGACACTATAACATAATTTATTACAGGAAAAGAAAATGCTTGTTTATTTCTGCTGTTTTGCCATTAAAACTTATATAGGTTTTTAATAGATTTTGGGGTGTTAAGTAGTTGTGGTTAACACTATTTGAAAGCTGCTATGCACAAGTTATGCACAACTAGTTTTCAATAATTGTCTGAACTGCGGCAACCGAATAAATTGCAGCCGTTTCACATCTGAGAATATTTGTTTTAAGAAGAACAGGGTTAAATGCTTTAGTCATAAGGAGCTTTACTTCTTCCTCTGAAAAGCCGCCTTCCGAGCCGATAAGAATACCGACCGTTCCGCTAAAACCTTTCAGTAGTGTTACAAGGTCTTTCTGATCTTCCTTTGCCTTGCACTGATGGAAGAACAAACCGATTCCTTTTTGGTTAAGCTTGTTGCAAACCTGTTCAAAGTGACTTGGGACATCGGAGATGTCAACAACACCTTCAACCGTTGTAGGAGCCAAGGAACCGCTTTGCTGAACAGCCTCTTTGATTACTGCGTTGTATCTGGCAAGTTTTGTGTTTTCTTTTGAAGATATGTCCGATACGCAATACCTGCTTTTGACCGGGACTATTGTCAGAACACCGGCCTCTGTAGCCATTCGGATAATATCTTCCATTTTGCGGCCTTTGGGCTGACATTGATACAGGATAATATTTGCAGTCGGCCTTGCCTGCGGAAGGGAATCTGTTGTTTCAGAAACAGTTTCAGCTTCTTCTGCTATCAGGATGCACGAATCTGAAGTAATTGTTTCAATGACAAGATTCCAAGGTTTTCCTGTTCTGTCCCTTCCTGTCATTCTGCCCCCTTCCTTAAGTCTGAGAACGTTGACTACGTAGTTGTAGTCTTTGCCCTTCAGAACCAGTGGGGAAGTGGAAGAAAAATCAGGAGGCAGAAGGTAGAGTCTCATTTTGCTCCTGTTTTGGCTGTCAGATAATCAATGGCATCAAGCAAGGTAACATCAAACCACAAATCCGCAACAGGCAGATCTTTATAAGGGAGATCAACTTCATATCTGTCTCTCATTCGCAGAAGAAGGTAAATGCGGGGGAAGCCTGTGTCTTCATAGTGGTCTGCAAATGCAATTACATTTTCCTTTGTATATTCAGGATGTTCTTCTTTCCACTTGTCCAAGGCATCTGATTTCAGGAATTCAACAAACTTCTCAAGTTCTTCGCCTTCAAGCTCGGGGAATTCCGATTCAATATCCGGGGAAACTCCAACCTTATTGATTTCATTGCCTGAGGGCGGGTAGAAATATGCCATTGTGTATTTGTACTGGTCCTGGCTTCCGGGCAAAGAAACTCCCTGCATAACACCTTTTCCGTATGTTTTGTTTCCGATAATGGTGGCACGTCCGTTGTCTCTCATTGTTGCAGCAAGAATTTCAGATGCGCTTGCAGTGTAGCCGTTTGTCAGAATAGCAATTGGAATTTTTGCAGAGTAGGTCAGACCTCTGGTAGCATTGATTGTCTGATTTTTGGATTCATCTTTATACACAATTTTCAGAAGTTCTGAATTTGAAATGAAAAGATCTGCAATCTGAAGAGCTGCAAGAACATCTCCGCCTCCGCAGTCTCTCAAATCAATTACCAGGGAAGTCATTCCCTGTGAAAGCATTTCATTCATTGCTTTTCTGAAGTCTGCCAAGGTTGTGTTGTTCATGAACTTCAGAATCAGGATGTATCCTACTCCTTTTTCAAGAAGACCGTATTCAATTGAAGGAGTAGTGATTTTCTCCCTGACCATAGTTACATCAAAGGAAACCCCGCTTCTGAGTACTGTAATGGTCAGTTCTGTTCCGGGTTCTCCTCTCATTATCTTCTGTGTATCAGTAGAGGTCATTCCGATAACGCTTTCTCCGTTCAGGTGGGTAATCTGGTCTCCTGGCTGTAGTCCGGCCTTTGATGCTGGAGTGTTGGGATAGACCTGTTCAAGGTTACAGAAATCGTCAGTAGGCTTTCTGTAAACAATTCCTATGCCGCCATACTGGCCAAAGTTTTCTTCTTCATACTGCTCTGCCTGAGAAAGAGGGTAGTACTCGGAGTATTCATCGCCAAGGGCTTCAAACATTGCAG
>CADCOT010000079.1 GCA_902803145.1 uncultured Spirochaetales bacterium | reverse complement strand
TGTTTGATATGAACAACTACCAGGGTTCTCTGACATTTGTTCAGCCTTACCGTAAGAATCAGATAGTATTTGAGAGTCCGTACGGAAACGGCCCAATCAATATCTATCACGGATTCGGAACAATAAACATAAGCGAACCTGAGCAAACAGGTTTACTCAACAAGTATCCTCTTGTTATCGGAAAGATTACAAATACAAGTGACACCTATCAGGATGTAGCTGTTATTGACGGTTTCAATAATTCTGAAATTGTCATGTATCTTGATAGGGTTTACCTGAATGATGTATTGATTTCAAAACCGGGAATTTACATTCAAGGACCGGTATATGCAAATTCATCCAATGATGGATATGCACAGACAAAGATTACTTCTCTTATCGGCGGTGTAAACCTTAACAATACAGTTATAAACGGAATGTTTGTTGACAACGATGGAAAGTATTTCAGAGATAAGTCAGATCTCACTCACAACTTTACTGTCATAGAGGAAAAGTCTGCTATCAACGTCAATGCTTCACTTTCCGGAAGCGGTTATGCCTTCCTCAATACTGACAAGAGATCAGACATTAGTATTTCCGATATCGGCTCTATTGAATTCCCGTTTGCAATCATTTGGGATGATAAGAAGACCAATGAGGATATTGAGGCTCAGAATATAAATGTACAGACTTTGAGTTTTGAAACTTATGCTGATAACATCAGGGCAAAGAACATAATTGTTGATTATTATGGTTATTTTGAATCTTCCGACAAGATTGTTGTAATAGATAACCTTGACATTTCTCATGAGTCAAATGCACCTGTAAAGCTTTATACAGCACAGTCAGGCAACTTTGATATTGAAATGAATGAATCAAATATTGTTGAAACAAATGCTCCTGTTGTTTACTCCACAGGTAACATTCTTGTGAAGAATGCTCTTGGATATCATACCTTTGAGACACTTGCTCTTTCAAAGGCTGGTGAAATGACGGATTCTACCTATAAGAGGATTCACAATCCGTTCATCAGACTTAATCTGGAAGACAAGATTCTTGAAGAAGATACGGAATTGATTGTAAATGAATGATTTTTTGTTTTAAACTAAAAGACAGAGGGATATGAAAATGAAGAGGTTTTTAGCTGTTCTTATCATTGTACTTGCAGTTGCGTTACCGCTTTTTGCCCAATCAACTGTAGAGAAAAAAGGTTTGTCTTACTACCAGAAGAAAGCAACCCAGGTTCAGATAACCGGAGGTCTTGATTTTGACTGGCAGATAAAAGGCAGTGAATCAGTCCGCGGTGCCGGTTTCAGGCTCAGCGCTGAATGCTTTCTCAAAAACGGATTTGACATTGGTCTTGATGCATCCTTAATGACTTTGACTGATGGCTCACTTTCAAAAGGACCGGAAGTAATCAGACTGTCCAACACTTTCGGATACCACTTCATGGTGGGCCATGCAACCATGATGAGGGTAAAAATCGGAGCCGGAGCAGAAGCTAAGTTAATTAATAACAAGGCAGATTTCTACTTCACAACCGAAGCTGGCTTTAACTTGTATCTTAAGATGACCGATAGTGTGGCCATGCAGTTTGGCGGTACTTGTTACGCAACAATGCCCAAGGGAGAAGATTCTTTGGTTGCATTCTCGTTTGCCCCCGGATTCGGACTTGCATTTACCATATAAGCGTGACGGGAGGGATATGATATGAGAAAAAACATTGTTTTAAGTTTTACGTTATTAGTTCTTGTTTCCCTGCTTCTGGCCGGTTGTGCCGGAGTATACGGCACTACTGCTGACTATACTGTCAACGCAGAAGGTTATGAATTCGGATTCACAAGAGTCAATTCAAAAAAGATTATCATCCAGTATACAGAAGGTCTTTCAGACGAGGATCTGCTTGATGCCGGCGCAGCCGCTTGCAAGATTCTTGAAGATAATTTTGACGGTTCTGTTCTTACAATTTATAAAGATTCAACAGCAGTACTCAAACTTGCAAAAGCAATGTCTAAGGAAGAGTACGATGCAAAATTTGCAAAGCTTGATGAGTATCTGAACGGTCCTGCTCCAAATGCATCAGGTCCTACAAAACTTGTAGTTTCTGTTCCTACATTTGAAGAGAAGGCTCCTGTTGTTACAGTAGTAGTCTCCGAACCTGTTGTTGAGACTCCTGTTGTAACTGTACAGTCAGAACCTGTAAAACCTGCAGATCCGGAACCGGTTGTAGTAGTTGTTGTAGCACCTGTTGCTGAACCCGAGTCTACACCCGCTCCAGCTCCTGCACCCGCACCGGCTCCTGAACCTGCACCCGCACCGGCTCCTGAACCCGCACCCGCACCGGCACCTGCCCCGGCACCGGCCCCGGCACCGGCTTCTGCATCCGAAACCACTGTTTCTGTTGAAGTTGTTCCTGAACCTGAAGCAGAACCGGCAAAGAGCAGCAATGTTCCGGTTGTCATTTATCTGCTTGTAGTTGCAATCATAATTCTGATTATCGTCCTTCTTATCTCTTCAAAGAGAAGAAGAGATGCTGAGGAAGCTGCTGCTCCTGCAGCACCTGTTAAGGCAGAACCCGCAAAGGAAGAGCCCGTTAAGGCAGAACCCGCAAAGGCAGAGCCTGTGAAGGCAGAACCCGCAAAGGCAGAGCCCGCAAAGGCAGAGCCCGTGAAGGTGGCTCCGGTTAAGGCAGCTGCAAAGCCTGCTGCAGCCAAGAAACCTGCAAAGAAGGCTCCCAGATTCTACGGAATCAATTCTCTGAAGGATCTGACAGTTCTTGCAAAGAACGGTTCGGTCAGAGCTGATGAAATGAAAAAAGAAATTACTCAGCTTGAGGCTGAAGTAAAGGCACTTAATTCTGAAATCAGAGCTACAGAGGATGAGCAGAAACGTGCTTCACTGAGGGCAGAGAAGAATGCAAAGAAAAAGCGCATTAACTATCTGAACGTAAACGGAGCTCTTGCTGAATCAAGTGCTGACGATTACACCTACCTGCTTAACAGGCTTACAGGTGAGAAGAATGATTTCAGAAAGACTGAGCGTTTCAATGAAAAGAACGTTGATATTTCCGAATACGATGTAGTCTGGCTTAAGAAGCACTTAGGTCTTAACTGAAACTGATTATCAAAATGATAGGCGAGTCTGGTTCAAAAGAATCAGGCTCGTTTTTTTATGGTATAATTCAGATATGGACATCAATCTTCTTGAAATACTGAAAAAAGAAATGGTCCCTGCAATGGGATGCACGGAACCTGCTGCAGCTGCACTTTGCAGTGCAAAGACAAGTGAGCTTCTAGGCGCGTTGCCCAATGTCAAATTGTCTGTAAAAGCTTCTAAAGATATGATTAAGAACACAATGGGTGTTGGTATTCCGTCTTCCGACAAAAAGGGGCTGAATATTGCCGCTGCGTTGGGTTATGCAGTAGGAAATACCGGTAACGGATTGAGCATTCTGTCCTCAGTTACTCCCAAGCAAACTGATATGGCTCTTAAGCTGGATGTAACTACAGAATTGGTTCGTGATGTTCCGGCTCTTTTTATCAGTGTCAGGGCAGACTCTTCTGACGGGCACTATGCTGTTGCAACAATTTCTTCCCGCCATGACAGGTTCTGCCAGCTTGAAAAGGACGGGCAAGTGCTCTTATCTCTTCCTATTTCGGATAAAAAAAACTCCGATGACACAGCTTCACTTGTAAGAGACCTTTCCATTGAGCATGTAATTGATTTTGCCAATACAGTAGATTTCAAGAATCTGGACTTTGTTCTCAAGGCCGTTTCAACGAACATGGCTATAGCAGAACATTCAATTAAGAACGGTTTTGGTCTTGAGGTAGGCAGAACCATGTCTGCCGATATCCCCATGCCTCCTGCATCTTTGAAGGATGCTTTATCAAAAGGTGCTGCCTATGCGGCTGCCGGCTCAGATGCAAGAATGAGCGGTTGCTCAATGCCTGTAATCATTAATTCCGGCAGCGGCAACCAGGGAATTACAGTAACGGTTCCGGTAAAGATTCTTGCAGACTATCTTGGCTGTACGGATGAGCAGATGGCAAGAGCGGTCTGTGTAAGTGAACTTGTAGGGCTGATCCTTGCGGCTCATAAAAACCGTCTATCTGCTTTGTGCGGAGTTTTTACGGCATCGATAGGCACAGCATGTGCCTGGGCCTATCTGCTTGGAGGAGGACCTGCAATGATGAAAGGTGTTCTCAATACAATGGTGGGCAATCTTTCAGGAATAATTTGCGACGGTGCAAAGGGCACATGTGCTCTGAAAATTTATTCAAGCTTGGAATGCGCTTCAATGAGTGTGCGCCTGGCTATGAGGAATAAAACCCCCGGAAAAGAGAGCGGAATTGTAGGAAGCAGCATTGCAGAGACCATAGATAATCTTGCACGTTTGTGTAACGAGGGTATGGAAGAGACCGATAATACTGTTGTATCAATAATGATAGCAAAAGAGACAAGATGCTAACTTGATTGAATTATATAGTATGAGTCATAATTAAACTGGAATGAAGCGGCGCAAATCGGAATCAATGTCAGTAAAAACCATACGGCTTATTGTTATAAGCTGTATACTCCTGGGAACGACTGCCCTGTTCATAGGAATTGCCCTATACAGTAGGCAGATTTATACCAGCACGATTGAGAATTCGTATAACGTTGTTTCCCATGCTAAAAGTTCCTTGGTCCACGGTGCGGACTCAATTGGATTGTCCAAAAAGATTATGGACATTTATTACTCGTTGACTGAGGAACAGAAACAGCAGATGGGCACCGAGGAATACAGGAAGTATTTCTCGTCAATAGATACCGGGCAGGAGAGCACTTATTACCGCTTGAAAAGTATTCTTCTGGGTTTTTTCAATGATTCCACAATATCGGACATATACATTGGAATGTTTGACAGGGAAAGAAGTGTTTTGGTCTACTTTGTTGATCCGTCTGATGAAGACACTTTCTATCCCGGAGATTGGGAGGAAGTTGAGAGCAGGGAAGTTGCCAAGTTCCTAGATTGGGACGGAAACGGAATCCTTTACGATGTAAGTTACACCAAAAACTACGGCTGGCTTTCAACTGCCGGTGTTCCTGTCTATGATTCTGACGGCAATATTGTCTTCTATGTTTTGGTAGATGTTGGAATAGGCAACGTATTCAGCATCCTTATCAATTTTGCAGCTCCTATTGCAATTGCCATGCTCTGTGCTTCTATTCTCATTGCTTGGGCCCTAAGTGATGCAATCAAGAAGAACGTAGTTGATCCTATCAATGCAATATCGCGGGCTGCAGACCAGTATGCCAAGGATAAGAAGGCCGGTCTGACTACAAAGAGATTTGCCTCACTTAATATCCATGAAAGTAAAGAACTTGAGAACCTTAGCAAAACAATGGCAAGTATGGAAAAAACACTCA
>CADCOT010000078.1 GCA_902803145.1 uncultured Spirochaetales bacterium | reverse complement strand
AGGCCTGTACAACGAGATGTCCCATCATGAGATCGGACTAAATCTCGGAAAATCTGAATCAACAATCCAGGAGCAGGCTGCACTGGCCTTAATCCTCGCAAAGAAGATACTTTCAGAATAACTTTGAACAGCTCTACCCTAGGCGGCTTCATCTCTCTGATGTGGCCGCCTCTTTTTATCCCTTTCACCTGACAGCAGACTTGCAGTCTCAACCTTCCCCCAAAAAGCAACTATAAGGTCTCAACCTACCCCCGAAAAGCAACCTTGCAGTCTCAACCCTCCTATTAGTAGGAACCGGGACAGTTCCATAGACTTCTATGCGCAAACTACCTTTGGAGCAGGAATTAAAGGTCATTGAGAGGCAATGTTTATATAATTTGTTTTATCCACACTACTTGCGCGACATCAGAACTACCGTCTCGACATGCGGAGTATTCGGATAAAAATCAAACATCTGTGCACTCTCAATCTTCCAGCCCAGTTGTTTAAGGCGGCCAAGGTCCCTTGCAAGAGTGGGAAGATAACATGAGACATAGATAAGTGTGGAAGCATTGAAAGACGTTAACAGGGACGGAACGTTCTTGTCCAAACCTGTGCGCGGAGGGTCCACAATGATTGTATCAACGTGGGAGACAGAGGGCTTCCACTTCTCCACCGGCGCTGTAAAGAATGTTGTGTTCTTCAGATGGCGCTTAGCAAGAGAAAGACAGTTCTTATTAAGCTCAACAGCGGTTACATGGCACTTGTCCTCAACAAAGGAACTGAAAGTACCTACTCCGCTGTAAAGATCCATAACTTCCCTGCCCTGCACAGAAGACGCAACCTTGTCTATCAATTTAGGAAGAAGAACTAGGTTTGATTGAAAGAAAACGCTGTTTGACACATGTAGAGTACAGGTTTTCTGTGCAGCTGTGATTGTTATCTTTCCTACAGAATTGTCATAAAGAACACCATTGTCTGTTGTTATACAGGACAGCTGGGAATCTTCAAGTTCCCAAACGTTTAGCTTTGGCGGATTTGCAATAAAGGCATTCAAGGCATTGTCCGCAATGGCGCAGGATGTGATGGGAATATTGTTGTTTGAAGATTGTTCAAAAAAACTTAATAAAGGTTTGCCGTCTTTTAAAATATAGCGAAAGCGAGCCCTGCTTCTGTAGTGCAAAGGCGGGCCGCTTACAGGCTCCTCTATCAAAACAGAGGGGTCTATGCGGTGAATTTCCGTTTCAAACTGCTTTTGCTTGAAGGCAAGCTGGGCCTGATAAGACATGCAAATTAAAGAACAGCCACCGCATGAAGAAGAAAACGGACAGACAGACTCAACACGGTCAGGTGAAGGAGTAACTACTTCCAAGGTACGGGCAGTAGCGTAGTCAGACTTCTGAGAAAGAAGTTCGGCTGTAACAACATCGCCCGGCAGGGCACCCTGCACAAAAACAAGGCGCCCGTCTTCAAGGCGTGAAATGCCGGAGCCGCTGTTGGAAAGGTCCGTTATCTCAAGAAACATAACCTTCCAGTTCTTTGGCGTAGGATGCAATTATCTCAAGTCCCTCCTCCCAGAATGAAGGATCTTCAAGGTCAATGCCGGCTGTCTTTGCAACATCCTTTGCCGAAAGCTGGCCTGTCAGAGAGAGAAGCTTGTTGTACTTCTGATAGAAGGGCTTGCCGTCTGTGTCCTTCAGGCTTCTTGAGTAAAGCCCAAGGCCAAACAACTGACCAAAGGCATAGGGATAGTTGTAGAAACTGAATCCTGTGCTGTAGTAGTGGCCTTTTACTGCCCACATGTACGGATGCATCTGCTTTTCATCAATGCCGCTGCCGTAGGTTTTTCTCTGGCAATCAAGCATGATTTCACAGAAGTCCTGAGCCATAAGCTCGCCTTCCGCACGGCGCTTGAAGATTTCACGCTCAAAGTAGAAACGGCAGAGAATGTCTACACAGACCTGGCAGGCGCTCTGAACAAACTGCTCCAAAATGACAAGCCTGTCCCCACCTTTTGTTTCTTCCAAAGCTCCCTTAAAGACAATGAACTCGGAGAATATGGAGGCGGTTTCTGCAAGGGTCATGGGGTAAGACCTAAGCAGTGCCGGCTTCTCACTTACAATGTGATCATGCCATGCGTGACCAAGTTCGTGTGCAAATGTAGACACCCCGTCATAGGTGCCGTCAAAGTTTGCAAAAACTCTGCTTTCCTTAATCTTGGGGAAGTAAGTGTCATAGGCTCCGCCTGTCTTACCCTTTGCTGGGAACGGATCAATCCAGTTGTTCTCAAATGCGTTTTTGGCAAACTGCCCCATATCCGGATTGAAAGCTCCGTAGAACTTAGAAACAAGTGCCAGAGCTTCATCATAGGTATATTCTTTGGAGTTTTCTCCGACCGGAGCAATAATGTCATACCATGCAAGTTTCTCAACACCAAGAATCTTTGCCTTGGCTTTCAGATACTTACGGAACATTGGCAGGTACTTTTCAAGGCTCATTATCAGAGCTGCAAGTGTTTTTTCTGTAATTCTTGCAGTTGAACAGGACCTCTGGATAGGAGAATCCCAATGACGTCTCTTTTCAAGAGAAATGCTTGTTCCCTTTATGCTGTTAAGAGCAAAGGCAAAAGCTGTTTCATGCTCTTTCCAAACCTTAATTTCAGCCTCATAGGCTCTGCGTCTTACTTCACGGTTACTGTGGGTAGCAAGAGCTCTCAGTTCAATTACTGTCTTTGTTCCGCCAAGCTTTGCCAATTCAGGACCAAGGTCGGAAAGATCAAGTTCTGCACAGGCAGAGGAAGAAATGCTCTCCTGAAGACGTGAGAAAGCATCGCTTCCGCTTCTCATAAGGTCTGCGGCAAGCTCTTCAAGTTCCTTGCTCATCATGTGGGATGCATCTTCAGAGATTTTCTTCATAACATACTTGTAATCGGGATTTTCCGAAACAAATGCCTGAACCTTCTCAGGGTTTGAAGCAACAAAGCTTGAGAACAAAGTGTCAACTACAGCACTGTCCATTCCAAGTTCTTCAACCTTGTTCAGTGCATTAACACTTTCCTTATCAGAAGTGTTTACAGTCACCTTTGCAGATGTGTAAGCATAGAGAGTCTCAAGAGTGTCGTTCATCTCATTCATAAGGCTTACAAGATTGCCAAGGTCTACATTGCCATCGTCGTTCAGCATCTTTCTGATTTTCTTAAGATCTGCAGAGGCCTTCTTAAGGTCCTTCTCAAACTCCTCTGCAGTTGCATAAATTGCTTCCAAATTCCAATGTCTTTTCATTGTTCTCTCCGATTATATTTCTATGTTGTATTCCTGAATTTTTGTAATCAGCGTCCTGCGCGAAATCCCAAGTTCCTCAGAGGCACGGGTGCGGTTTCCCTCCCACCTTCGCAGGGCCTTTTCAATTGCAATCTTCTCAGCCTCTGCCAGTGTAAGCGGAGTTCCAACACTCTGATTGTTCTTCTCCGGCTGTCTTAACGACGATCCTCTCAGATCCAGCTCGTTTTCCGTAATAAGATCTCCGTCTGCAAAGATTGCAGCACGCTCCAAAATGTTTTCAAGTTCTCTTACATTTCCGTAAAACGAATGGTTTTTCAGCATCTCCATTGCCTTAGGAGTAAAACCTGTAAAATGACGTCCCATGGAAACGTTCAGTTTCTGCAAAATGAAATGTGCAAGAACAGGAATGTCCTCTTTCCTCTCCCTGAGAGGCGGAATCTGAATACGGACAACGTTCAGTCTGTAAAACAGATCTTCTCTGAATCTGCCCTCACGCACATCATCCTCCAGATTGCGGTTTGTAGCACAAATTATTCTTGCATTGATAGGAATTGTACTTGTTCCTCCAAGTCTGGTTATGCACCTCTCCTGAAGAACACGCAGAATCTTTACCTGAAGGGCAAGGGGCATCTCTCCCACTTCATCCAAAAACAGAGTACCGCCGCTGGCAAGTTCAAACATTCCCTGCTTACGGCTCACTGCCCCTGTAAATGCACCCTTCTCATAACCGAACAATTCACTTTCAAGCAAATTCTCAGGCACACCGCCAATGTTGATAGGAACAAAAGGCCCCATTGCCCCGCTGCGTGCATGGATGTTTCTAGCAACAACTTCCTTACCTGTTCCGCTGTCTCCTGTAATGAGAACTGTGGAATTTGTAGTTGCAATACGGCCGATCAATTCATTGATCTTTCTTATTTGAATGCTTTCACCGACAAAGGCACGCTCGCTTTCCTGCCTGTTTTCATTTTCTTTTATATTTCTCAGATTCTGAGCCTCTACAAGACTCTTTATTCTTATTATCAACTCTTCCGGGTCAAAAGGCTTTACAACGTAGTCCTGAGCCCCGTCTTTCAAAGCCTTTACTGCGTCTGTAATTTCCCCGTGGGCACTTGCCATTATCACAGGCATTCTGAAGCCTTCGGAGCGAATCCACTGAATAAGCTCAAGGCCATCCATACCCGGCATCTTAAGATCCACAAGACAGGCATCATAAGCCTGCTCCTGAATCATTCTTTGTGCAGAAAAACCGTTTTCAGCCGCATCTGCATTAATACCCTCAAGACCTAAAAATCGCTTCATCAGCTCTCTGATGTTAACTTCATCATCAACTATCAGGACTCTCATAATGACTCCTCAACTTCAGGAAGAACAACACGGGCTATTGTTCCGCCTCCGTTACGCGACTCAAGACTCAGCTTACCTTCTGCTGCAACAACAAACTGCCTGGAAATTGACAGTCCGATTCCCGAACCCTTTGTCTTTGTAGTAAAGAACGGGTCAAACAGAGTTTCGGTCATTTCCTTCGGAAGACCGTCACCCCGGTCACGTATTTCAATTTCAATCTTCTTTTTCTTAACTCTTGAGAGCTCAACTTCAACATCAGGCTCTCCGTTGGAGTAGCTTTCAATTGCATTCTTAATCAAGTTTTCAAAAACCGAACGGGCACGTACCTCGTCAAACATTACCACGGCATGCTCCATACCGTTGAAATTCAGTTTGACAGGATTGGGGAACAAAGATGAAATTCCTGTTAAGAACGGCACCAAATCCAGCTTTTGAGGATTTCCGACAGGGTCCTTGATAAACTCACTTACCCTGTTTGTAAGATTTGTCAGTCTCTCAATCTCATGGTCCATCAAATCAAGATCTTGCTCATACTCCTTACCTAGCATCTTGTGGAGCAAGACCATCTGAATTGTCATTGCACTGAGAGGGTTTTTAATTTCATGTGTGAGAGTTCTTGCAGCCGCACCCAAACTGACCAGGTTTTCATGCTTTAGAAGTGCATTTCTGTAACGTCTGTTTGCATTGTAAATGCTGAACGCATAGTAGAGAACAACTGTCATTAAAACAGCTGAAGCTATTGAAAGAATTCTTGCCTGTGTAATTTTCTTAAAGTAAGCCGACCCGTCAAACCTGACGTAGATAACCTCAGGATAGTTCAAAAAGGACTGAGCCAGATTGGGATCATAGATAAAGCTGGCTCCCGGAATGGATGTAAACCTTGAAAGCCTCAGATACTCAATGTCATCCGAGCTCTCAACAAAAAAGTAGATTCCCGTAGTGGAGTCTGTTCCGCTCTGTCTTGCCCCTGCCAAACGCGAAACCTGCAAGGTCTCCGGTGCTGACCCGAAAAGCTCTACAGCCTTCCCTGTTGCACTGTACAGGCCTACGGCCGATATTTTTGCGTCTGCCATTGCGTTTTCTACGCTTTTCTTACCGTCATCCAGTGTCATGTAAACAGAGTTGAAAGCCTTTTCCGAATCAAACTTCATCTCAAGCCAAATCTTGTCCTGAAGGTTGATGAAAACAAAGGCAATGAGAATCAAGATCAGTATGTAGACAAGCAGAAGACCGGTGTAAACAAACACCGGCTCCTTTCCTTCTACAAATTTGAACTTTCTCTTGTCAGCACTCATACAGTTTATTGTAGCATGAATTATTCGTAGTTAAGCGCATCTATAGGATCAAGTTTTGCAGCCTTCTTTGCCGGATACCAGCCAAAGAAAACTCCAATGACCATAGAGAATCCCACAGAAAGTGCATAGGCCGGAATTGAAATCTTGAAAGACCATCCTGCAAGATTTGTAACAGCCTTGCTTATAAATGTACCCAAAAGAATTCCCAGAAGTCCACCAAGCATTGTAAGTGCTATGGCCTCTGTTATGAACTGACCTCTGATTACTTTGGGGCTAGCTCCAAGAGCCTTTCTGATACCTATCTCTCTTGTACGCTCTGCAACAGAAACAAGCATTATATTCATAATTCCAATTCCGCCTACCAGAAGTGAAATTCCGGCAATGGCAGCAAGGAATGTTGTAAATGTTCCTGTAATCTCATTAGCAATACTTGTCAGTGTTGAAGCTGAAAAGATTGTGTAATTATCAGAGCCTACAAGATTATCCAAATAATCCCTAATTGAATCTGAAACTGTAGTGGAATCATGGTTTTCAAACACTTTTACAATGTAAGACCCTACTCTGGAGCTTCCGCCAAGTCTGAGTTTCATGGTGTTGTACGGCATGAAAACAGCATTGTTGAAGGAAACACTCAAAGTGGCATCCTTTGCTTCCATAACACCTACAACCAAATATCTCTTGGCCTGAGTTCTGAACACGCTTACATAGTTCCCAACAGCATCACCGCCGGGGAAGAGCTTTTTAGCAACTTCCGAACCCAGCACAACAACCTGACGTCTGGAAAGGTTGTCTTCTGTTGTAAACCACTCACCCTGTGAAACGTTGTACTTCATAAGGTCTGCCCAGCTTGCCTGTACGCCGTTGACAGTGTAGCTGGTTACGGTGTCCTTGTACCTGACCCTTGCAGTCTGAGAGTTCATTGGGGCTACAGCCTCAATTCCCTCAATATTGCGTCTTAGAGTATCTGCAAATTCTTCTGTAAATGTTGAAGAACTACCGTTTGTGTAGATTGTGATAAGATCTGTTCCGCCTGTTGCAATTGCATCTGAAATACTTCCTGATGCACTGTTTCCAAGGGTAAGGATTGTTACAACACTCATTACACCAATGACAATTCCAAGCAGAGAAAGCAAAGTTCTGAGCTTGTTTGTAAACATTGACTTAAATGCAAGTTTAATATTCTCCCAAGCCATCAACTGTTCTCCTCTATCTTTCCGTCACGGATTCTGACCAGACGCGGACATGATGTTCCAATCTCATCATTGTGGGTAACAATGACAATTGTGTGTCCTTCGTTGTTCAGTTCCTTGAACAGATCCATAATCTGAATTCCGGTCTTTGTATCAAGTGCACCTGTAGGCTCATCAGCAAGAATGAGTGACGGCTGAGTTACAAGGGCTCTTGCAATAGCAACACGCTGTTTCTGTCCTCCGGAAAGCTCGTTGGGTCTGTGCTTCATTCTGTCTTTAAGACCGACTTTTTCCAAAGCCTCCTGAGCTCTGAGTTTGCGCTCTGCAACACCGACATCGCCCGTGTAAAGCAGGGGCGTCATTACGTTTTCCAGAGCATTGAGTTTGGGAAGGAGGTTGAACTGCTGAAACACAAATCCAATCTTCTTGTTTCTTATGTAGGCAAGGTCTTCCTCTGACAGACCGTTGATATCTGCCCCGTCAATGAGAATTCTTCCCGACGTAGGCGTATCAAGGCAACCCACCATATTCATAAGAGTTGATTTTCCGCTTCCGGAAGGACCCATTATGGCAGTAAACTCGCCTTTCTGTATCTGGAGCGAAACCTGGTCAAGAGCTTTGACCACAAAATCGCCCACAATGTAGTATCTGGAAACATTTTCCAGTTCAATTACCGGGACCATAGATTATCTCCTGCCCATCATTCCCATGCCGCTCATAAGGCCTGCTATACCGCCTTCAGAACGTGTATAAACAACAGTGTCTCCATCCTTCACATCTCCTGAGAGAATCTGGTAGAGGTTCTCTCCAAGATACTTGACCTGAACTGTTACAGTCTGAAGAGTTCCGTCCTCAAGTTCCTTTGTAACTGTGCTGACTCCGCGTTTTGTGGTTACTGCACTCTGGCTGACCAAAAGCATGCTCTGCTCTGATTCAACCTCAATTACTCCTTCAAATGAGAAGCCGGGCTTGAGTTTCTCAGGCGGATTATCAATTACAATTTCAACATCCATAACTCCGATTCCGGTGTTTGTGTAACGTCCGATCATAGGAATGTATGTAACCCTTCCCTCAAAGGGAATTCCGGGAATTGAGTCTGCGGTAAGGTCTGCCTTCATACCTACTTTGAGAAGCTGAACATCAATTTCATCAACCTCTACTGTGGATTTGTACTTGCTGTCATCAATGATTGTGATAACGGCTTTTCCTGCTTCAAAGTAGTCACCTTCGGAAATAGAAACCTTTACAACAATGCCGTCAAAGTTTGCATAAGCCCTAGTGTTCTCAAGCTGTTGCTTTGCAGTATCAAGCTGCATCTCAAGAAGCTCCATGTCTCTGTCACTTGTTGAACCGCTGATTCTGGCTTTTTCAAGGTTCCATTCAGCGTTTTTGACTCTGTAAGTCTGGTCGGTGCTGTCTGTCTCTACAAGAAGCTGGCCTTTCTTAACCCTGTCTCCTTCCTTTACGTGAACAGCTGTAACAGCACCTGTAGAACGAATCATAACTTCCTGTGTCTCATAGGCACGGATATAGCCTGAAATGTCTACATCTGTAGTATAGGTATCAAGGTAAACCTTGGTTCTGACAATTTCATTTTCAGTTGTTGCCACGGCTTCCTGCCAGGGCCAACGTGAGTTCTTCAAGTGGAAGTTGTATGCAAACAGTCCGTAGACAACTGCCACAATGATAATTGCCCAGACAATGATGCGTCTGATAGTCTTTATGCGTTTTGACCTTTTTCTTGCAGCAAAAAGCTGCTGCTCCGGTGTAAGGTTCGTATTTACTTTTTCTTTCTTTGCCATTTCGTTAATCCTCTATTTCAGGCTCACAGAGCCAGTATCTTTATTTCACATTCAAGCTGAAGAGCTGTCAGGTTGAGCAAAAGCTCGTCCACGCTGTCAGACTCAACTTCAAATCTGGCATCTTCCAAGGCTTTAGCTGTTGTGAATCCGTTTTCATACAGTGTTGTTGTATAGTCCAAAATCCTGTTGTTGTAATCCTTGCGAATCTCAAGCTGATCATATGCAACAAGGGCTTTCTGTATATTATCTTCAACAGTCTTTGCACTTGTGTTGTAGTTGAAAACAGCTGTGTCATAGGCAAGCTGCTTTGACAAAACTGCAGATTCAAGGTCATTAATCTCCTTGGTGTTCTTGTTTCCGTCTGTGTATGAACCGCTCACAACAAAGGCAGGAGTTCCCCAACCGTCTTTCTTTGTGAAACTCTCAACTACACCTGCACCGAGAGCAAAGTTTCCGCTTTTTAAACCTACATCTGCTCCGAGTGCCAGATTTGTATCCTGATATCCAGAACCAATACTGAAGTTCACAGTCGGATCAACATTTGCAGAAAGTGTTATTGAACTGCCCTTTCCTGTTTTATCGTTGAGAGCCTGCTGTGCAGAAAGAAGTTCAAGTTTTGCAACATAAACTTTTGAATTGCCGTCTGCATTCTTTACAAACTCAAGAACAGGTCTTGAGGCACTGTCCACATCCGTGTAGGCAAATCCGTAGTTCTTTTCAAAAGATGAAAGTTTTGATTCCAGACTTTTCTTCTGAGAATCAAGAGCGCTTACTGTGCTGTCCAAAGCCATCTTGGCCTTAATCTGGGCAGTTGTACCTTCTTTCAATTCTCCTGTTGCAAGTTTTGCATTGTAATCTTTCTGGGATTCTGCCAGTTTTCTTTCACTCTCAGTAAGTGAGTGCTTGGCATCAACTATGGAGTAAACATCTGCAAGAACGCTCTTTCTGAAGTTGAGAACAGTTGCCGCATAAGTCTGTTCAAGATTTACATCTCTGATTTTTCTTGCATAGTCAGTTGTAGTCCAATCCTTGAATTCAAATGTTTTGTAAACCTCAAGACTTCCGATAAGCTTGTATGGGTAGTTGCTTTCATTTGTTTTGAATTCGCTTGAAGTGATTGAGCCTTTTACCCCTGCATTTATCTTACTGTTGTCATATTGAACAGAAACAATTGCTGTAGGAAAATAGGTTCCTTTTTCGTTATGAACAACGCTTTCAGGAATTGTAATTGAGTACTTGTAAGAACTGTCTGAAACGCTGTTACTGAACAGGCTGTCCTGTCTGGACCTTTCATACTGCTCCACCTGAGGGCTGTTCTGATAGGCCTTTGCAATTACTTCTTCAATGTCTGTTGCAAAACAGAATGAGCACAAAAGAAGTAACGCACATGTTGATATAATTCTTTTCATAAGTGGAAAAATAATAATTTATATTATTTTAGGCAACACTTACCAAACATGATTGCCTGTTTCTTCACATTAATACATAATACGAGTGACATGATTAAGAAGAAAATTGAAGACGGGGAGCTTCTTGAACACCTCAACAAGCTTCCTCTTGACTGCCGTCAGGTAATGCTTTTGGCTGACGGCCAGATCCGCCTGACAGCTTTAGGCGGT
>CADCOT010000077.1 GCA_902803145.1 uncultured Spirochaetales bacterium | reverse complement strand
TCCGTCAATGTCAAAACATACTGCTTTATAGTCCATTCTCAACCTGTACAACTATATTATAGAAAAATAATCGCAAGTTTGAAAACAACCTTACCTAGTGTCAGTTCCATTTGAAAGCAGGTTTACGTTTATTTTCCACACAGTCTCTCAGATACAAGTTCATAAGATTCTGGTAGGTAATACCAGTTTCGCTTGCTTGATTCTTAAAATACTCTATCGTATCTGAATCAACCCTAATAGTTATCTGTTTTTTTAATTTTGCAGTATACGGATTTTTCACCGAATTTGAAAAATCATAGTTCTCTTTCATCCCTATCGTCCCCTAAAATCCAGCATCTTAGTTACTCCAATAATTAAATTATAATTATTGGATAATTAAAAATCAATCACAATATTCCTAAACCAACCTTACAGATAGTTGAAGATGACGCAAAAGGGGAAATAGATTATGAAACTACTTCTTTTGCCATATAAAAGATTTTTACCAATTACTTATTTCTTTGATTTATATCTAGTTTTCTGTTCCTGGAGGGCTTTTGCTTTTGCCTTGGCTCCGACCTTCTTTACCTTTGGAGCAGCCTTTGCCTTTCCGCCTGTTTTGATTTGGGCCTTGGCAGGGGCTTTGGTCTCTTCCTTCTTGCTCTTTACTTTGGCATCCTGGCCAAGCTTGTGGTTGCTCTTTGAACGCTCGCGTTCTCTAAGGTCAATCTCCACAGGAATCAGAGAGAAACCAAGGTCGCGCCTTATGCAGTTCTTCAGGTACTGAATGTAAACCTGAGGGAAGTCCTTCTTGCGGTTTATGAAGAAGAGGAACTTTACAGGTCTTACTGAAATCTGGGTTCCGTAGTAGACCTTGTAGTGGCCTTCAGAGCCTCTTGGAGGCTGATAGGATTCAGACCACTCGGTAAGAGCTGTATTGAGAATTGCCGTATCTATGCGCTTTGAAAGCTGATTGTTAACCTTCAGAACAGTGTCCAGCATTTCCTTAATGCCGTCTCCTGTTGCTGCGCTGATAAAGCAAAGCGGAGCAAAGTTCAGAACCGGGAACAGGAAACGAACCCTGTCTTCAATGGCCTGACGCTCGTTTGCAACACCGCTAAGAAGGTCTGTTTTGTTCATGACAATAAGAACTCCGCGTCCCCTTCTGACTATGAGGTTTGCAATCTTTTTGTCCTGCTCTGCAAGACCTTCAACTGAGTCAATGACAAGAAGAACAACGTCTGCCTCATCAATTGTTTTGATTGCACGGTTTACGGAGTAGTATTCAACATCCTCCTCAACTTTGGCCTTTCTTCTTATTCCTGCAGTATCAAGGATGGTAAAGTCATTTCCTTTGTAGGAGAAGCTGCCTTTGACAACATCGCGGGTTGTGCCCGCAACAGGTGAAACAATTGAAATGTCATCTCCGGTAAGCATGTTGGCAAGGGTACTCTTTCCCGTGTTGGGCTTACCCAGAATTGCAAGCTTGAGCTTTTCGGACTCGCGAACCTCTTCTTCCTCTCCAAGGCCCTCCTCGTTGTCCAAATCAAGCATGCCGGCTATGGTTTCCTCAAGATCTCCGATTCCAAGACCGTGGGAAGAACTAATGCCTACAACACGCTGGTAGCCAAAGGAAAAGAAGTTCCAGATAAGGTCTTCACGGGTAACGTCGTCAATCTTGTTGACTGTCAGAACTATTTTGTCTGTGTAAGGTCTGAGTTCCTTGAGAAGTCTCTGGTCCTCAGGGGTGACCTCTGTGCAGTCCATAAGGAAGATAATTGCGTCGGCCTTTTCCGGGAGGGAGAGGCTCTTCTTTGCAACAAGCTCGTCAAAGCCGCCCTTTTCAAGACGAACTCCACCGCTGTCTGTAAGACTTACAGCATGACCGTTGAGAATCCAGGTTTCTGTCATTAGGTCCCTGGTAACTCCGGGAGTGGGGTCTGTTATTGCCCTTCTCTTTCCTGTAAGTCTGTTAAAGAGAGTGCTTTTTCCTACGTTAGGTCTTCCTATAATTACTACACTTTTCATAAGGCCTCAATTTTGTCAGAAAAACCGGCAAAGCTCAACCGGTTCAAGGAATTGCTGTTCTGTCATTGCATCTTTGTCATAGGGAGCAAGGAGGGCTAAAAACTCCATGTTTCCCTTGGCTCCTCTGATGGGTGAAGCACAGACTGCATACACACCAACCCCTTCTTCTGAAAGTGTTCTGAATACACTTTTCATCGTGCTCAGAAGAAGGTCTTTGTCTTTGATAACACCGTCAAAGCCTTCGGTTCCCTTGGGCACTTCAAACTGAGGCTTTATCAAAGCAATCATTCTTTTTTGTTTTGTCAGTCCTAAAACCTTCTGAGCAGCTCCGGAAATTGATCTGAAAGACAGATCTGCAACAGCTGCATCCGGCATTGGGTCCAGGTTCTGAACATGCATTATGTTTGTCTTCTCATGGACAGATACCTTGCTGTTGCTTCTCAGAGAGAAATCCAAAAGGTTGTAGCCCACATCTACGCTGTGGACAAAGGCCGCCCCGTGTTTGAGAAGACAGTCTGTAAAGCCTCCGGTTGAGGAACCTGCATCTAAGAAAACAAAACCTTCTGTGGGGAAATCAAACTCAGAGAGGGCTTTTTCCAGTTTAAGTCCTCCGCGTGAAACATACTTGGGATAGATAATTTCAACAGCAGCAGTGGATGGAAAAGTCTGCTTTGGATCTGTGCATAGCTCTCCGTTTACATAGATGTTTTTGCAGCTGACAAGGGCTCCCGCCCTGTCTTTATCCAGCTGGGGGTAAGTCTTTCTAAGAAGGGCAAGAAGAGGAATCTGAGCCATCAGATTGTAAACCTTTCTATTTCAAGTGCACGGCCGGTATTTGCATCAGAGACCACGCAAACACCCTGCAAAACCCCCTCGCCCTCTGCCGGAACGGCTTTGAGGGGGAGCTGGGTCAGCTGGCGCTTGATTGAGATTTCCGCAGAAGAACCGATTACACTGTCTGTGCATCCGCACATTCCAAGGTCTGTTATGTAGGCAGTTCCCTTTGGAAGAATTCTCTCATCCGCTGTCTGAACGTGAACGTGGGTTCCTACAAGGGCAGTAATCTTTCCGTCAAGGAAGAAGGCAAGAGCCTCCTTTTCTTCTGCACTTTCTGCGTGAAAATCTACAAAGACTGTTTTTGTTCCTGCCTTGGCTACCAGTTCAGTTGCCCATTTGAACGGGTCTTCAGTTTGGGGCATGTCCTTTCTTCCCTGGAGGTTTATTACTGCAATGTTGTTTTTGATTGCCAGGCCATGTCCGGGAACAAGGTTTGAGTAGTTGGCAGGTCTGAGCAGACAACTCTGGCTGTCCAGGAGAGGATAGATTTCCTCCTGCTGCCAGATGTGGTTTCCGGATGTAATTACATCTGCACCGCATTCAAAGAGAAGCTGCATATTCTGGATTGATAAACCAAAGCCGTTGCAGGCGTTTTCACCGTTGATAACTGTGAAATCTGCCCTTCTGTCCTTGATAAGCGACTTCAGTTTGATAAAAACAGCCCTGCACCCCGGCTGTGCGTACACATCTCCGAGAAGCAGGGTGGTAAGGGTATTAACGGGC
>CADCOT010000076.1 GCA_902803145.1 uncultured Spirochaetales bacterium | reverse complement strand
ATTCAAGCCTTTTTGCGTTGTAGTTCTCCATCAGATGTACTCTCCGGATGTTTCAAGCTTTCTGGCAACTTCCTGAATCTCTACAAATTCAATAATATCGCCTTCTCTGAGGTCCTGGAAATTCTCAATTCCTACGCCGCATTCAAAGCCTGCTGCAACCTCTCTGGCATCATCCTTAAAGCGCTTGAGAGAAGAAATCTTAAGCAGTTCCTTTGAAAGCTGAATGTTATCACGCACAACACGACACCAGCTGTTTCTCTTTACAACACCGGTATTTATATAACATCCTGCAACAAGTCCAATCTTTGGTACTTTGAAGACCTGACGTACAGTTGCTGTTCCAATGTCCACCTCTGTCTTCTCCGGAGAAAGCATACCTTCCATTGCAGCCTTAACATCATCTACTACGTTGTAAATAATGTTGTACTTGCGAATCTCAACATGCTCTTCGTCTGCCCTGGCCTGAGCCTTGGGTGTGGGTCTGACGTTGAATCCGATAACTAGAGCCGGGTTCTCCGAGGCAGATGCAAGGTTGATATCGTCTTCAATAATTGCACCGGCTGCTGCGCGGATAACTCTTACGCGGATTTCGGATGTGCTGAGCTTTTCAAGTGCAAGCTGCAAGGCTTCTACAGAACCCTGAACATCGCCCTTAATGACAATGTTAAGCTCCTTCATATCGCCTTCATGCATGACCTCAAACATGTTGTCCAAGGTAACCTTCTTGAACTTGTTGGCCTGGTTCTGTCTCTCAAGTTCCTGACGCTTTGTACCGACTGACCTAGCCTGCTTTTCATCTTCACAGACCTGGAACGGATCGCCTGCGCTGGGAACATCGGACAAACCTATAACTTCAACAGGAGTTGAAGGACCTGCGCTTGTAATCTTGCGGCCCTTGTCATCAAACATAGCTCTTACTCTTCCCGGATAAATACCGGCAACATAGTAGTCACCCTGCTTGAGAGTTCCGCGTTCAACAATAACAGTTGCAACAGTACCGCGGCCCTGGTCAATTCTTGCTTCAAGAATCTTACCTTCGGCACGGCAGTTGGGATTGGCCTTAAGTTCCATAATCTCAGCCTGCAGAAGAATTGTCTCAAGAAGAGTCTCAATTCCCTCTTTCTTCAAAGCTGAAATCTGGCAGTACATTGTGTCTCCGCCCCATTCCTCAGGAACAAGTCCCTTATCGGAAAGCTGCTGCATAACTCTTTCGGGCTTTGCTTCAGGCAGATCACATTTGTTTATGGCAACAATAATTGGAACCTTAGCTGCCTTAGCGTGGTCAATTGCTTCAAGTGTCTGAGGCATGACTCCGTCATTGGCTGCAACAACAAGAACTACAATATCTGTAATCTGGGCTCCTCTGGCTCTCATCAGTGTAAAGGCTGCGTGACCCGGAGTATCCAGGAATACTACATCTCCCTTACCGGGAATGTTTACCTTGTAAGCACCTATATGCTGAGTAATGCCGCCGAACTCACCGGCAACAACGTTGGTCTGTCTGATAGCATCCAACAGCTTTGTCTTACCATGGTCAACGTGACCCATGACTGTAACAATAGGAGCACGGGGAACAAGGTCTTCTTCCTTATCCTCTTCACGGGAAATGACTGTTTCCTCGTAGAGGTCAATCAGATGAACCTGAGTTCCGTATTCGTTTGCAATGATAGTTGCAGTATCGCTGTCAATGCTTTCGTTCATTGTGACCATCATGCCCATAGAGAACAGCTTGCTGATAATTTCAGAAGCCTTAATATTCATCTTCTTGGCAAGTTCACTGACAGTGATTGAACTCATGATATCAATGTTCTTTGCAACAACTGCCGATGGTTCTGAAGACTTCTTACGTCCGAACTGTTTGAGTTCAAACTCGTCCTCTGTAGCCTCATGGCGTCTGTCTTTACCCTTGTCCTTGCTGTAAACGCGCTTGTTCTTTCCGTCTGCAACCGGCTCTACAGGTGCAAAACCGCCTCTTCCGGGACCACGACCGCCCTGAGGACCGCCGAATCCGGGCTTAAATGAACCGCCCTGCTTGTCACGGTTAAAGGCAGGTTTGCCGTTTCCCTGACTTGAACGCGGGGTATAGACACCCTGCTTTACAGGACCGCCCTGACCCTGAGGTCTCTGGCGCTGGGAATTGGGAATTCTCTGACCGTCACGGCCGTATGTAACTCCTCCTACAGAACCTACCTGTCTTGAACCTGTGCTTCTAACAGGAGCTGCAGGATTAATAGGCGGAAGGTTTGTGGAAGCCTTGATAATAACAGGGCCGTTGTTGATAGTTGTATTTGCGGCTGCACTCTTCTTTACTACAGGTGCCGGTTTTGGCTGTATTACCTGAGGTCTTACAGGCTGCTGAACAGGCTGCTGAGCAGGCTTTTCCTGCTGTACAACAGGCTGCTCAGGTGCAGCTGCGGGTGCGGGAGCAGGAGCTGCCTGAGCCTTAACAACAACCACAGGCTTCTTCTTAACAAGCAGCACCTTCTTCTTTTCAGGTGCAGGAGCTGGAGCAGCCACCGGTGCAGCGGGTGCTGCAGCCTGAGGCTGAGTCTTGCTTTTTTTGATTAATGTAGCTTTGGGTTTGTTCTCTTCGGCCATTCTCACTCCTGATCGTCATCTGCAGCTTCAAAGCTTAATCCGATGTGGCAGTTGGGGCACTCTGTCATTCCCTCTTCAATGGGATGTCCGCAGTTAGGACATACAAAGCCTGCTTCTTCAACTGCTTCTTCATCTTCAACTATATCAATATTCTCTCTGATAACCTTGTTGATAGTCTCAACTTCTTCTGTAGAGATATCTCCAAGATCTGCAAGTTCTTCATCTGAGTATTCAAGGAACTCTTCAACTGTGAGAATGTCATGAATCTCAAGCTTTCTGATAATTTCCTTATCAAGGGGCAGATCTGCAAGAGGAATTCCGTCCTCAGTATCAGATGTGTACTCAATAACAGGCTCTTCGTTCTGGGCTTCTGCTTCTTCAGGAATGTCAAATGCGGCTTCTGCAGCATTTCTTGCCTGCTCAAAGATGTCCATGCTCTCAAAGTCTTCCTGAGTCTTAACATCTACAATCCAGTCACACATGCGGTTAACAAGTCTTACGTTAAGACCCTGCTTACCGATAGCAAGTGAAAGCTGACCGGGATCAACAATAGCAACAGCCATCTTCTTGTCATAGTCAGTAACATAGATTTTCTCAACCTTGGCAGGAGAAAGAGCATTTGCAATGTACTCAAGCGGGTTCGGATCCCAACGGACAACGTCAATGCGCTCTCCGTCAATCTCGTTCATAACAGCCTGAATTCTTGCACCCTTAAGACCTACACAGGTACCTACAGCATCAACATCGCTCTTGATGGGCCATACAGCAACCTTTGTTCTGTATCCGGCTTCACGGACAATTGACTTAATCTCAAGTCCGGGTTCCTTTGCACTGAGCTCGGGAACGTTGAGGTAGAAGAGCTTCTTGATAAAGTCTTCATGTGCTCTTGAAAGCAGAACGCGGATGTTCTTGTCGTTCTTCTCATCCGGCTTAACACTCTCAACATAACAACGAATCTTATCGTTCTTCTGATATGTTTCTCTGGGGCTCTGGTTCTTACGGGGCAGATATCCTGATGTCTTGCCAAGATCAACCATGATATCTCCGTTCTCGTGAATTGCCTGGACATAGCCGTTGATAATCTCTCCGACCTTGCCTCTGAATTCTGAGTAGAGTTCTTCCTTCTGAATCTCACGGATTCTGCTTGTAGCCTTCTGCTTTCCTGTCTGGACACTGCTTCTGTTGAATGTCCTGGGATCAATAGGAATGAGCAGTTCGTCACCTACTTCTGCTTCATCAGTAATTTCCAAAGCTTCTGAAAGAGGAATCTCAAGGAAGTTTCCGTCATAGTCATCATCATCTACAACAGTTCTTCTTGCAGAAAGATCAAAGGATGAGAGGTCATCTGCAAATGTGACAACAGCATTCTCATCAGTCTTGTACTTGTTCTTGAATGTTGCTTTGAGCGTCTGCTCAATAGTTTCAAGAACCAGTTCTCTGGTCATTCCCTTTTCATTCATCATAGCTTCTACAGCTTCTTTAAACTCAGACATCTCTATCTCCTAACCTGGCCTTATGTATGCGGTCAAACGGTATTGCCATTTCTACACTATCAGATGTAGTGAACTTTACCGCATCCCCATCTGTATCATTAATAGTTCCCTCAATCCACTGACTCAGGGAAGTGTCGTAAATCTTGGCATTCCTGCCCTTGAAAAAAGCAAACTCCGAATAATCCTTCAGATTTCTTTCAAGACCGGGAGTACCAACCTCCATAGACAGAACATCACGTCCTATCTTCAGTTCAAGAAGACTCTGAACCGACCTGTGGAACTTCTCAAGATCTGCAATTGAAGTCTGACCGTCATTCTTCATGACAGTAATGACAACTCTTGTCTCAGAAGAACCGGGAAACAGTTTCTGAACCTCTACCACAGTCATATCAAGACCGTCGGCAACAGGCTTCAGAAGCTGGTACAGTTCATTGTCTTTCAGTTCATTTTTCAGCATCTTCACCACAAAAAAAGGAACCGAGCTTTTTGCCGATTCCTTAAAACAACGTTTTAATTATCTGTCTTTAATGTAATTTTATTCCATATAAATGTCAATACAGGGGAAACTTATTTCCGCTCAGCCACCATAATATAGCGGAGGAAAATATGTTTTTTGACTACTGCCCTGTATGCCGCCTTCCCGGCCTTCCCAACAAGCTCTGCCCTACCTGCTCACGCCAGGCTGCAACTGAGCGCTTTGACACCTTTATGGTCCGTTGTCCTTCCTGCTTTCACCCTCTTGTATCTGAGTTCTACGTATGCCCTGAATGCTCAATGAAGATTTACTCCGTTTATGACTACTCCGCCTCTTTTGTCAGAAGAATAGTTGTACGTTGGAAACTGGAAGGTGAAAGAAAATTGTCAAATCTTGTTTCAGATATGTTCTATGACACCCTTACAGAACTGGGTCTTACACCGGACAAATACTGTCTTACAAAGGTTCCTTCATCAAGAAAAGGAAAGAGAAACAGAGGCTGGGACCACATGTCAGATGTTCTGTTATTTCTAAAGTGTAAATACAATTACAATATTTCAGACATTCTGATTACCAACAAAGACAGCCCTGTACAACAAAAGAAATTAAACAGAAGCCAAAGATTTGAAGTTGCTCGTTCAAGATTCAAACTAAAAAATAAATATTCAAAGCCCGCCCTTCCTTTGGTAATTCTAGATGACATTACAACAACAGGTGCAAGTCTTCATGCATGTAAGAGTATTTTAGAGGAAAACAATTTAGAAGTTTGGGGAGCTGTTACTCTTCTTCAAGAGCTGTAGCATCTTCCTTGAGTTTAGAAAGAAACAGCATAGCCTGAAGAGGTGTCATTGAATCCGGGTCTGCGTTTTTTATCTTCTCTATAATTTCCAACACTGCCGGATTGGTGTAGGAAACAGGAACCTTCTCTTCTCCGTTTCCTGTAAAGAGGCTTCCTGTCTGCTCACTTCCGTAGTCTGCAAAATGACGACTCTGGAAAGAACGTGCATCTTTAACAACAGAAGATGGAACTCCGGCCATTCTTGCAACGTGGATACCGTAACTTGAATTGGCAACACCCTCTTTAACTCTTCTGAGGAAGACTATGTTGTTTCCGTTCTCCTGAACATCCAAAGTAAGAAGTCTGATTCCCTGGGTATCAACCATTGTCAGTTCGTGATAATGAGTTGCAAACAGGGTTCTGCAGCCCTTTGAAATCAGATCTCTCATTACAGCCCAGGCAATGGACATTCCGTCCTGTGTGCTTGTACCGCGGCCAATCTCATCCACAATGACAAAGCTGCTTCTGGTGCAGTTTCTCAGAATATAGGCTGTTTCCTGCATCTCTACAAGAAAGGTTGATTCTCCGCCTGAAAGGTTGTCTGAAGCTCCTACTCTGCAGAAGATTCTGTCCACAAGCCCTATCTTTGCAAAAGAAGCCGGAACAAAGCTTCCTGTATGAGCAAGAAGAATAATCAGGGCATTCTGCCTGAGATATGTGGATTTACCGGCCATGTTGGGACCAGTTATCAGTGCAAAACGAGTATCAAGGTCCAAGCCGTTGGGAACAAACTTACCGGGACCAAGAACCTGTTCAACAACCGGATGACGGCCGTCTTTAATCTGTAGGACATCGTCCGCCGTAAGCTGCGGACAGATATAGTTACGCTCAATTGCAAGAACTGCAAGGCCCTGATAGACGTCTACAAGGTTCATAAAGTTGCCCATGCTGTTCAATACAACCGAGAGCTTGGAGGCCTTCTGGACCAGATTCTTGAAAAGCTGCTCCTCAAGCCTTGCAGCCTGATCGGAGGAGCGAAGAATTTCATACTCGTAGTCTTTCAGTTTGGGGGTTGTGAACCTTTCTCCGTTTACAAGGGTCTGCCTGCGTATAAAGTGCTCTGGCACCTTGGACAGCTGGCCGTTGGGAACTTCCAAATAATAGCCGAAGACCCTGTTGTAACCAAGTTTGAGGATGGTAATGCCGCTTGCAGCCTTCTCCTCTTCAAGGTAGTCCTTAAGCAGGGAATCACTGTGGCTCTGAAGATCACGCAGCCTGTCCAGCTCTTCATCATAGCCTCTGAGAATTACCTCTCCGGCGTTAAACTGGCCCAAAAATGACGGATCAACTGCCCTCTCAATCTCAGATGCAAGTTCAATTGCACCCTCAAAAGCCTCTTTGTCTGAAAGAGGAGCTTCAAATAAAGAACTGTAGTGCTCAGGATTGGCGCTGACAATCTGTACAAAGGTTCTTACAGCCTGAGATAGACCTGTCAGATCATGGGGAACAGCCCTGTTTAGAAAAACTCTGGTTGTAATTCTGTTCAGGTCCATTGCCCCTGAGATAAGGTCCTTAACTCGATCAAGTTCATCCTTGTCATTGTAAAAGAATTTTACGTTTTTCTGACGCTCTTCTATCTGAGAAAGGCTTCTCAGCGGCAGTGAAATCCAGGTTTTGAGTAATCTGGTTCCGCCGTAGGTGCGACACTTGTTGATTGCTGAAAACAGACTGTAGCGCGCAGAGCCGTCGTGAAGGTTATTGAAAAGCTCCAGATTGCGTCTTGTAGACATATCCAGGCCAACATACCTGGTATCCTGCTCAACTTTGTAGTTGGCCAGATGCTTGACAGAAGCCTTAGATGTCTCCTGAACGTACTTCATCAGAGCTGCAGCAGGCCCTATTCCCTTGTCAGAACTTTCCAGTCCGAAGGAAGAAAGGTTTGCCACACCTGCAATATCGCACAAATGCTTGTAGCCGTTTTTGATATTGAAGTACCACGGTGCAAGCTTTGTAATCATTGCACCGGATGAATCAACTGCCTCTTTGAATGCACTGTCAAGGAAGTACTCATCATCACAGACAAGAATTTCCTTGGGTCTGAGCATTTCAATTACAGTCTGAATGTCTTGGATTCTTGCAGTCTTTTCCAGACTGCGGATTTTGAATTCGCCTGTGGAAATATCACACCAGGCACAATCTGTTCTGAAAACAGACAGAACATAGTTGAAATCAAAACCGCCCAAATAGTCCTCATCAACTACAGTTGCCGGGGTAATGATTCTTACAACTTCCCTCTTTGCAAGGTTCTTTCCGTTTTGCGGAAGTTCTGTCTGCTCACAGACTGCTATCTTTTTCCCAAGATCAAGAAGACGCTTAATGTAGTTGCGTGCTGCATGATAAGGGATGCCGCACATAGGATCATCTCCCTTGTGCGTCAGAGTAAGATTCAGCAGTGAAGAAACCTCCACTGCATCATCATCAAACATTTCATAAAAGTCACCCAGTCTGAAGAACAGTACCGTATCGGCATAGTCTGCCTTCATTTCACGGTACTGTTTCATCAACGGTGTATCAGCCATCTTAACTCCGTCAGATCAGAGATGTGGAGATTGCAAGGACCAGGTTCATGCCAAGAATAGAACCGTTATTCCATGTGAACTTGTTGTTTTCACTTGAATAAACAGCATTCTTAACCAGATACAGACCAAGCGGGAAACCTGAAATCTTAAGTCTCAGTCCTGCACCTGCACTGTAGTACCAGTCAGACTTGCCAATCTTGGAAAGTGAATCTGCAACTGCTGTTGCACTGACAAAAGCCTCAACATTGAGAATATCCTTTGCAAGCGGATAGCTGATTTCAAGCATGTTATCCCAGAGGAATGACTGTCCGGTAAGAACTGAATGTCCGCGGGCAATTGTCATACCGTCAATGTAGAGCATCTCATACTTTGTAGCGCCAAGCTTTGCGTCATGGAAAGCCCAACCGGGTTTCTCAGGATCGTCAGCGTTGTTGTAGTACTGAGGAAGCATAAAGTTGACGTTTGTAGTTGCAGCGAGCATAACGTTCTTCTTGTTCTCCTCCGGTCCCAGCTCAAACAGCTTAAGATAGCCTGCGGCCGATACTGACGTCTTTATATAATTTGACAGACCGCCGAGGAAGCCTCCGGCATATGTCATACTTCCGCCGACCAGGTAACCTCTTGTTGTGTTGGTTACAAAGTCTCTTCCGTCCCACTGAACACCGATGCTCAGCTTATTTGAGAAGTGCAAACCGGGCTCTGCGTACTTACCAATAAGCTTTTCATAAGGTGTGTATTTTGCATCAACAATTGCATGGTTGACACCAATGTTCAGACCTGCAGAAAGACCGAGTCTTCCAACATCAAAGATAAATGTATAACCTGTTGTCCAACCGACAGATACATTGATAAGTCTATAGGACATAAGGTATTCCTTTGACGGAAGAGCAAACTTATTGTTCTTATAATCCTCATAGCTTATGTAGCCGTAAGGCCATACGCTGTCATCGTTCCAACCTGAATACTGCTCACTGCCTGTACCAACCTGCAGCTCATCCTTATAGCGTGTTCTGTTGAAAGAAAGTGTGAAGGAGTTAGACCATCTCTTTCCGGCAAACCAGGAATCGCCGAAGGATACTGAGGCAGACTGTGAATCAGGAGACAGAGTTGTTGAAACGCTGATTGTCTGTCCGCGACCGCCAAGGTTTCTGTTGTTCAACTGGAGGAAGCCTGATACAGGGAATCCGGAAACAGAACCGCCGAATGTGGCACCGAACTGGATATCCATCTGCTGACCTTCCTTGAGAATAAACTCAAGAACAACAGAGTTTTCCTCATTACCGTAGTAGATGTCGTAGTCAAGTTCTGAAAGCAGACCTGTATTGTAGAGGTTCTGAGCACTTGTTTGAAGCTTGGTCTTGGAGAAGACATCACCCTCATTCAGGGTCAGCTCACGTCTCATTACATATTCTTTGGTCTTTGTCAGACCTGTGAATACAATCTTTTCAATCTTTGCCTGAGGACCTTCAACAATTGTTACGTGGAACTTGATGGTTTTGTGGTTTTCATCCCTCTCCTCATCAATTGTCATGCGGTTTGAGATATAACCGTTGTTGTAGTAAAGATCTGCAACAGCACTGTACTGGCTTACCAGTTTCTCAAGGTTGAGAACAGAACCTTCTTTCATGGTAAGAACAGCAGCAATTTCCTCGTCTGTGAAGATTGTGTTGCCCTTTACGTCCATTCCGCCGTAGTACCACATGTCTTTCTCTTCAATGGTAAAGACTACGTTTACTTCCTTATACTTCTCACTCTTCTGCTCAGCATCTTCAACACGGACATCTGTAACTTTGGCATCTGCATATCCGATTGTCTGGTAGTAAGCCTCAATCTTGACCTTATCTGAATCAAGAGTTGTCTGACTCAGATAGCCCTGGTTGAAAAGACTCTTTACCTTTGAATCAATTGTCTTCTTCAGAATTGAATCTGTTGCATGTTCGTTACCTTCAAAGAAGATTCCGACAATTCTTGTCTGAAGACCTTCTGTAATAACAATTGAGAAAGCAACAGTATTTTTTTCCTGGTTAAGGGAATAAGTAACATCTGCTGCAACGGTTTCAAAACCCTTCTTAGTGTAGAGTTCAAGAACCTTTGTCTTAATGCTCTCTGTTGTTTCCTTAAGGTCAGCTGAAATAAATGTTCCGGCTTTAACATTATCAAGACTTGAAAGAATATCTGATTTTCTTACCTTGGACTGTCCGCTGGCATCAATGCTGGTAATATAAGGGAACTCTGAAATTCTGAAGTAAACCCTTACATCTCCGTCTGCAGCTTCAACTGCTCCGGCAGAGACTTCTGAAATACCGTCAATGGTAAGAAGCCTCTTCTCCATCTGGCTTACAAGGTCTTCTGTCAAAACCTGGCCTCTGTATTCGTACAGGGCACTGTTGACGTCGTAAGCAGCGACATTCTTCAAACCTTCAAGGTCAAAGCCAGAAATATTTCTGCCTTCCCACCAAAGTGCTTCTGCTGAAAGTGAGAATACTGCAAGAACAATCAAGGCAAAAACAAATAATTTTCTCTTCATTAAAACTAATCCTCCGGTTCAGACTCACAGGAGTATGCGCCTGGAAAAACTGAAACCAATATTATCTAAAAAGTCTAATATAGACAACTCGTTCGGACTGGTGAAGATACTGAAACTGCCCATTTCATTATCCCAGTTCACGCTGAGTTCAATGTCAACTTTGAGTGTCTGTCCTGAATTCAGAGAGACAGATGCACGTCCGAAAAGACCGGAACTGAAGTACTTTCCGGCAAACAAAGATGTACCGTCAAGGTACCTTGAAACCATGTTTTCATCATTCTGGTCCATTCCGGGCAGATAGCTGAGAACAAGGTTCTGAATTACCTGAGATCTGAGAGAGAACATATCAAGGCCAAGGGCCTCTCTCATTCCCTTTGTAAGCGAATAGTTTGAATTCTGGCTGATAAGGCCAAGGGTCGAGAAGGCATCGGCGGTAGCCGTAGCAATGGATGCCAGAGAATACAACGAAACCCCTCGCTCGGGAGTCTCAATGACCGACTGACCCAAGAACTGCATTATCTCCGCCTGGCTCATAGCCGGCGAGCTCTCAAAGCGCGGAACAATGTTGTCCAAAGTAGCGTTCTGAAGGATCAGATAGATTTCAACCTGCTTTCCGTTTGAATCGTACTCCCTCAGTCTGGCGGTAAGGTCTATGAACATGTTGAAGTTGGTGTTCGGGTCCGCAATTGCCTTTGTGAACTTAACCGAGCCGTCGGTGATAAAGAAGTCATTCTGGAAGTAATAGATTCTTCCCGTCTTAACGCTCAGATTTCCTGTAATTGAGAAGCCCTCACCCTCATTGTCCAGATGCAGATAGACCGATTCACCTTCGTTGATTGTAAAGTTCATGAACGAGTCATCCTTCTCCGGATAGAAGAATTCACAGTCCTTACCTACAGAGATCTTCAGGTCAAGGTTCATTGCAACTGAAGTCTCATAGTACCAGTCAGGAAGGTTGTCAGGAATCTTGAGAGCAATATCAAGATTTTCAGCAACAATATCACCGCCAAGACCCATTTGTCCGTCAACTACGGAGATAATTATATGGCCTGTAACATTGCTTCTGATATTCATGTCAAATGTTTCTGTGATAAGAGGATACCAGAAATCTATCGGCTTTTTGATGTTGTCTATATCAATAACAAGCTTCTTCATCCCCAGATTTCTCAGGTCGCAGGAAATCTGAAGCTGTCCGTCAAAGAACGAAGCTTCTTCAGTGCTGTAACCGTAAGTGGGTGTGGGTGCAAAACTTGCCTCATGGTCATTGACGGAAATAGCAATTCCATTGGCAATAAGGGTCTGGTCAGGAAGGTAGAACAGGTCAATCTCAATTCGGGGAGTATAGAGCATTCCGTATAATGACGGGTCAGATGCAGGTCCCTTGACCAAGAGGTCTCCTGTAAAGGTTCCGTCAAGGAAGTGCAGGAACGGAAGTGATAAAAGCTGTCCGATTACTGGCAACTCCAACTTGAGATTATGAATCATCATATCCAAGGTCTTACCTGTCTTACCTTCAAGGTTAAAAGACACAGGCAGAAGGTCTGAAATGCTTAAATTCAGATTTCCGTTATCAATGTTGAAAACGCCGTTAATTACATCTCCTTCAACGATTACCGAACTGTTCTCAAGCTTTAGAATCTGGTTGAATTCATCCTCTGATTTGTAGCTTCCAAGGTGTAAGTTTCTCAGCTTCAGAGATGCCGTACTTGTTTCTTCAATACCTGCATAACTGAGGATGATATTCTTGATTGAGTCGTACTCAATGCTGAATTCAATTTCAGCACCTGCGGTTGAATTTTCATATTTGTTCGGTTTGATGGATACACCGATCAGACCGTCAAGAACTGCATTGTTCAGATCATATACAACGTTGAACCTGTCAAGGTTAAACCCGAACAAGTCTCCTTCCGGTTTGAAAAGTCTTATGTACGGATGTCTGTACTCAGCCTTGAAGGAAAGGTTTCCGATTCCGCACTCTGCATAGAAGCCGTCTCCTCTCTGTCCCAACATTCCCACCTTGAATGTTGTTGTGAGGAAAATATCCAAATCAAGACTGTAGTTATTGTCATACAAAGAAGCCTTGATTCCGCCATCTCTTCCTTTCTGAATAAGGTTGACGTAACCTGAGAAAGCAGCAGTATTTAAACTGATCAAATCCGCAAGTGAGCCGTAATCCAGATATCCATAGCCTACCAGTTCAGCCCTATTTGCAAAACGTCCCAGAATGAGCTTTGTAGTTTCTACTCTGTTATTAGCCAAAGCAATATCAAAGCCAAGATAGGCAAAATCCGAAATATCAATCATTGTGTTGTTCAGATTCAGACGATAAAGTCCGCTTCTAAGATCATAATAACCGTCAAAGTTCAAAGATCCTGTAAGTGCTGTATCTTCATTTAAGTGGAAAACAGCATCCTTGATCTCACCTTCGGTTTCAAATCTTCCCTCATCATTAAAGCGAACAAAACCGTTTACATGAGGCCCGACTACATTGGCATTCAAAGTCAAAGTGTTGACTGTAATATCAATCGGGAAGTCCTGGTACGGGGTTTTAAAGACAGATTCTGCAGAAACTACGTTTTCTTCTTTCCACTTTAGTTGACCGCTGAACGAGGTTGACCTCATGAAAGCGAAATTTCCGTCATATGTGTAAGAATCCGAGTCTTCAGATTTATTGAAGTTGAAGTTTGCAAGTAAACTTCCGTCAGATGCGTCTGTAACAAGAAGCTGACCCTGCGGGAATAAAGTGTCAAGGTTAAACAGACCGCTGAAAGTAAGACGATACCCCATTGCAGTAACAGCAAAAGTATGAATATCCGCAACTCTGTCCTTCAAATCCGCATCAATTGAAACAGCTCCGTTAAATGCAAAGTCGCTGCTCATCTTGAGGTTTCTGATAGCAATGTTCAGTCCCACATAACCCTCGGGATTTACAAAGTCTGTCTGGCCGGAAACTGAAAGGCTTGCATCCAACTCAGTGTCCGTATCAACATAATCTGCAATCTGCGGAACAAACTGGCTCAAAACCGTTATGTAGTCATAGGCCTTCATAGAAACCAAATCCAGACTCAGATTCAGGTCCGTTGTTCCTACGTTGTACAGAGTTCTAAGATGCAGAGCCTCTGTTCTGACAACAGCCTCAGCATCACCTTCTCTGTAAACAACGCTGACTGTTGCAGGATAAGGCAAAGCATCACACTTCAGATTATCAACAGAAACATTCATGTTGATTGTTTCCGGGCTTATGTTGGTAAAATCCCTCAGGTTGGCCTCAACACTCAAGCCAAGACCAATCTGTCCAATCCAATCCAAATCTGTAGTTGCAGAAATATCGGCCTGGTCAACTGAAATACGTACTGAGTTGTCCTCATAGTTGAACTGTGCCTTCAGATTGCTGATTTCTGCGGTTTCAGCATTTGGGACATTGATATCCGTCAACTGAGTTTTATCTGCGTTAATTCCGCCCCAGGCATCACCGGAACGGGTAATGTTTGCAAAAGCAGTAATAACTTCTGAAGTTGCTTTGAACAGAGGTGAATCTGCACTTACCCTATCTACAGAAACGGTAACGTTTGAGTCCTGAACCTGAGAATACAGAAGTGAAACCCTGAGGTTCTCTGAATCTGCACTGTAATCTGAATATGCAACCTGAGCGCCGTTGATAACTACACTGATTTCCGCTGTTCCCAGAAGGTCTGTTCCCAGCAGCCTTAAGTCTTTAACACTTGCTGAAGCGCCCTTTGAAACATACTCAGCGCTGAAATCCGGAATAATTACCGAAACATCAAAACTGCGTCTGTTGCTCAGATAGAGGTCTGTTGTGGGAATATCTGCTGTAATCTCCTCTGTCCTCACCTTAACCGACAGGTTTCTGATATCAAGAACAAAACCCATCCTCTTAAGTAGCTTCCTAATTTTTTCAATTCTGTTTGTGGCGGTATTTATACTTGTGCTGGTGGCTTCTGGTCCGGTATTGGATTTGGTGCCGGCATCTGGGCTGGTTTCTGGGCCGGTGGCTTCATTGTTGGCCTTAAAGAGGCTCATGACAGTATCATCAACTGTAACGTCTGTGTTAAATACCATGGCGTTAAGAGTTTTGACTGTCTTGGACAATGCTAGACTGATCAGGTCAAATATTCCCATCTGTATACGGACAGAGTCTGAATGTATTGCCAACGAATCATAGACGTAAACATCAACATTATAAAGGTTTATACTTCTGAAAACTGTTCGGTCTACTCTCTCAACCTTTATGCTTACATTTCCTTCCGAGGGAACTATATTTTTAAGCAAGGCATCAAGATAACTGCCGTCTGTAAGGAAAGGCATGTTCCAAAGCACAACAATACCTGCAATAACAATCAGCACGAGAGAGATAATTATTACCGGCACCGTCTTCTTAAGTTTCACGCCTACTCCGTTTTATAATCAAGAATTGTAACAAATAATTGTATTATGTATAATCCTAAAACAAATGGGAGCAACAGAACGTGACAGAAATTTTGGATAATTATTGGGTTTTGGAAGGTTTGGACGGTGCAGGCACAACAACACAGCTTCGTCTTATTGAAAAAGACCTTCTTTCTATGGGCATTAATTCATTCATTACACACGAACCCACAGATAATCCCAGCGGCAAACTTATTAGACGTTTTCTCTCCGGAGAACTGCCTGCCGCCCAATCAACAATTGCCTATGCGTTTGCTGCAGACAGAGATGATCATCTCTACAACCCCGAGTATGGAATTGTAAAGCATATTAATAACGGTGAGGTTGTTTTTTCAGACCGTTATTTCTTTTCCTCAATTACATATCAGAGCATAGGCTTTGACCCTGAAACAGTTCTTATGCTCAACTCTCGTTTCCCCTATCCGAAGTATCTGATCTACATTGATACTCCCGTAGAAGCCTGCATTGCCCGCATTGAATCCAGAGGCAACGAGAAAGAAATATATGAAAAGAAAAGCTACCAACTTCAGGTCCGTGAGAATTATGAAAAATGTTTCTCCAACCTTCCAGCCGGCTGCAAACTTATACGAATAGACGGAACTCTTTCCATTGAAGAAATACACAGCATTATTCTTAAGGAGATTAAAAATGCACTGCACTCGTAAAATCAACGAATTTTTCCACTATGTCGGTTCAAGTGACCGCCGTCTTGCTCTATTTGAGAACGCCTATCCCATCCCAAGGGGAGTCTCTTACAACTCCTACCTTGCCCTAGATGACAAAACAGTCCTTCTTGATACAGCTGACAAGTCAGTGTCACAGGTCTTCTTTGAAAATGTTGACTATGTTCTGAACTCCAGACCCCTTGATTATGTAATTGTCAACCACATGGAGCCCGACCACGCAGCCACCCTTGGAGAGCTGATTATGAGGCATCCTGAAGTCAAGGTTGTTGCCAATGCAAAGACAGTTTCAATGATCAAACAGTTCTTCTCCTTTGATGTTGATTCCCGCCTTGTCTGCGTTAAGGAAGGTGACACTCTCAACACCGGCAAACTTACATTTGCCTTCACAATGACTCCCATGGTTCACTGGCCTGAAGTCATGATGACATATGAAGTTACAACAAAGACTCTCTTCTCCGCAGACGCATTCGGCACCTTCGGAGCACTGAGCGGCAACCTCTATGCAGACCAGTACGACTTCCCCGCCGAGTGGCTTGATGACGCAAGACGTTACTACACCAACATTGTCGGAAAGTACGGTGTCCAGGTTCAGATGGCTCTTAAGAAAGCCGCTGCCCTCGATATTGCCATGATTTGTCCCCTACACGGTCCCATTTGGAGAAAGGACCTTGGCTGGTTCATTGACAAGTATTCAAAGTGGTCATCCTACACACCCGAAGACAAAGGCGTCCTGATTCTTTACGGAACTGTCTATGGAAACACTGCCAATGCAGCTGACATCCTTGCCAACATGCTTTCAGAGAAAGGTGTCGGAACCATTAAAGAAGTTGACGTATCCAAGGCCCATCCGTCCGAAGTTGTCTCTGACTCCTTCAGATTCAGCCACATTGTCTTTGCCAGCTCAACCTACAACGCCGGCATCTTCACTCCCATGGAAATTGCAGTAACAGATCTCAAACTCCACAATCTCCAGAACAGAAAGTGCGCAGTCTTTGAAAACGGCACATGGGCTCCGTCTGCAGCATCCAAAATCAGAGAAATCCTCTCCGGAATGAAGAATATGGAAGTTGTAGAGAAATCCCTCCTTGTAAAATCTTCAGTAAGTGATGAAAACCTCAAGGAATTGGAGGAAATTGCCACCGAATTGGCCAAAGATTTCTGATTGAAGGGCTGTATAAGCTTTAAAAGATATCAAGTTGGTACTTTTTGAGATTTTTTCTTGAAAAGTACCAATTTTTTTTAAAAACCTTGGTACTTTTTTAAATTTTTTTCCTAAAAGTACCAAGCAGGACTTTAAATCATCTTAAAACACCCTCAATAACCCGTCGTACTTGGTTAGTAAAACCTTTTACATCCAATTTCCTTTCATCTGCAACAGTAAGAATCAGATTATCTCCGGGAATTATTTGAGACAGAGAATAAGAGTTTATCTTATCCACCATGTCCCTGGCGTATTCCGGCTTATCAATCATCCCGAAATGCTCCCAGTAGAAAACCTTTCCTGTACTTGGGCTCATTATTGTAAAGTCAGGACTTCTGAAGGACTGATCGGCACATTTTAAACCCAGTTCATATCTAAAAGGAATACCACTGTCATATAACTCATCGGCAATAATCTGTTCTGCCTTAGATTTCACTAAAACACCCTCTTTTGTAGTGACTCTGTATTGGCCGGTTCTCGAACTGGATGAGCCATGAGTATTTTGATTGAACTCACTGATAATATCAATTAAATCGTACTCAATTCTGTGAACATAACGTTTTGCATATTCAGGAATTAATGCATTAACACTTTCATTTTCAATTGCCAATAATTGATCTACTTTTATTAATTCCTTTGAGTATTTCTTTAAGGCTTCAGTTTCGTAACGTTTCTGCAAAAGTGACTTTATTAATTTGGTGTATTTCTGTTGGCTAAGATATAAATCTTTTCCGTCTTTTCGGATAAAGAATCTAAGAATCTTTCTGTTCCTATTATCCTGATGACACTGGATTGTCCCCTCCGGGTACTTTGAGAGATTGTATTCAAATTGCTTGATTACCCTCTCTAGAAAGCGCTTTCTGTTTTCAAGTTCTTTGATCAGCTTCATGCAGAGCCTCCCTCGCCCTATATATACAGTCAAAACGCCCAAATCTTTCCCCTATTTCTTTCCCCTATTTTTTTGTTGCGGGTTGTTGCGAACGTGGTTTAGACTTTAAGATTAGAGAATAAAATGCCCGCGCGCATAAGGGAGAGAAAATTGCAGAACTGCGCAATCGAACTGAGAAACATTGTTAAGCGGTTT
>CADCOT010000075.1 GCA_902803145.1 uncultured Spirochaetales bacterium | reverse complement strand
TTCTTACAATCCGTATATGATTCAGACTATGTTGAAGAATTTCTTTTCTAAGAAAAACCTGTTTTTGAGAGTTGCAGTCGGCTTTGCCTTGGGAGTAATCCTGGGTCTTGTTGCACCTTCTTTCAGCATTGCAACAAAAGTGGCCGGAGATGTTTATCTGAACCTGATTAAACTGATGATAGTTCCGGTTGTTATCTGCGCAGTTTTCTGCGGAATTGCAAACATGAAAGACGGGGTTCTTCTCAGAAAGGTCGGCCTCAGAACTGTAGGGCTCTATGTTCTCATGTTCTTTGCAAGTTCCGCTGTCTCCTTACTGATAGTCTATTTAATAAGACCGGGGCGCGGCATCACAATTGCCTCTGACGTTGTTTTTTCTTCAAACCTTGCAAACACAAGCGTAAGTTCGTTCTTTGCAACAATAATTCCCACAAACATCTTCAAAGCCATGGCCGACGGAAACACCCTTCCGATAATTCTCTTCACCGCAGTCTTTGCAATTGCAGTGGTTTCCATAAAAGAGAAGGGGACTGTGATAGTTGAATTTATGAACAGCGTCTCGGAAGCTATGTTTAAGATGCTCGGATACTTCATGGAGCTGTCCCCCATAGGTGTTATGTCACTCATGGCATTTTCCGTGGCAAGCTACGGCGCCGGCATTTTCAGCGCCCTTGCAAAATACATAGTCTGCTGCTGGATCTGCTGCCTTATAACCTTTGCCGTTGTCATGGTCCTTCCAAGTTGCCTCTACACAGGAGTCAGGCCTTCAAGGTTCCTCAGAGCATGCGGCAAAATATCGTTGGTAACGCTTTCCACCACGTCCTCGGCCGCCACACTGCCCACCACAATCAACGTCAGCATAAAGGACCTTGGCGCCCCCAGAGAAATCTCAGAATTCACGCTTCCCTTAGGCTGCACCATCAATATGTGCGGCGGAGCATGCTCCTTCTGCTGCCTGGCCGTTTTTACGGCCGATATCTACGGCCTTGAACTCAGTCTGTGGACAATCATAGCAATGGTTGTTGTAGCTACGCTTATGAACATGGCTGCCCCCGGCATCCCCGGCGGAGGCCTTATCCTTGGTGCTTCGTTTCTCTCAATCTTTGGCCTTCCCTTTGACGTAATGGCTCTGATCAGCGGCTTCTATCGCCTTTTGGACATGGCCTTTACCACAGTCAACGTTCTTGGCGATGTCTCTGCAAACCTTATCATCTCCAAGAGTGTAGGAAAATACTCTTAAGCCTCTGTCGTAAAATGCATCATTTCAAGTGAAAAACATGTTTTGAAGTATTGCAAAAAGATTTCAAAGGTGCTATGTTTCTTTTCATAGAAACAAAAATGCCAACAGGAGGAATTGATTATGGCAAAAGAACAGATACCTTACAAAATTTATTTATCGGAAAATGAGATTCCAACCTCTTGGTATAACCTCAGAGCAGATATGAAGAATAAGCCGGCACCGCTTCTTAACCCCGGCACACTTCAGCCCATGACAGCAAAAGAACTGGAAGGCGTTTTCTGTGAAGAACTCGTTAAACAGGAACTTGATAATGACACACGTTTTGTAGATATTCCTAAAGAGATTTGCGACTTCTACAAGATGTACAGACCTTCTCCCACAGTCAGAGCTTACTGCCTTGAAAAAGAGCTTGGAACACCGGCCCACATTTACTACAAGTTTGAGGGTAACAATACATCAGGAAGCCACAAACTGAACTCTGCAATAGCCCAGGCCTACTATGCAAAGAAGCAGGGTCTTAAAGGTGTTACAACAGAAACCGGAGCCGGACAGTGGGGAACCGCACTTTCAATGAGCTGCGCCTACTTCAAGCTTGACTGCCGTGTTTACATGGTAAAGATCAGTTATGAGCAAAAGCCCGGCAGAAAAGAAGTTATGAGAACTTACGGAGCATCAATTGTTCCGTCTCCGTCAAATACAACAGAAGTAGGAAAGCGCATTTTACAGGCCTTCCCAAACACAAACGGCTCTCTTGGTTGTGCAATCAGTGAAGCTGTAGAGTACGCAACAACTCATGAAGGCTACAGATACGTTCTGGGCTCAGTTTTGAACCAGGTTCTTCTGCACCAGTCAATAATCGGACTTGAGGCAAAGGCTGCACTGGACAAATATGGTGTGAAACCGGATATCATCATCGGCTGTGCCGGCGGCGGTTCAAACCTTGGCGGTCTTATTGCACCGTTCATGGGAGAAAAGCTCAGAGGAGAAAATGACTACCGCATTATTGCTGTAGAACCGGCATCCTGTCCTTCATTTACCCGCGGTAAGTTTGCATATGACTTCTGCGATACCGGCTATGTCTGCCCGCTTGCAAAGATGTACACCCTTGGAAGCCAGTTCATGCCGTCTCCCAACCATGCTGGAGGACTCAGATTCCACGGAATGTCTTCAATTCTTTCACAGCTGTACCACGACGGTTACATGGAAGCCACATCTGTTGAACAGACAAAGGTCTTTGAAGCAGCAGAGCTCTTTGCAAGAACCGAAGGAATCCTTCCCGCACCGGAAAGCAGCCACGCAATCCGTGTTGCCTTGGACGAGGCTCTCAAGTGCAAAGAAACAGGCGAGGAAAAGACAATTCTGTTCGGTCTTACAGGTACCGGATACTTTGACCTCAAGGCTTATGAACAGTTCAACAACGGCACAATGACAGACTACATTCCTACCGATAAGGACATAGAAGAAGCCCTTTCAAAGTTGCCTAAAGTCTGATATTTTATAAGTTGTGCTAAAAATTGAAGATGTACTGCTTAGATTAGTTGTATCTCTTATAACCGGATGCGCCCTTGGATACGGAAGAACCCGCCTAGGGCGCGTTGCTGGAATTAGGACCTATATCATAACTTCTTTAGGTGCCTGTCTTGCCATGATTATGGCCCAGTATGAGTACCAGATGCTCAATACAGTTTGGTATGACCCGGCCCTTGCACCGATAATGAAAATTGACACTTCCAGATATGTTGCAATGGTTGTTTCAGGCGTAGGATTTCTGAGCGCCGGAACAATTGTTTCAGTAGGAAGAAACAGCGTTGTAGGACTTACAACTGCCACAGGTCTTTTTGCCGCATCCTGCTTGGGAATAGCCGCCGGTGCAGGTTTCTGGACCGCCGTTGTCATTGTTTCAATTCCCATGATTCTTACAATAGACCACTCATATTCAATTGAAACAGGATTCAAGAGACTGCTTCGGAATATGAAGATGTACATAAACTGCAAGGACGGTTCAATGACTACAATGGCAACAATACTGACCTTCCTTGAAGACAACGGAACAAGAATTCTGGAGTCTGATTCAGATGACTCCACAACGCTTATCGTTTCAGTCAATTTGGGAAAGAACATTAAATCTCATTCTGTTCTTCTTGCAAAACTTGCAGACTTGGACTGTGTAGAGTCCGTACAGGAAATATTTTCATAGGAGACGGAATGCTTACACTGCTTGATTCACTGAGAAATTATGACTTAATAGGGGTACTTGCCCGCACAATTTTTGCACTCATCTGCGTAACTCCCATAGGCCTTGAGCGCACGGGAAAAGACAGACCGGCAGGTTTCCGCACCCACGTACTGGTAATCCTGGGAGCCCTTGTAGCTTCCATGACCGGCCACTATATCTTCCTTGGTATGGGCCTTCCGGCCGATGTCACCAGGCTTCCTGCCCAGGTTGTTGCAGGTTTGGGCTTCTTGGGAGCAGGAACAATCATTCTCACAAAGAGAAACGGAGTTAAAGGTCTTACAACAGCAGCCGGCTTGTGGACAACCGGTGTTGTAGGCTTGGCAGTAGGAGCAGGCTTCTATGAAGGGGCAGTCCTTTGTTCCATTCTTGTTTTCATAACTGAAAAGTATGCCGGAAGACTTAAAAAGAACGTTGCCAGAAACACAGGTGTGCGTATCAGAATCACATATGAAGATCCTATGGTTTTGGATGCAGCCTTCAAACTCTGCAGCAAGATTGGTCACAAGGTCAGCAAGATGAAGGTTGAAAAACTTGAGGACGGTCTGTATCAGGCAACAGTATCTGTATATCTGCACCTTTCAATGACAAAGGAAGAATTTGAAACAGACATAAAAGCAATAGAAGGGGTGAAGGAAGCTTATTGCCTTGAAGGTACCGGCAGAACCGAAAAATGATGAAAATAACTACCATCGGAGAAATTCTCGTAGACATGACTCAGTGCGGCAAAGATGAAAACGGAGTAATCCGCTTTGCTGCAAATCCTGGCGGAGCACCTGCCAATGTTGCCGTTGCGGCATCGCGCCTTGGGTGCAGTACAGCCTTTGTGGGCTGCGTTGGAAAGGATGCATTCGGAACTATTCTTAAAGACACCCTTGTTGCAAACAACGTAGATGTCTTGGGTCTCCAGGTTACTGACAAAAGCGGAACCACACTTGCAATAGTAACTGTTGATGAAAAAGGCGAGAGATCATTCTCCTTTATGAGAAACCCCGGTGCAGATACCTGCCTTGATGAAGAAAAGGCCGTTGAGAGCACAAAGAATGCAGATATTCTGCACTTTGGAAGTGTAAGTCTGACAGACCGTAACTGCAGAGCTGTAATCCACCGTTGCATAAAAGAAGCAAGACAAAACGGTGCAATCATTACCTATGATCCTAACTATCGCCCAAGTCTTTGGGCAAAGAAAGAGTATGCCATCCAGCACATGCGTGAAGTTCTGGAGTACTGTCACATTGTCAAAATAAGCGACGAAGAAACAGAACTTCTAACAGACAAGAAAGACCCCAAAGAAGCTGCTCAGGTTCTTCTTGAAAAGGGCGTAAAGATTGTTCTTGTAACACTGGGAGCAGACGGGGCGTACTTCAGAACAAAAGATTGTGAAGGTACAGTTCCCGGTTTCAAGGTAAAGGTTGCAGATACAATCGGGGCCGGGGACTCGTTCTTCGGAGCTTTTCTGAGCAAAATTGCTTTGCGCGGCGGAATTGAGAACCTGAAAGAGGAAGAGTTGAGAAACGTTATCCTCTTTGCAAATAAGGCTGCATCTATTACAACAAGCAGAAGCGGAGCAATTCCTGCAATGCCTTATCTGAATGAGGTTATTTAGCAGCCTTGTAAATCTTGAACATATCCTCGGTCTCAAGAATGCGGAAGTTGCCAAGGGTCTTTTTGCCGTTGAGTGAGGCCTTTTCTGCAAGCATGCGGCAGACCTTGTCTGTTGCATCTATGCCAAGTTCCTTAAGGTTGGTAGGCATTCCAAAACTCTTGAAAGTATCTACAACAGCCTTAATTGCATAATCTGCATCTTCAACTCCGAAAACAAGCTTTCCCAGTGTGGCAAAACGCTGAGGACAGGTGTCTTTAACATAGTTTGCCCAAGCGCCCCAAATTGCTGCAAGGCCTGCACCGTGTGCAACATCGTAGATTGCAGAAAGCTCGTGCTCAAGGCGGTGGCAAGCCCAGTCTCCTGTGGATTCATAACCCATGTTTGTCAGACCGTTGTGTGAAAGGGAACCTGCCCACATTATGTTGGCCCTGGCATCATAGTCATTGGGTTTTTCAAGAACAATTTCAGTGTTGTCAATTATTGATCTCAGAACTGATGCTGCCACAAGGTCTGTTACTTCAAGGTTAGGGCCTTTGTGGAAGAAACGCTCAATTGTGTGCATCATGATATCTGTACTGCCGCAACCTGTCTGATACTTGGAAACGGAGTAGGTGAGCTCCGGGTTCATAAGGGCAAAGACGGGGCGTCCTAGGTCATTGTTGGAACCGTTCTTGTCGTTGGGAGTTTTCTCGTCATTTGTGATGACGCTGGAGTTGCTCATCTCACTTCCAGTGGCAGAGAGGGTAAGAATTACTCCTACAGGAATTCTGCGTTCTACATGCTTTCCCATGTAAAAGTCCCAGACATCGCCGTCGTAGAGGCTTCCGTATGAAATACACTTGGCGCTGTCTATTACTGAGCCGCCGCCCACTGCAAGGATGAAGTCTACTTTTTCGCGCTTGCAGATCTCAATGCCCTGTCTGGCAAGTGAGAGCCTTGGGTTGGGCTTTACGCCTGAAAGTTCTACAAAGTTAATTCCGTTATCTCTGAGGGATTTTCTGACAATGTCCAAAAGTCCGCTTTTCTCTGCAGAACCTGATCCGCTGTGAATCAGAACCTTGTGAGCATTGTGCTCTTTGAGAACTTCTCCTGCAAGTTTTTCAGTTTCGCGACCAAAATAAACATGTGTGGGTGTGTAGTACTGTGTGTAAGCCATAGTTGCCTCCGACAGATATGATTATGAATGCTTGGAATGTAATCTTCAATAGTTTGGCACATATATTATATATAAGGAATTTGAATATCTATATGTAATCACATCTGGGCTAGTTAAGTCCTTTTTGTAAAAAAAAATATTTCGTTGAAAATTTTAGTAAATTTTAGTTGTTTTGCAATGTGCGGGAGCATACACTCTATCCAACTAAATCGTTTTAGTTGAGGAGTAAACCGGGATGAAGAGTCTGACAATAAAGACCATTGCCAATGAACTGGGGCTTTCCCTTTCTGCAGTCTCTAAGGCTCTCAATAACTATCCCGATATCAGCGAAGCAACAAGGCAGCTTGTTGTGAACAAGGCTGTAGAATTGGGGTACTCTCCCAACATGTTTGCCAGAAATCTGGTAAAGAATATATCTTCCTCAATAGGGGTGGTTGTAAGAGATACATCTACAATTTACGGCGAACTTCTCAAACCTATCAGCCAAGCTGCTCTCAAGAATAACCTCTCCATTGTTATGGGGGATTCCAACCGCAACCATGATCTTGAGATGCGTCACATAAGGGCAATGATAGATTCCCGCGTTCTGGGTCTGATCATAGCCCCAGTTACAACGGACACAACTGATATAGACCAGGCCGTTGCGGGGCGCTTTCCGATTGTTTATCTGGGAGGCCATGTTACCGGAAACAAGAAAAATATCGTTTCGGTTGACAGTGCGGAAGGTACAAAGATGGCAATGAACTATCTTTTTAGCCTGGGACATAAGGATATTGCCCTTGTCAGTGACTTCAACCAGTCAGACTCAACCAATATAAAGCTTGAGATTTATAGAAAGGAGATGAACAGAAAACATCTCAATCCTACCGCTTTCTTTGATAAGTCAGTTGACGGAGACCTTGTTTCAGCCGGCTACAGGATTGTAGACAGGATTCTCAACTCAGGAAGGAGGTATACCGCAATATTTGCTGTCAAGGACATGCTTGCGGCAATTATCATCCAGGCATTGAGAGAACGCGGCCTGTCAGTTCCTGACGATATCTCGGTAATAGGGTACGACGGTGCAAATGTCTCGGCTTACCCGATGGTCAATCTGACCACAATTGCCCAACCCAAGAAAGTTATTGCCCAGAAACTGGTTGAGATTATTACAAGACAGGCTGATAACCCTGCAAAGGCTGAGCCGGAGCAGTTCTATGCAAAGCCTGAGCTTGTAATAAGGAAGAGTTGTACGGAGATTGTATAGTCTCCTTGATAATAAGTGAATTTCAGGCAGAAGGCCTGTATTCGGAGGTTTTATGAAAAAACTGATTGTTTTGATGCTGATGGCAGGAATTGTATTCTCCTGCTTCGCAGGCGGAAGTTCTGAGAAAGCTCAGAACTCAGGCGTTCAGGCAGCTGTTAAGGCCGCTGAGAAGATGACCTGGGATGAACTCCTTCAGAAGGCAAAAGAAGAGATTGGAGACAACGAGCTTGTAATCTACGGAACAACCTCAAGAGTCAACGAGAAAACATTTACTGAAAAGACCGGTATCAAGATCAAGACTGATCAGCCAGACGATACTCAGATTTATGAGAAGATGCAGGCAGAAATCGGTAACGGAATTTACGGTGCAGATGTCTTTGTAACAACAGACAGCTTCAACCTGGTAAACCTTGCATTTGCAAACAGCTGGGTTGTCAACTATGTTCCTGCAGATGCAAAACAGTATATTGCAGATTCAGACCAGAATCCTCTTGTTGCTCTGTACTATGACAGACTGTTCATCTACAACAACGGAAACGGTGCATTGAAAAACTACATTACCAACGTATGGCAGGTGACAGAGCCCGCATTCAAGGGCATTGAGATGAAGAGCCCTCTCCTTGAAAAGTGTTCAATGAACTTCCTCATTACACTCACAAGTCCCAAGTGGCAGGCAGTGCTTGCAGATGCATATAAGGCCTACTACGGAAAAGAATGGGTCAATGACGGAACATATACCAACATTTCCTATGAGTGGATTCACAAGTTCATTCAGAACTGCGCATTTATCAACAAGGACAGCACAGTTGCCAAAGACCTTGCAAACGGAAACATGGGTGCTTCAGGTCTCTTCCTGTTTGAGAAGTTCCGCGGTGTTAACCACGCAAACCTGACAGTTGCAGCAAACGAAGGTATTGAAGGCTTTGCAGGTTTCCTGTATCCCATCTACAGTGTTGTTGCTTCCAATGCAAAATATCCCTATGCAGCATGTCTGTATATCTCCTACCTTATGAAGGAAGACGGTTTCAGAGCACTGTTCGGAAAGGATATGGGTGCATACTCAACCAACACATCAGTCAAGGTTGCTGCCGATGCTCTGGCCATAGGAGATCAGGAATTCTCATTCTGGCTTGAGAACTGTGTCATTGAAGATCCCAATTACATTTCTTCAGTCTACGCCCAGGCATATACAAAGATTGCCGGATGGTGCGCAGGCAAGTAATTCTTCAGATTCTGCGGCAGGCTCCTGCCTGCCGCAACCTTACTTACTATGACAAAAAATAATATTTCAAACAGGGTTCTGTCATATTTTACAAAGCCCTCAAACGTTATAGTTGTTGCCTTTCTCATTATCCTTCTGACCTGTATAGTCTATCCGCTGTATTCGGTTCTGAACCTGTCACTTACAGTGGGTCAGATGGATTCCCTCATGTACAACTCGCTTTTCGGGTTGCACCTCAAAAAGGGAGATTTCTCACTTCTGAATATTACAATGCTCATGTTCGGAAAGTTTGAGAAAGACTACAGCATATCCTTCTTCTGGAGTCCTCTGTGGAACAGCATTCGCATGTCAGTCTATGCCTCTGCAATAGCTGTTTTGGTTGGAGGAGTAATTGCCTGGCTGATTACACGTTCAGACATAAAGTACAAGAAATTCATCTCTGCGGTATTTGTGTTTCCATACATAATGCCGTCCTGGACACTTGCACTTGTTTGGAAGAACGTTTTTGCAAACTCCCAGGTGGGAACCGGAGTAGTGGGAATGCTTGAAAGTCTTACCGGAATCTGTGTTCCTTCATGGTTTGTCTACGGAATATTCCCGTGTTCACTTGTCATGGGAATCCACTACGCTCCTTTTGCTTACATTCTTATTGGTGGAATTCTCCGTAACATGGACGCAAACCTTGAAGAAGCCGCAACTATCCTCAAGGCTGACAGGTGGAGGATAATAAGAAAGGTAACACTTCCCATTGTCATGCCTGCCCTGATATCTACTGTTCTGCTTGTATTCTCAAGCACAATGGCTTCCTATGCTGTTCCTGTCTTTGTAGGATCACCGGGAAACTTCTACGTACTCTCCACAATGCTCAGGGCTCTTTACAGTTCGTCATACTCAGGACAGTCATACGTAATGACACTGGTTCTGGTTCTGATAGGTGTTGGAATGCTCTCACTGAACCAGGCTGTGATAGGAAAAAGAAAATCATTCACAACGGTTACAGGAAAATCCGGCCAGGTTTCCTATGTGAAGCTTAAAGGCAATACTCTAATTTCCGTTATCATGGTTGTTCTTCTGTTCTTCATGGCAATCTTCCCCATATTCTCATTTGCTCTTGAGTCCTTGTGTGAGGTCCAGGGTGATTACTCAACCCTGACTCTCAAATTCTGGCTCAGCAGAGAGCCAATCGGCGGTTTTCATATTGCAGTGGGAGAGGGGATTCTGTTCAACCCGACAATTTGGAAAGCACTTGGTGGAAGTATTCTTCTTTCACTTGTCGTTTCATTGGTTGTAGGAACATCGGGTTTCCTGGTAGGGTACGGTGTTTCCAAGAAGAGGGGGTCGCGCGCAGCAACACTGCTGTCCAACGTTGCTTTTTTCCCGTACCTGATACCTTCAATGGCATTCGGATCCATCTTCCTGGCAGTATCAACAAAACTGCTCTTCCTGCGCGGAACATTCTTCCTGCTTGTGCTTGTTGCATCCATCAAGTATCTTCCGTTTGCTTCAAGAAGCGGAACAAGTGCCATGATGCAACTTTCAGGAGAGATTGAGGAGGCTGCCATAATTGTAGGCGCTCCATGGATCACCCGTATGACCAGGATTCTGTTCCCTATTCAGAAGTCCAGCTTCATAAGCGGTTATCTTCTGCCCTTTGTATCGTGTATCAGGGAACTGTCACTTTTTGTTCTGCTTACCACAAGCGGAACGCTCATTACAACGTTGCTTTCTTACTTTGATGAAAGAAACGTTGTACAGATGTCAAACGGTATAAATCTGCTGATTGTGCTGATTGTACTGATTGTCAACTTTACAACAAACAAACTCACCGGTGCTTCAATCGACAAGGGTATAGGAGGAAACTGACATGCCGGAAATCTTGCTTAAAAATGTAACAAAGAAATGGGGTGGCTTCACTGCAGTGGAAAACCTCAACCTTGAAATAGAGGACGGAGCATTCATAACACTTCTGGGACCTTCCGGATGCGGAAAGACAACAACTCTGAGAATGATTGCCGGTCTTGAAACACCATCATCAGGCGAAATACTGATTGACGGAAAGGTTGTATTCAGCTCGGAGCAGGGAATCAACATTTCTGCAGCAAAAAGGGATATAGGATTCCTCTTCCAGAACTATGCACTGTGGCCTCACATGACTGTCTACCAGAACATAGCATTTGGTCTTGAAACCCTGAAGTGGAAGAAGTCGGATATTGAAAAGCGTGTAGCAGAAATGCTTGAAACACTTCAGATTACCCAGTTTGCTCAGAGATACCCTTCAGAACTTTCCGGAGGACAGCAGCAACGTGTTGCCATAGCAAGAACACTTGCTCCCAGCCCCAAGGTCCTGTTCATGGATGAGCCTCTATCAAACCTTGATGCAAAACTCAGGGGTGAGATGAGAACCGAACTCAAGCGCCTTCATGCCGATACAGGTTCAACATTTGTCTATGTAACCCATGACCAGCTTGAAGCCATGACAATGGCAACAAAAATCTGTCTCATGAAGGAAGGAGTGCTTCAGCAGTATGATCCTCCTCTCAAGGTCTACAGCCTGCCTGCAAACAGGTTTGTTGCAGACTTTGTAGGAAACCCCACTATGAATTTCATTCCGGCTTCTGTGAAGAATGTATCAGAGAAGTCTGCACTGGTTACAATGCTTGGAGAAAGCTTTGACTTTGTGTCGGAAACCCCGTTTGAAATTGCAGAAGGTAATGCAACTGTTGGAGTCAGACCTGAATATCTTCCCATATCCGATGATGGTGCAATACACGGAACTGCATATTCAACTCTGCCTGCAGGTATGGAGACAACTGTGAAAATCAAAGTGGGCAACACAATCCTTTCCTCAGTCATGTTCGGATCGCTTGACTACGCAACTGACTCGAATCTTCGCTTTACCATAACCGGCAACATGATTCTTCTCTTTGACAAGAATGAAAAGTGCGTTGCACACGGAACTATGGTAAAACATAAATAAGGACTAACAGATGAAGTACGGCATTCCCTCCCTTTTTGAATTCAGGACTGCAGAAGATCACATAAGATTCTGCGCGGAAAATGGTTTTGATTTCTTTGAGATGAACCTGTCTTTTCCGTGGTTTCAGTCTGACAAGATTGATGTTTCCAATCTCATGAAACTGAAAAATGAATATAAGGTGGACTATACAATTCACCTCCATGATCAGATCAATCCGTTTGACTTCTCACCTGAAATCAGGGAGGGATCGCTCAAGGCAATAGATTATGCCCTGTCTTTGGCAGAGAGAATTGAAGCAAAAAGGATAACCATGCATCTTCAGAACGGAATGTACTCGTCCGTTGCGGGTACCAAAATCTATGCCTATGAGATTTGCAGTGGCGAGTACCTTTCTAATGTTGAGAAGGCAGCAGGGAAGTGGGCTTCAAGACTCAGGGATACTGATTCTGTTTTCTGCATTGAGAACACCTCGGGCTTCAGAATTTACCACAAAAAAGCAATTGAACTTATGCTTAATTACAGGGAATTCGGCCTGACATTTGACATAGGACACAACTACAAGGCATCTGAGGATGACCAGGCCTTCATCCTTTCCCACAAGGACAAAGTCAGACATTTCCACATACACGACGTTACTGAAAAATCAAATCATGTTGCCCTCGGAACAGGACTTCTGGACATTCCTTCATATCTTATTCTTGTAAGGGAACTGGACTGTACTGCTGTAATTGAAGTAAAAGAAACTGCGGCATTGTTACAAAGCATGAAGTTCATTTATGATATGAACAGGCGGTAATAAAATGTTCAGAAGATTCGGAGCTTTTATTGTAGATTTGTGTCTTGTGATTTTTTTGACAGTAATGATTGCACTTCCGCTCAGAGGAGTCAGCGGCTACACTGCTGCATCTGAAAAGATGGATGAAATCTTTAACAGCATTGCGGCAGAGCACGGGGTGGATATTAACATTACTAACCAGCAGTACAATGCTTTGTCTGAAGAAGAAAAGCTTGCTGTAGATTCAGCGCTTAAGGATATTTCAGAAAACGAGGAAGCTGCAGAGCTGTATTCAAAGACTGTCAAACTTACAATGATTGTTACTTTCTCTTCTTTGCTTGTTGCCGTTGTTATTCTTGATCTTGTTCTTCCTCTTATCTTCAAAAACGGCCAGACCATAGGAAAGAAACTTATGCGTCTTGAAGTAAGACGCAAAGACGAAGCTCCGATTAACTTTGTAACACTTCTTCTTAGGAGCATAAGCGGTAAGTTCTTCCTTGATTACGGTCTTCCTGTATTCTTTTTCTTCTCAATGCTCTATGCAAACGCAGGACGAACCCCGTTAGTAGGCATTATGTTGCTTGCTGTAGCACAGATAGTTAGTATTTCTGTAACAAGCGACAGACGTGCTCTTCATGACATTCTTGCCGGCACCTATGTCTACGCAGAGAGGTTAAACTAAAACATCGTCCCGCAGAAGGAAGTCTGTGATTGATATGTGCAGAACACCGTTTTCATCATACCAGGGCAGAGTTCCGAACCGAGTTACGATTATTTTCTTGAATGAATTGTTAATAATGCTGAAAGGTTTCAGTTCAGCACTTCTTTTTTTGTCACTATCAATTGAGAAGGCACTTTGTATATAAAACTGATTTGAGCCGCGGTTTACAACAAAGTCAATTTCATACTGACTGTATTTTAGGCTTCCTTTGTCTGCACGTTCGCGCTTTTCTATTATTCCTACATCTACAGAGTATCCAAAACTGATCAGATGGTTGTAAATGATGTTTTCCATCAGATGGGTTTCTTCATTCTGTCTCATGTTCAGCTTTGCATTCCTTAATCCGTGGTCAGCACAATAGAACTTGGATAAGGATTCAAAATGCTTTTTGCCAATTATGTCATATCTTTGGACTTCACTGAAAAGAAAACTGTCCTTTAGGTATTTTATATAAGAATTGATGGTCTCATACGATACCTGATTCTGTTTATTGCTTTTCTTTAAACTGTTAATTGAGTTTTTCAGTTTGTTCACATTGGTAACAGAACCTACAGAAGAGCATAGATAGTCTGTAAGTTCTGACAAAACATCAATACGCTCAATTTTGTACCTCTCAACAATGTCTTTAAAATAGGTTTCATTGAACAGTTCCTTCAAGTAGTTGATTTTTTCCTCAGGGTTCTGAATATGCTGAAGGTATGGCATTCCGCCGTATATAAGGTATTCTTTAAACGCGTCGTCAGGGCTTTTGTCAGTAGTCTGAAGGAATTCACGGAAAGTGAGCGGGGTAATATGAATTTCATCTCCGCGTCCCCTGAATTCGGTTCTTATATCACTTGAAAGAAACCTTGAGTTGCTCCCGGTTATATACACATCTGTATTCTTATGAAGAAATGAATTCAAGATTCCATACAAGGCAATCATCTTGTTAGGATTTTTACGCTCATCTTCAGTAATGGCCAACTGAGCTTCATCAATCAAAATGTAGTATTTTTCATTATCCGTTATTCTGCCAAGAATGGCCTTATAAAGAGTGTCCGGATTTCTTAAGTCTCTGTTTTCATATTCTTCAAGCGAGACTGCAATTATGTGGTCTTCAGGTACACCGGTGTTCAATAGGTGGGAATGAAAGAGATTCATCAGAAGAAATGATTTTCCGCATCTTCTTATGCCGGTGACTATTTTAATTCTTTCATTATTCTTGTGTTGAATTAATTTGTTAAGATAAAAATTTCTGGTTAAAATCATCCCGGAACCTCTCATATTAGAAAAATATGTAACATGTTCAGCCTTTTTCTAATGAAATAATAACTGATATAGTAATAAATTGTCAAATCTTATTAGAAAAACACGTAACATGTTCAGTTTTCTTCTAATGAAAATAGAGATACTTCTAAAACTATTGCCCTTGTAATATAGTATGGGTGGGAGAAGAACAATGCTTAAAATTGAACATCTTACAAAATCTTATGGAGAAAAAAAGGCAGTTGATGACCTTTCTTTGCACATCGCCGCAGGCGAGATTTTCGGCTTTATCGGACATAACGGAGCCGGTAAGAGTACAACTCTCAAATGTGCAGTCGGAATCCTTCAGTTTGACAGCGGAGAAATAACTGTCAACGGAAACTCAATAATGAGGGATCCGGTCAAGTGTAAGCAGGATATTGCCTATATTCCCGACAATCCGGATTTGTATGATTTCATGAGCGGAATCAAGTATCTGAACTTCATTGCAGATGTTTTCGGAATCCCTTCAGATGTGCGTCAGGAGAGGATAAGAAAGTATGCAGATGCCTTTGAACTTACATCAGATCTTGCTCAGCCCATCTCTGCTTACTCACACGGTATGAAGCAAAAACTTGCGGTAATCTCTGCATGGCTTCATAATCCAAAACTCATAATCATGGACGAGCCCTTTGTAGGACTGGACCCCAAGGCTGCCCATATTCTCAAAGAGATGATGCGTGAGCACTGCAATGCAGGCGGAGCAATCTTCTTCTCAACACACGTTCTTGAAGTTGCAGAAAAACTCTGCGACAAGGTTGCAATTATCAAACAGGGTAAGCTTGTCAAAGTCGGAACTATGGAAGAAGTTAAGGGTGATGAAAGTCTTGAAGAAGTATTCCTTGAACTGGAAGAGGAGAAGGAGGACTAAATGGTCAGAATTCTTCTCAAAAAGCAGTTTTCAGAGACCTTTAAGAGCTACTTCTTTGATGTAAAAAAGAACAGGATGCGTTCCAAGACTTCCATAATTCTTTGGTTTGCATTCTTCTTTCTCATCATGGTCGGCTTGCTGGGCGGATCTTTTACATTCCTTGCAGTAGCAATGTGCGGTTCCATGGTCAGCGTTGATATGGGGTGGATGTACTTTGTTATTATGGGCGGTATAGGTATTGTCCTGGGAGCATTTGGAAGTATATTCAACACCTTTTCAACTCTTTATTTAGCAAAAGATAATGATCAGCTATTGTCTCTGCCAATTCCGGTAAAAACAATTCTTACAGCACGTCTTTTGACAGTCTACCTGATGGGAACAATGTACAGCAGCATAGTCGTTATTCCCACAATTGTTGTTTATTGGGTAGTTGCCGGTCTGACTATCAGCCGCCTTATCTGCGGTCTTGTTTTCTACCTTCTTGTAACTGTCATAGTCATGCTTCTTTCCTGCATACTTGGCTGGGTTGTTGCAAAGATAAGTCTGAAATTAAAGAACAAGAGTTTTGTAACCGTTCTTTTGTCATTGACCTTCATAGGTCTTTACTACTTCTTCTACTTCAGAGCAACCAATCTTGTCCGTGATATTGTTGTGAATGCACAGATCTACGGTGAAAAGCTTAAGGGTGCTTCTGTTCTGATTTACAAGTTCGGAACCATAGGTGAGGGAAACTTTGCCAGTGCTGCTGTCTTTACAGCTGTAATTGCGGCAATCTTGGCTTTGGTAGTGTATGTTCTCTCAAGAACCTTCATTGGCATTGCTACATCCAGCGGAAAGGTTTCAAAAGCCCGTTATGTTGAAAAGACCGTAAAGCAGAAAACTGCGTTCAGAGCACTTCTTGACAAGGAATTTAAGAGATTTACATCAAGTTCTACATACATGCTTAACACAGGTTTGGGACTGCTTTTCATTCCTGCAATGGGAGTTTTCTTCATTATCATGGGAGGTGAGATTTCATACGTTTTGAATTCTTTCTTTTCCGGTATGAGCGGAGCTTCAGGGGTACTTTTCTGCGCAATGCTGTTAATGCTTTCCTCAATGTGCGATATGAGTACTCCTTCTGTTTCTCTCGAAGGAAAAAGCGTCTGGATTCCTCAGACCTTGCCGGTAGAAGCAAAGACCGTCTTGCGTGCAAAACTGAGTATGCATCTGATTCTTTGTGCTCCTCTCACACTTTTTGCAGTTGTGTGCGCAGCTGCGGTAATAGATGGTCCGATTGCCCTGAAATTGCTTGTCGTTTTGCTTCCAATGGTGTACTGCGTGTTCTCTGCCATTTTCGGGCTTGTCATAGGAACAAAGATGGCAATTATGAACTGGACCAATGAGATGGCACCAATAAAGCAGAGCGGAGCAGTATTAATCTCCATCTTCGGAACCTGGGGTTTTGTAGTTGTGTTTGCAGGTTTATACTTGCTATTTGCCTATAAAATAGGAGCAGTTCTGTACATAGCACTTTTCACAGTGGCAATTCTTGCAGCCTCTGCTTTCCTGCTCAGATGGCTTGATACAAAGGGCGCCAAAATCTTCTCAAGACTTTAATTCTTTCTTCTCTTTCATCACCGGCTCTGATACTATATATTACGAATATATTACGTAAAGGAGTCGGTTGACATGAGTTTAACCTTTCGTGGCGGAGTACATCCGAAAGGCCATAAGGAATTGAGTTGTCAGCTGCCGTTGAGCAGATATGTTACAAAAGGTGACATTGTTCTGCCCCTCAGCCATGGCATTGGCAAGCCTGCAAAGGCAGTAGTCAAAAAAGATGATACTGTTCGTGTAGGTCAGATTATTGCAGAGGCTGACGGATTCATTTCGGCAAACGTGGCATCTTCCTGTTCAGGCAAGGTAAAAGCAATTGAGAGAAGACGTACCATATCCGGTGCAATGCAGGAGTGCATTGTCATTGAAAACGACGGCAAGTACACATTGGCAGATGGTGTAGGTGTTCATTCTGATCTGGATGAAATTACCAATCAGGACATCATTGACCGTGTTAAAAAGGCCGGAATAATCGGACTTGGAGGCGCAGGTTTCCCCACACATGTAAAACTTGCTCCGAAAGATCCTTCTGCAATCAAGTACATCATTGCTAACGGTGCTGAGTGTGAACCATATATTACCTGTAATGACCAGCTTATGAGGTCCCAGGCGGATGACATTCTTGAAGGTCTTCAGATTATTCTCAGACTCTTCCCCAATGCAGAAGGCGTAGTTGCAATAGAAGACAACAAACCTGAAGCCATAGAGGCAATGCAGAAGGGTGTTGCAAAACTTGCAAGCACCTGCAGAATCCGCATCCTTCCTCTTCCTGCCAAGTACCCGCAGGGCGGTGAGCGCAGCCTTATTCAGGTAATTGCCGGTGTAAACTTCCCGGTAAGCAAACTTCCTGCAGATGTTGGCTGTATTGTAGACAACGTAGGAACAATCTACGCAATCGGACGTGCTGTTGCATGGAACGAACCGCTTTACTCCCACGTTCTGACAGTAACAGGTGAAGGTATTAAGAATCCTGCCAACTTTGTAGTAAGTGACGGAACCCTTATTTCCGAACTTGTAGAAGAGTGCGGTGGCCTTAA
>CADCOT010000074.1 GCA_902803145.1 uncultured Spirochaetales bacterium | reverse complement strand
GTCATATTATAATTTTGCTTGTAAATCAGAAAATCTAAGTCATAATTTAAAGTGTGAAAATATTGATGATTTCAAGTGAAGCCGTGCCGTTTTCAAAATCAGGCGGCCTGGCGGATGTAGTAGGCGCACTTACTCCCGTTCTCAAGAAAGGCGGAAATGATGCAAGAATTTTTGTTCCTGCATATAACACCCTTCCTGAAAACGCAGGGGAAGCTGTGTGCAGTTTTTCCGTTCCAATGTTGGGACGTGAAGAGAAAGTGGAGATAAGGGCAAAGAAAGAGAAGGGTACAACCTATCTTTTCCTCTGTCATCCTTACTTCTGTGAAAGAACCGGAATTTACGGCAACACCAGTTTTGAACCTTACCCGGATAACTTTGAACGTTTCAGCCTTTTCTGCAAGGCTGCAATTCTCATGTGTAAGGAACTTAAATGGAAACCGGACATTTTCCACTGCCATGACTGGACCGCAGGTCTTCTGCCTTATTTTCTAAAGTCTGCAGGACCGTTCTTTACCGATTCAAAGACTGTGTTCACAATTCATAACCTGGCCTATCAGGGAACCTTCTCCAGAATGGACTGGCTGCTTTGCGCCGAGCGTCCGGATGAGAAGTGCTTCTGGGACGGAAGGGTGAACATGCTCCGAACCGGCCTAGTCTTCAGCGACTACATTACAACCGTAAGTCCTACCTATGCAAAGGAAATTCAGACAACCGTCCAGGGCTGCGGCATGGAAGACATTCTGGTCAAGCGCAGGAAATACCTGAAGGGCATTGTTAATGGTATAGATATCAAGGATTGGAGTCCCACAAGAGACGTCCTTATTCCTTACCACTTCAGCATGTCAAACCTCAAGGGCAAGGCCAAGCTCAAAGCTGAGATTCAGAAGGAGTTCAACCTCCCGGTTGCTCCCAATGTTCCCATGTTTGCAATGATCAGCCGTTTGGCAAGCCAGAAGGGCTTTGATGCCCTTCTTCCGGTACTTGAGAATCTGGTAAAGGAAGAGAGGCTTCAGTTCATAATTATCGGAACAGGAGATTCATTCCTTGAAAGGAGCCTTCTTGAAATGGCAAGCCGCAACGACAATCTGAGCGTGAACATTATGTTCTCCAACAGGGCAGCACACCTGGTTGAAGCCGGTTCCGACTTCTTCCTCATGCCCAGCCGCTATGAACCTTGCGGTTTGAACCAGTTGTACTCTCTGCGCTACGGAACAATTCCAATTGCCAGAAGAACTGGCGGCCTTGCAGACACCATTGTAGATGTTGACGAGCACCCACAGGAAGGCACGGGTCTTCTGTTTGATGACCTTACTCCTGAAGAGATTTCAAGAAATGTCAAACGTGCAGTTAATCTTTACAACAGGGAAGGGTTTGATAAAATTATAAAGAGGGCTATGGATCAGGATTTCTCATGGGAAACATCCGCTGAGGAATACATGACTGTTTACAAAAAATTGCAGAAAAAACATCGGGGGAGCAAAAGATGAAAAAAGATAAAGTATTATCAATCATTCTCGGCGGAGGAAAAGGAACCAGACTTTACCCGCTTACAAAAGACAGAGCAAAACCTGCAGTACCGTTTGCAGGAAAGTACAGATTGGTAGATATTCCAATTTCAAACTGTATCAACAGCGGATATAACAAGATCTATCTCCTTACTCAGTTCAACTCTGCCTCACTTCACAACCACATTGCCCGTACATATGTGTTTGACCAGTTCTCAAACGGCTTTGTAGAAATTCTTTCAGCAGAGCAGACAAATACAAGTACATCGTGGTTCCAGGGAACCGCGGACGCAGTAAGAAAGAATCTGAAGCACTTCCGTGATCAGGAAGCTGACTACTATATCATCCTTTCAGGTGACCAGTTGTACAGAATGGACTTCAGAAAGATGCTTGAAAGGCATAAGGCAACAGGTGCAGACCTTACAATTGCCGCAAAGCCCATCTCAAGAAGTGAAGCTACAGGTCTTGGAATTATGGCAACAGATGCCGACGGAATGGTAACAAAGTTCTATGAGAAGCCGGCAATTGACCTTGATATTTCAGACTACAAGGTAAACAAGAAGTACCTTGAATCATCTCTGAACATAAAAGCTGACCACAGTAATGAATACCTTGCATCAATGGGTATCTACATCTTCTCAGCAGATGCAATGAACGAAGCTCTTTCCGGAGATGAAACAGACTTCGGTAAGGAGATTATCCCCGGTCTGCTTGGCAAGAAGCGCATAACATCTTATCTGTTCAACGACTTCTGGGAAGACATTGGAACAATCAAGGCTTTCTATGATGTTCATGTTGACCTTGCATCTGTCAAACCTCAGTTCAACTTCTATGATGAGGACATGCCCATCTACACAAGAAGACGCTTTATTCCTGCATCAAAGATCAACTTCTGTAACATTTCAAGTTCACTGACATGCGAAGGTTCAATCATAACCAACGCATACATTGTCAACTCAATTATCGGTATCCGCACAATCATTGAAAGCGGTGCTTCACTTGACGGTGTATACACAATGGGTTCAACCCACTATGAGTCAGAAGAGCAGAAGGCTGAGAACGCAAGAAAGGGTATTCCTAACATTGGAATAGGAAGAGGCTCAATTATCCGCAGAACCATCATTGATATGAATGCAAGAATCGGTGACGGCTGCAGAATCGGTATTGATGACATTCCCAGACCCGACTGCGATACAGAGAATTACTCAATCCACGACGGAATTATTGTAATTCACAAACTTGCAGTAATTCCTAACGGAACAATTCTTTGATTTATTGATAATTCTAATAGGGAGATGGCTGAACCATCTCCCATTTTTTTTATAAAAGCCTTATTATCTGTGCTATGAAGAAAAGATGGGCAATTACTATCGCTGTTGTAGTTGCAGCAGCCTTACTTATATGGATATTTATTATCAACGGCCACAAGGCGGTTTATGAAAAACCTCTTGTTCCTGTAAAGATTGCCAAGGCACAGAGAAGTACAGTAGAGGAAAAACTCAGACTTACAGGGTACATTGAAGCTCAATCAATGATTCCCGTGGTACCTTTTGTCTCCGGAACAATAACTGACTACCTTGTCAAAGAGGGTGACTACGTAGAAAAAGACGCCATCATGGCTGTAATAGATGTTCAGCCGTACAGCCTTCAGGTTTCACAGGCTCAGGCTGTTTACAGTGCAACTCTTGCAACTTTTGAAAGGGTAAGCAACCTCTACCAAAGCGGAGCTGCTACAAAGCAGCAGTTTGACGAGGTCAAAGCCCAGCTTGATGCCTATAAGGCTCAACTTGATCTTGCACAGCTTCAGATGGACTATTGCAATGTCAAAGCCCCTGTATCCGGAACTGTTTTGGTTTCTGCATCTGCAGAAGGTTCAGTTGCCGCACAGGGTAATTACATCTTCATAATGGCAGACATAACCAAACTCAAGGTAACACTCAATGTTCCTGAAAAGTACTTTGATGTTTTCAATTCAAAGAGCACAGAACTCAAAGCCTTTATCACAGGTGACGGAAAAACTGCACAGGCAAAAGTTGGCTCTGTTGCACCTTATGTTTCACCGCAGTCAAAGACATTTAAAGTCACACTTGAATTAAATGATGCAACAGGCTTTGTTCCCGGAATGTTTGTAACTGCAGATGTTGTTTACAACACAGTTGAAAATGCCCTGGTTCTTGATTGGAAGGCCAGAAGCAATGACGGAACAGTGTACGCTTACAACCAGGAAACCGGCAGGGCTTACTGCGTTGAACCCCAGGTTCTTGCCTCCGGCGATACTTGCTTTGCAATTGACAACTCATATGAGGATACCTGGTTCATTGTTGACGGTCAGTCATCTGTAATGGACGGCAGGGAAGTGAAGGTAATTGAATGAAGATAGCCTCCTATGCAGTAAAACATCCGGTTGTTATAGGCATGCTTGTCATAGCCTTGGTAGCCTTTGGTTTTTACTGTGTCTTTGGAATGAATCTTGAATTTTTGCCCGATATCTCACTGCCGGAAGTTGAAGTCATAACCATCTATCCCGGAGCTTCTGCAGAAGATGTAGAGAAGGACATAACAAAAATCCTGGAAGACGACTTTGCAACGCTTCCCAACTACAAAAGTATGACCAGCCAAAGTATGAACTCAATGAGCTGGATTACCATAACTTACAGCGACGGGGTGGATCCCTATGAACAGCTTACAGATTTAAGATACAGAATATCCCAGTTAAAAGATGACCTTCCGGAAGACGCCCAGGAACCTGTATCCATAGTAGGCGGAGCCAGCATGCTCCCCATAATGACCTTTGCAATCAAGGGTGGGAGCGACACTTCCAGGATAAAAGACTACATTGAAGACACCCTGAAACCACGCCTTACAAGAATTGACGGTGTTTCTGAAATCAGCGTTTACGGTGCATCGGATCTGGAAATTCAGGTAAAACTCAGAATGGATGACATTCAGAGCAAGGGCATAAGTGTTCTTCAGGTCTACCAGGTTCTGAACTACAGTGACAGGAGCATTCCCCTTGGAAATGCCGAGTACAGGGGAAAGATGATTAACGTTAAATATGACGGAAGCATCTCCGATATTGAACAGCTGAAAGAACTTCCTGTAGGTGCAACTTCCGAAGGAACAATAATCCGCCTAAGCGATGTTGCAGATATTCAGTACGGCTACAAAAAGCAGGATGTCCGCATAATGGATGAAAGCAGCAACGTAATCATGGTTACTGTTTCAAAGAGAGCATCCGGAAACACTGTAAAAATCTGCAGACAGATCAGAAGTGTTCTTGACGGAATTGCCTCTGATACCGACGGAGCTTTAACTTGCAAGATCTTCTCTGATGACTCAAAGTCAGTTAAAAACTCACTTTCAAATGTTCTTGGATCCGGAATTCTTGGAGTTCTGATTGCAGTTGCCGTAATCTTTTTGTTCTTAAACGATGCTCGTTCAACGCTGGTAATCGGAATCTCAATCCCGCTTTCCGTGTTGTTCACATTCATTGCAATGAAGCTTACAGGTTCAACAATCAACCTCATGACCACGGCAAGTTTTGTAGTTGCCCTGGGAATGATAGTTGACGGCTCAATCTGTATGATAGAGCAGATTTCCAGGTATCTGGGAAAAGACGGCTATACAACACTGCAGGCCATTGAACGCGGTTCTTCAGAAGTAGGACCGTCAATTACGGCCTCTGTTCTGACAACTGTTGTAGTATTTTTGCCAATCTGTTTTTTGAAGGGAATTATGGGCATGATTCTTACAGGTTTTGCCCAGATTCTGATCTTCTGTATGCTGGCATCCCTGTTGGTTTCAGTTGTTGTAGTTCCATGGCTGATGAGCCTGATTTCCATGATTCACGTAAAGCACAGGGACCAGACCTTCTTTATGAGAGCGGTGGATAAGCTTGAAAAGCTGTACCGCAGAGGCCTTTCATGGAGCCTTAAGCACAAAACCTACGTTATCCTGGTTCCTATCTTCATGCTTGTGCTTGCAGCGGGCATGGTAACAGGTCTGGGCTACAGTTTCATACCTTCGGTCGATACCGGCGAGTTCTACGTAAACGTTCAGTTCCCTGAAGGCTACAATCTTGACGACACACAGAGTAAGATGCAGAGCGCTCGTGAGCTTCTTGAAGACCTTGTTCCTGAGCAGGACGGAATTGCCGTCTACCTTGGAATGGATACTTCAATGGGTTCGTCCCTTTCTTCATCTCCCAACAAGGCCTACATGTATGTAATGCTTAAAACCGGCAAACGCAGAAGTGTGCAGGACATAGTTGTTCAGGTTCAGAAAGAGCTTTCTGCAAACATTCCTGATGCAGAAGTAACAGTAACAAACGGCGGTTTTGACCGTCTTGTTTCATACATCTCAGACGGAGGCGGTTACAAACTCAAACTTGTGGGTACAGACCTCAGACAGCTTTATGACTATGCCTCCCTTATCAGGGAAGAACTTGAAAAAGACAGTTCTGTCATGCAGACGGAAATTGATACTGACTTTAACCAGATGCTTTTGTCCGTTGACATGAACCGTGACAACCTCAGTTCTCAGGGCATTACAAGTTACGAAGCCGGCATGCTATGTGCAATTCTTTTCAACGGAGTGGAACTTGGCGAGCATACCAGATTCTTCCTTTCCAGCGACATTGCAGAAAACGGTGTTGATCTTCAAATGCTCAACAGAATAAGCATTCCCACCGCTGCAGGTGGCATAGTTTCCTTTGCAGACCTTGGAGATCTTAAACTGGACAAAACTGTTTCTGCCATTAAGCACTCTGAGCGTGCAATTGCAGTAACAGTCGGTGCAACGCTGATAAGCGAAGACACATCAAAGGTAAATGAGAGAATATCGGCATGGCTTGAAAACAACCCGCTGCCTGAAGGAATTGCAACGGAAAGTGCAGGTATCCTTGGCCTGATAGAGGACTCAATAGACGACATGTCTGTTGCCCTTGTAATTGCAGTTTTCCTTGTTTTCAGCGTCATGGTAATTCAGTTTGAGCGCTTCAAACAGCCGTTTATCATCTTCCTGAGCATTCCGTTCTGTATGATCGGTGTAATTGTCAGCCTGCTGATATTCGGCTCTTCAATGACTCTGATGGGAGCTGTTTCCCTCATTGCCCTAGCAGGAATTGTTGTTAACAGTGCAATTATCCTGATTGACTACATAAACCAAATCAGGGACGCCAAGAGCAAGGACATTGAAAACCTTGATGCCCAGACCCAGCGCAGAATCCTTTATGAAAGCATTGAGGAGGGTGGTTCTTCGCGTCTCAGACCCATTTTGATGACAACGCTTACAACGATTGTGGGAATGCTTCCCATGGCTCTTGCCGTTGGCGAGGGCTCAGAGCTTTATGCCTCGGTCGGTCAGGCTATTGCCGGAGGACTTTTGGTTTCAACGGCAATTACCCTGTTCCTTGTGCCGGTACTTTACTATGTATTTGAAAACAGAGAGATAACTAAAAAAGAGAGGAGAGGAAAAGTATGAGAAAACATGCACTCCTTGCAACAGTATTTGCAGTTTTTGCACTGCTGGTTTCCTGTTCTGCAGTCTTTGACGCAGGAGTAGGCGGAAAGGTTTACTATATGCAAAACGGTTCGGAGGTAGGTATCTCCGGAGCCAAGATTCTTGTCTATGACAACACTTCCTTCTCAGAAGCAATCGGAAGTGCCAGAACAGATGCCAACGGTAACTTTACCGTCAGCAAGATAGTCTGGAAGTCTTCCAATCCCAAATACGGAAAAACAGCAGACAACCACACTGTCTACATCAAGGTTTCCCATGAAGACTTTGAAATGACTTCAGACTACATTACAGCAAGCCTTGTCAGCGATTCCACAAACTCCGGCATGGCAGATGTGAAGATGAAAAAAGTCCGCTACACAGTTCCCACATTCAGCGGAAGAATAACAACAGACCCTGCAGATACTAATACTCCGCCTATTGAAACCCAAGATGAGGTTCCTGTTTACCTTGTTTATAAGGTCGGAAACAGCTCCTCCTATGAGAGATTTTCTGATAATGAGGCTGTTGTCTACACAACATGGACTCAGATTGGCACCGATGTAAGCCCCTTATTTATTCACGGTACATTTACAGGTCTTGGCGGCGGCAACATGAAGTACGCAGTCAAAGATTACCCGAATGTATATTTGCATGCAGATAAAAACAAAGACGGCCTTATAGATGCTGCAGAGCTTGCCGGACCTTATCCGATTGATGGGGTTTCATCATACCAAGTAAATGGCTCTGATTTTCAATGATAAGATGAAGAAGATTATTTCACTTTTATCCATTCTGTGCATCTCAATTGCATGTTTTGCAATAACAGGGGAAGAACTTGAAGCATCACTTCTTTCAAAGAATCCTGCTATCAGAAAGGCCTCTGAAGACGCATCTCAGGCCCTGTTGGATTTGAAAGATGCAAAGGCCGGACGCGGTCCAAAACTTGATCTGACCATAAGCGGAAGCTATATTGCAAATCCCATAGACCCAATTCGTGTGAACCTGAATGACTACGTAGACGGAGCCACGTACGGTCTGACAGATCCGCAGTATATTACCATCTTTAAGGGAATGGAGAACACAATGTACTCATTTGGCCTCCAGCTTACCCAGCCCATATTCACCTGGGGAAAACTTGCTAAGGCTGTGGACATTTACAGCACTGTTTATGAGGCTCGCTTACTTCAGAAACAGGATGAGAAAGAAAAAGCTTTGACAGAACTTTCTACAAGACTTTATGCCACAGATGTTCTTCTTCAGTTATCCGACATTCTTCAGGAGCAGAAAAAGACAGCAGAGCGTCTTGTTCAGCTTTCTGACTCAGGTTATGAGAATGGCATGATTTTGGAAACGGAGGCCTTGGAAGTGCGTGTTCAGGCAAGACAGATAGATGTTGCCCTGTCTCAGACACAGACAAGTCTTTCAAGTATGGAAACTGCCATTAGCGGCCTTACAGGTCTTGCTTCTTTCAATGCTTCAGAACTTGAAGGCTCCAAAGAGAGGGAAGAAGAGGTTAACAACCTTCTTAATCAGCTTCAGACAATGGGCAGGGAAGAGATAACAAATAGGGCCTTGTCAGATGAAAGAAATACATTTGTTCTTCTTCAGAAGATGAAAGACATATCTGCTTTGACAAAGTCTGTTGCCTCTGCTTCTGTAAACTGGAAACCGGATCTTGCACTTGTTGTAAATGCATCTTACGGCGGCCCCAGATTTCCGTTTGTAGAAACTGACTGGTACAGACAAAACGATTGGAATGCAGTTGTTACAGTTGCTCTGTCTTCAACAGTCTATGACGGCGGAAAGGCAATCAGAGATGTGCAGCGAAAGACTTCTCAGCTGGAGCAGAGCACAATTGACTTGGACGATGCCCGCCTGAAGATCAGAAATGCTGTACAGGAAAACCTTGGAACTGTAGATCTGTGCCTTGCACGCATTGATTACAACAATGCAAAACTTGAGCAGATCAGAAAACAGGGAGAGCAGAAGAGCCTTGCTTTTGAAAGCGGTTATGCAAGCGAATCAGACTATCTGCAGAAACTTCTTGAAGAGAGAACCTGTATGGCAGAGATTCTTCAGGACAGAATCAGTTTGGCAACTGCTTTGTTTACTTTGAGGTATCTGTCCGGTCTTCTGTAATAAACAGACCGCCCTTAGCAAAGGCACGTTTTCCGGCAATTTTCAGATACAGCACAAAGGAAATGAGTGTGTACACTGCGGTAATGCCGATAAACGGCCAGAGCATTCCCTTTGCCGGCCAGTTGACAAGTGCCAGGATTGGAAGAGCAAAGACAAACATGAGGGCAGTTGAACTTACATAGTCCTGAGCAACCGGTGTTTCAAAGTCTGGATCTACAACACGAATCAGTGAAAGAGCTGTAGGAAGTGTTCCGTTTGCTGTTCCAAATATCATCAAGAACCTCATGAAGGAGTAATCCTTAAACAGTCTTGAACAGAACCACGGGGTGATCAGACAGGTGATAAGTACTCCTATCACGCTCAGAACCAAGATTACCAGCCAGTACTGTCTTATTGCTGCAACTTCAATTGCACCAAGGCAGGCAGCAACTGTGAAGTCTACTGCAAGACCGTCTATGCGGTTGCAGGTCTGGTTGTCTATTACGTGTTCACACTTTGCTGCAATCAGAGCTTTTCTGACAATAATTGCTGCAAGTGAGCTGAATACAAAGTTTATTCCCCAAAGTCCCTGAACTGCTTCAAGAATCTTTCCGCCGGCAGTGGCTGCTACAAGTTTTTCAATTCCGGCAAGAACCAGGAAACTGATAAGGTAGGTAAACAGAATCAGTGCAAGATGGAGTGTAAATGTATCCATAGACTCGCTGGCTGTTGTCTGGAAACTGCCCGGAACTCTGTCCTTTGTAGATTTGAAAAAGCCGTTTCCAACCTTTCTGTTTCTAAGTTTTTCAACATAGTCAGCGCTGAGCCAGCCTTTCTTTGCAGCTCTGTTAATCATGATTACACCGACAACTGAGCCTACAACAAAACCGATAGCGGCCATTGTCAGTCCGACATCGCCCGCATTGGGCACGTTGTAGGGGGCGCCTTCCCAGACTTTAGACATTGATTCTGCCTGACCGGGACCAAGCTCAAATCCAAGGCACAGAGAAAGTCCCAGGGCAACGGATGAGCCTGGAAGGATAGACTTGAGAAGCAATGCGGCGGCAAGAAGACCGAGGGTGCACTGAAGCCCATATTCACCCAAGAGGGCTGTGACGTTTGCCCAAAGCGCACTACGCCTCTTTTCGCGAGTCTTGTTTACAGGAATTCTCAGCTGCATGGCAATAAATGAAATATTGAGCAGGTGGAACATCAGTTCTTCAAGGAAGATGGGGCCTGAATCCAAGTTAAAAATATGGGCAAAGTAGTTGTAGAAAAAGAAAAGGAACAGTCCTCCGATCATTGGTGCCGGAATCAGGTACTTCTGTAAAAAGGGAATCTTTGACCTGAGAATGGAACCCAGAAGCAGTGCGCATGAAATAATGCACAGGTGAACAATTATCATGAAGTTGTGAGAACTGTGAATATATGTCATTTAAACAATTCCTTATACTTTAACGAGCACGCATCCGGCATAAGCCTTATACGATATAGAACATCGGAACAGAAGAATTCCATGGTCTGTTTTGCATTTAACACCATAGAAGAAATCTGGTCCATAGGCAGAGTATACAAATTATTCTCAGTAATGTCGTTGCACTTAACTGTGAGAACGCTGTTTTCCAGGTGCACAGTTATGTCCTTTGAAATAATCTTGTCTTCAATCTGAAGCAGTACGCCTTTCTCTTCAGGGAAGCTTGTTGAACTCTTGATTTTTCCGGCTTCCCAATTGTGCCAGTCATTAAGGCGCTTGAACGGAATCTTTTCTGAGACAATGTTGTCCTTGTCGTCCAATTCTGCTTTTGCGCCGCACTTGGTACATTCAAAGTCATTGCCTTCAGCTTTTATGCTGTCAATTGAATTGCAGCACGGGCATAGGTAGAACAGTCTTTGAATTCCTTCAGCTCTTTTGTCTGAAACATAGCTGTAGGTGTTGTGTTTCTTCCACTCGTCATTTGAGAAAGAGAGATACTGCTCAATTTCAGCAGAAAGACTTTCAATCTGAACTTCTCTGAGTTTGGAAGCCGGAATGAGGCGTTTGATATGGACAACAACGTTTCCTTTACGCTTAAAGTCTGCCCATCTGGGCTGCTGTGCATAGGCTCCTTCAAGGCTGCAAATGAGGACGGATGCGCCAAGGTAACGAGCCATTTTTGCCAAAGCGGTGTAGTTTACCGCCAGCATGTCGCCGTCCCAGGTTCTGGTGCCTTCGGGAAAGATTCCTACGTTGTCACCGCTGTCCAGGGCAGCTTTCATTGTTTTGATTGTGGACAGGTCTCCGACTCCCTGCTGTTTGGGAATTGCGGTACAACAGCGTCCGATAATGAATTTTGTAAAACCTCGTTTGAAAAGGTAGGCTCCGGCTACCCATCTTATGTGGCGGGGAACAACAGAGGAAACCAATACAGGATCCATTATTCCGGCATGGTTGAGTATGTAGAGGTAGTTGCCTTTTTTCAGATTTGCCTTGGTGTCATTCTGAAGCCTCAACTTGCCACCGGCACGGAGAAAAAGACAATATGTGTGCTTTGCAAGCCAAATAAGAGGCGGCATCTTGCCGTGTTTGCTGTTACCCATTATGTATGTATTATAACAATTATAAAAAAAAACAGAAGAAGCGATGTTGCACTTCTTCTGTTTTTACACCAAATAGGATTCGAACCTATGACCCTCTGCTTAGAAGGCAGATGCTCTATCCAACTGAGCTATTGGTGCTCGTAATTGGTCGGGGCGAGAGGACTCGAACCTCCGATGTCCTGCTCCCAAAGCAGGTGCCATAGCCGCTAGGCTACGCCCCGTAACGCACTGTAGTATAAGAAAAGGATTTAAGTTGGTCAAGTTACAACATAAAAGCACTTTACAATAATCTGATAATCTGATAATTTCCTAATGTTGCTCCAAAACAGTTATAACTAAGGTGGAAATATAAAATGGCACGTAGATGTGAAATTTGTGGCAAAGGTACTATCTCAGGACAGGTTGTCCCCAGAAAAGGACAGGCAAAGAAGAAGGGCGGTGTTGGACAGCACATCGGCGTTACAAAGAAGAGAGTCTTCATGCCGAATATCGTTTCAGTTAAGACACTGATCAATGGTACACCCACAACAGTAAAGGTTTGTACAAGATGTCTGAGAGCCGGTAAGGTCCAGAAGATTGTATAATCATTGTACAATTCTATGAAAAAGGATGCGCTTGCATCCTTTTTTTGTGCCTTTTGCCTAACGTTGTTTGGCTTTTCGATGATAAGCGCTTTAAATTGAGGTCTATCATCGAAAATTTCGATAATTTACACCAAAAACGGGTCACTATCATCGAAATAGCCTCTATATGTTAATCTATGTTGCTGATATACAAAATAAACAAAAGCGTTCTTGAACTAATACTGACGCGTACTGGTTCTCACAGCGAGCTTTTTGGTTAAAAAAACAGGAGGCGTGTACCTCCTGTTTTGTGTTACCAGAGACGGGACTCGACGCTTCGCTATCCCACCTTCGCTCAAAATGCCTTTCCCACGGCATTTTGCCGGCTAGGCCGTCGCTCGTTCCGAGTCCCTTTCCTTATAACAAAAGACCTGCAATATAAAACTGCAGGTCTTTTATTACCAGAGACGGGACTCGGACCCGTACGGGCGCAATGCCCAGGGGATTTTAAGTCCCCGGTGTCTACCATTCCACCACTCTGGCGCAAGGGTGATGATATGACAAAGATTACTCTTCGTCTACAGGTTCATCCTCTTTAATCATTTTTGCATTGGTTTTTGAAGGCAAGACCTTCTTCCAGAAAGGAATTGAGCCGCTGTAGATTTCTGAGAATTCTTCCTCAGATTCCTTCAGAGCACTCTGCCATGCCTGACCAAAGCCGGGAGCATTGATTGTAAGGCGGTCAACAGCCTTCTGATAGATATGCAGTCTCTGAACTTCCTGACGTCCGGGCTTCTGCATAAGGGCTGTGTTGGTTATGCGAAGATTTTCATTCTTTTTCTTAAGATCTTCGTTTTCAGCCTTAAGTTTCTGAATGCCTTCACCCTCAAGTTCCATTCTGTCAGTCAGCATCTTTTTAAGACTAGCAATCTCTGCAAGGTGGATTCTTTCCTTATCCTTGCGAGAGGCAAACTGCCAGATATAAACAACAAGGGCTATTACAAGACCTACACCGAAACCAATAAGTCCAACCTGAAAATTACTCATATCAACTCCTACTGAAAATATACTAACGCAGATAAAAACAAGCAAGAAGTCTTTTTGGTTGCAAACAACTGTACAGATGATAAAATTAAATTGGCTAAGAGAGAACGCACATACTTCTCTTGCTCAAACTTACAGAATGGGATTTGGCATAGAACCATTGTAGTGCGCCCGCCATTTTGGTTTTAGGGTACAGAATGTGGAACTTAACTGAAATCCCCCTTGAACAATTATCGTTCAAGAGACTTTCTGCTTTTCTCTTAGCTTTGAAGAAGCCTTCCTTACTAACTGTGGGAAGACTTCTTTTTTTATACGTATTTCATTATATTTAGGTATTATGGATAACAAGATAAAAGACGTTCAGTTCATCACTATTCCCCAAAACAGGAAGATTGGAGACTTTTTACTTAAAAGCGACATCATGCTTCCTGTCCAGATGAACAGCAATACAAAGCCGGAAGATATTGATCTTAATTCAATTGCAGCAGGCCTTATCAAGGTCATAGCTCATGACCCGGAAAACAAAAACATTGATTACTACTGCAGCCTTCTCAAGCAGATTCAGCCTGATGTTGCAAAAGACCTCAACATTGCAGCAATTGCTAAAAGCAAGGCAAAAGACTACGAATTTGCAGAAGAACTTATGCTTGCAGTTAACGGCCTTACAAAGGCACCGGAGAGTTTTATCAACCTTGCAGTACTGTACGCATCAATGACAGTAGATGCCCAGAAGAAAGGCGATGCCCTAAATGCAGACAGATATGATGACAAGATTATTGAAGTTCTGAATCGCTGCAGGGACATGTATCCTGATTATGCTCCTGTTTATTCAGAGATTTCAGCCTACCATCTCAGACACGGAGATCCTGAAGAAGGACGCGATAATCTGGCTATGTTTGTAGAACTTACTAAGGATGCAAATGCAAAAAAGGCTGCTAAGAAGAACCTTGAAAACATGGACAAGATGCTTGCAAGCCACAACCGCATCCTCTACGCCTATGACAAGATGATGATGGGAGACCCAGAAGAGGCCCTGAAAGAGATAAACAGCTATTTGGCAAAAGAAAAACCCACATGGGAAGCTTATTTTATTCGCGGATGGGCAAACAGAGTTCTTGAAGACTACGACCAGGCTCAGAAGGACCTTCTTGAAAGCCTTAAGATCAATCCTCAGAGTGCAGAAGTTTACAACGAACTTTCAATCTGCGTCAGAGAAAGCGGTAATATTGAACTTGCAAAGAACTACCTTCAGATTGCAGTAGACCTTGATGAAGAAAACGTAATCTACATGACAAACCTTGCCTTCCTCTACCTGTCTGACAACGAGTTTGCTCAGTGCAGAGAAATGATTGAAAAGGCACGCCTTGAAGATCCGGAAGATCCTCAGCTTAAGTACATTATCAAGCAGTACGAGGAAAAAACCGGAGATAAGGTTGCAGACACAATCTCTGAAGAAGTCAAAACAGATGAAGAGCTTGAGAAACTCAAGAGCCAGGGGCATGAAGAAGTATGAGAACAGTTGTCTGCAAAACTGAAGAGGAAATGGAAAACCT
>CADCOT010000073.1 GCA_902803145.1 uncultured Spirochaetales bacterium | reverse complement strand
GCATTAAAATTAGCAGAAGGTGTTACATATGTGGATACCTCTTACTTGACCATAAAAGAAGTTTGTGCCAAAGTACTGAATTGTATTAATAAATAATACGTTTATTTTAGGATCAGGAGAAAAAAATGTCTGAAGAAAAAATTGAAAACAAAGATACTGAAATGCAGAGTCTTATGCAGGAGGAGTATCTGAAGTCTCTTGATGGAATCGAAGACGGTCAGCTCGTTACCGGTACTGTTGTTCAGGTCAATAACGAGTATGTGTTTGTTGATGTTGGTTACAAGTCAGAAGGCAGAATCCCTGCTGAAGAGTTTGATGAGGTACCCGCAATCGGAGATTCCGTCCTGGTGTTGATTGTCAATAAGGAAGGTAAGGGCGGTCAGGTTATCATTTCAAAGAGAAAGGCTGAAGCTCAGGCCAAGGGTGCAGAACTCAAAAAGGCTGCTGAGGACAAGACCCCTGTTGAAGGTAAGTTTGTAAAAGTTATCAAGGGTGGTTACGAAGTTGATCTGGGAGGAGATTTCTCAGGTTTCTGTCCTCTTTCAAAGGCTGACATTGTCAGGACCGAGAATCCTGAAAGCCTTATCGGACTTGTAGACTACTTCATTATTGAAAAGTTCCACGGCGGAAACAAGCTTAAGAGCGTTGTTTCAAGACGTGATTATCTTGAAAAGAAGATTAAGGAAAACAAGGAAAAGTTCTTCTCAACAGTCCAGATCGGAGATGTTGTTGAAGGTGTTGTAAAGTCATTCACAAGCTTCGGTGCTTTCATTGACCTTGGCGGATTTGACGGACTTCTCCACCTGAACGATATGTCTTGGGGCCATGTTTCAAGACCCAGAGACTACGTAAAGAAGGGTGACAAGGTTCAGCTCAGACTTATCAACATTGATCCTGAGACAAAGAAGATCAACCTTTCTCTCAAGCACATGCAGGAAGATCCGTGGTCAACATTTGAAGAGCACTTCCATGTCGGTGATGTTATCACAGCTCCTGTTACAAAGATGACAACCTTCGGTGTCTTCATTGAAATTGCTCCCGGAATTGAAGGCCTTGCTCACATTTCAGAGCTCAGCTGGACAAAGAGAGTTAACAACCCCAAAGAAGTTCTCAACCTTGGTGATGTTGTACAGTGCAAGATTCTCGGTTATGACCTTGATAAGAAGCGTGTTTCACTTGGTATCAAGCAGGTTGAAGCCAATCCTTGGGAGACAGTTGCAGAACGTTATCCTGTAGGTGCTCATTTCTCAAGACCTGTTGTCAAAGTTACAAACAGCGGCGCTTTTGTAAACCTTGAAGACGGAATTGACGGATTCCTCCATGTTGATGATGTTTCTTGGACAAAGAAAGTTAAGAACATTTCATCATTCTGCAAAGAGGGTGACATTATTGATGTTGTTATCACAAGAGTTGAGCCTGAGAACAGAAGAATCAGACTTGGTGTAAAGCAGCTTGAGGACAACCCCTGGGTAACACTCAAGAAGAGCTATCCCAAGAATTCCGTTATTACAGGAACAGTTTCCAACGTTACAGACTTTGGTGTATTTGTTAAGGTTCTGGGAGACATTGAAGGTCTCATTTCCAAGTACAACCTTGCAAATCCCGATGAAGAGTATTCTGACGAGATTCTTAAGAGATACAATGTCGGTGATACAATCAACGCTGTTGTTATGGATATCAACCCCCAGACACAGAAGCTTTCTCTCTCTGTCAGGGAACTTGTAAGACGTAACCAGGAATCTGAAGTTGAGAAGTATATGTCCAACTCAGAAGATGATGATACAGTCACATTCGCAGATCTCATTTCTTCTTCAAAGGAGAAATAAGTAAATGGCAAAGAATACTAAAGAGCTTACAACAGAGCAGAAGCTTCAGAACAACATTTCAGGTTTCTTCCAGAGAAACCTGAGATTGTTGGTTATCTGCTGCGCAGCAATTCTTGTTGTTGTGCTTGCTGTGGTTATTATTTCTGTTTCAATGAACAAGGCAAGTGATAAGGCCATGATCAATATTCAGGATCTGGAGAACAAGGTTGTTACATACAACACTCTTGATGCTGATAACAAGGCTTCACTTCTTGCAGATCTTGAGAAAGCAGAGCAGGGTAAGGGTTATCCCGCAATTAAGGCTTCATACCTTAAGGGTTTGGTTTACTACCTTGATGAAAAGTATCAGGATGCTTACAACGCCTTTATGAATTGTGTTGATAGGGATTCAAAATCTTATCTTGCAGCACTTTCACTTGTTAATGCTGCAGCATGTCAGGAAAGTCTTGGAAACACAGCTTCAGCTTTGGATCTTTACACAAGAGTTTCAAACAACTATGAGATTTCTGCAGTTGGATCTAAGGCACTTTTCAACACAGCAAGAATTTATTACCAGCAGGGTAATATGGAACTTGCAAAAACTGTATTCAGCCAGTTGGTTGACAAGTATCCGACAAGCGAATACTCAGCACTTGCAAACGACATTCTTGTTCTGATGTAATTGGAAGAGACTATGAATAGTAGACGTCATATTTTATGTATCCTCATAATTATGGCGTCTCTTTTTTTGTCTTCATGCGGTGTTCCTACAATCTGTACGCTGAATAACGTAAGTATTTCAAAGAAATCCAATACAGATAACAAAATAAATTTCACAGTGAAGGGGACTGATTCAGATCTTTCTATCTGTTCTGCTACATGTCCCGGACTGTTACTGTGCTATGTAGAATACAATGATCCTTATTTGCCTGATACTTCTCAAGTAACCACTGCATTTTCAAAGACAGTAACAAACAAAGTTTATATTCAGGACAATAATCTGATTCTTACGACAAATGATTATAAGCTGTATGCATTCCAGGCAGATTCTGATGGAACAAGAGTAACAACTCCGTCGTTCAATTTGAATTTACATCCTTATATAACTAATACAACTATGGATGCAGAGCTTGAAATGCAGTACGTAGCTGATAGGATGTTCACCGTTGGCGGAAACAGCATGTATATCCATGAAATTACTGATATTGATAATCAACGTTATATTCACGTATTTGCTGCATTCTCAGCAGAACAGGGTAGTTTTTCCAACTCTTATTGGTCTAAATTGGTCTATCTGGGTAATATAGATATCAATCCTACTACATAATTTTAAATACTATATTTTTGGATATAATGTATCTTCTGTCAAATTAGAGAAGGGCTTAATTAATTTGGATATTTAGATTTAGCAATATTCCAGAAATTGTCCCATTGTTTATCAGAAAGATCTTTTAATTCTAGATTCTGTTCTTTAGCAAGTTTTACAACGATATTGAATCTATTTATAAATTTATGGTTTGCATGCTGCAATGCGTCCTGCGGAAGAACCTTAGAAAATCTGCACATATTTACTGCAGCAAACAAAACATCTCCAAGCTCAGCTTCAAGATTTTCAGGCGTTGCATTTTCGGCTTCAGTAATTTCTTCACGAACTTTGTCGCCAACGTTTTTCAGAGTCTGCCATTCAAATCCGACCTTGGCGGCTTTTTTTGAGATTTTATAGCATCTTTCAAGCTCAGGCATGTTGCGTTCAACTTTGGCAAAGAAATCATTCTCATCATCCTTACGGCCTTCAACGTTCTTTTTAATATCTTCCCAGTTGGTCAGCACCTGATCTGTTGTAAGATCTTCAGAATTTGAAAATACATGAGGATGTCTTCTTATATATTTCTGACAGGCTTCATTAAGACAATCTGAGAGCTTAAAATCTCCGTTTTCTTCATGAATTCTTGCAAGCAAGAACAAAGACATAAAAATGTCTCCAAGTTCTTCTTTCTGATGGTTTATATCGTTGTCGGACTGAGCATCTATATATTCGTAAGCTTCACCCTGTAAATCACGGATTATATCTTTTGTAGTCTGTTCCTTATCCCATGGACAGCCGTCTTTAGGATCACGCAGATAAGTGACAATCTGATACAGATTCTTCATGCCGTCATTGGCATTATCAGCATCTTTATAATCATAATTAATCATTATTCAGCTCCGGATCAACAGGATTAAGTCTTTTTGCTTCTTCAAAATAAATAGATGCATTATACGTGTCATGAAGGTTTTCCAGAGCAAAAGAAGATGCTTTATACAGTCTGGATAACAACACGTTATTATACTTGATACGCTCATCAGACATGGCAAGTTCTGCTGTCTTTATAACTATCTGAGATGCATTTTCAGTGTTCTTGTCATACTTGGCAAAACGCGCTAAAAGCTCAGTAAACAAGGCAACTTCTGTATCATTGAGATTCTGCTGCCAGGCCTGGAAAATTGTTGCATTATAGTCAGGAGAACACGGGAAATTAACAATTAAAGTGGTAAAATCAGCAAACGTTAAATCCTGGGTTAAGAGATTGAGAATTGTAATTGCCTGATCTGTTTCTCCTAACGCTGTATAGGATTTATAAAGAGCAATTCTCTGTTTAACACCGTCTTCCGGTTTAAGAATAAGAATGTTCAGAACATCTGAGAAGTTTAAATCTACAAACAAATCAGTTGCAAAACTGCGTTCATCTGTATCTTCAACCATAAGAAGGTATAAAAGAATACTTTCCTTGGCCTCCTCTTTTCTGCCAAGTTCTACAAGTGCTTTTGCCTTATAGAGATAATCATATTTTTTGGGCTTTGAAAGAGAATCTGCAGTCTGAACTGCCAGCTCATATTTACCTGTTCTGTAGTAGTTTTCAACCTTATTACAGGAAACAAAAAGTGTAAGTAAAACAAAAAGGAGGAAGATAATGAAAAATGATTTCTTCATATCTTTCCTCCTTTTAATAATATAAAAAAGTCTTTCATAAGCCGGGTTCTGTTTAGGCAATCATCTAT
>CADCOT010000072.1 GCA_902803145.1 uncultured Spirochaetales bacterium | reverse complement strand
GAACACCTTATGATCTTTATTTCAACCCGGTTAACGTCTTTGTTGCAGGTTTTATCGGAGAACCTCCCATGAACTTTGTCAGAGACACTGTTAAGGGTGGAAAGATTAACGTAGGTAAGAACGTTGTAGACCTTTCTGCAAAGCTTGATGCCAAAAAGCTTGCTGCATATGAAGGTAAGCAGGTTGTATTCGGTTTCCGTCCTGAGTCAATCTCTCTTGAAAAAACAGACAAGTCTGTTGAAATCAAAGGTAAGGTTGAACTTACAGAGCTCCTTGGAGACAACACAAATGTTTATATGGAAATTGACGGCGTAAGAAGCATTCTCAAGATTGACCCGCACTTTACACCGGAAATTGACAGCAATATTTCTTTCTATATTCCGTACGAGAGTATCTATCTCTTTGACGGTGAAACCGAAGAGGTAATTAAGTAATTATGGATAAGACTCTTTCTGTCAGAATGGCCGAATCAATCATTTCTTACTACACCCCGGGAATGATGAAGTGGAACTATGAGCACGGCCTTGTAATCATGAGCATTTATGAAATAGGTATAAAGTATGAAAGACCTGATTTCATCAAATGGGCTGAAGAAATGTACGACAAGGTCATTTCAGAGGATGGAACAATTGCCGGATATGATACAAGGGAGTACAACCTTGATCAAATCAACGCAGGAAGGCTGTTGTTTGATCTTTACAAGGTTACCGAGAAGAAGAAGTACAGTATTGCAATTGAAACTCTTGTTGACCAACTGAATCATCATCCCAGAACAAAAAGCGGCATTTTCTGGCACAAGATGATATATCCTTGGCAGGTTTGGCTTGACGGTCTTTATATGGAAGGTCCGTTCTGGACTCTTTACGGAAACTTTGAAGACGTTGCAAACCAGCTGATAAAGGTTGCCTCTGTAATGAAAGATTCCAAGACCGGGCTTCTGTACCACTGCTGGGATGAAAGCCATGGCATGAAGTGGTCTGATGATAAAACAGGTCTTTCCCCGAACTTCTGGTCACGCTCAATCGGATGGTATCTTATGAGCTGTCTTGACTGTTTGGACTATGCTCCTTTCACCGGATTTGAGCAGCAGAAAGAAGAGCTGAGAGCAATTGTTGCAGATCTTCTCAAGGCTGTTTATAACTTCCAGGATGCAAGCGGACTTTGGTATCAGGTTCCGGACCACCCCGAAGCAAAGGGCAACTATCTTGAGACAAGCGGTTCTGCAATGTTCTGCTATGCCGGATTCAAAGCTGCAGTTCAGGGTATTACTGACAAGTTTATAAAGAAGGCAGAGAAGGGTATGCAGGGAATCCGCAAGATGTACCTGAAAGAAGAGGACGGAGTATTCCACCTTGGCGGAATCTGTTCTGTTGCAGGTCTGGGAGGCAATCCCTACAGAGACGGTTCTCTTAAGTACTACTTCTCCGAGCCGGTTGTCTCGGACGATTTCAAGGGAACAGGCCCCTTTGTTTTGGCCTGTCTTGAGGAAGAAAAAGCAGGTTTTTAATACACATGACTGAAATATACAGATTCAGCGTAGGAGAAGACCTTAACAAGGTTTTCAGAGACAATGCGCGCAAAAAGACAGTTTTCATTCCGTCAGGAAGGTACTGCACTGGCCCTGTCAAAGTACCTTCCGGTTCTCACATAATCTTTGAAGAAGGGGCGGTTCTTGATTTCATAACAGACTTCGGTGCTTTTCCTCCCGTACAGACAAGATGGGAAGGTGTTGATTGTTGGGCAATGCATCCGTGTTTCTTCATAGATCATGCAGAAGATGTAGTAATTGAGGGTCATGGAAGGCTTGAAGGAAACGGACAGAGATGGTGGAACTATGCTCTCGAATGGAAGAAAGGTCTCAGACCCAACTGTCCCACAACAGACATTGAAAAGAAGTTTGCAGCTCTTAATCCGGATTATACAAAGCAGCCCGGAGGCGGTGGTGGCAGACCTACGCAGTTTCTCAGACCGCCACTTTTGCAGATTCTTGAATCAAACAACATAATCATTGACGGCCTTTCACTTGTGAACAGTCCTTTCTGGACCTTCCACACAGTATCCAGCCGCAACATTGAAATAAGAAATGTTTTTATAGACAATCCCTCAGACTCTCCCAACACAGACGGAATAGATATTGAGTCTTGTGTCGGCGTCAAGGTAATAGGTTGCGACCTCAACGTAGGAGATGACGGAATAGCTGTAAAGTGCGGAAGCGGAAAAGAGATGATGAACAGACAGCGTTCTGAACACATTGAAGTTTCCGGTTGTACAGTCAGAAGTTCTCATGGCGGCTTTGTAATTGGCAGTGAAACGGCAAGCGGAGTAGCCCACGTAAACGTTAAGGACTGCTTCTTCCTTGGAACTGACAGAGGAATCCGCATTAAAACACGCAGAGACAGAGGCGGAGTTATTGAAGACATTCACGTGAGCAACATCCATATGGAGGGCTTAATCTGTCCTGTTTCAATTAACGAGTACTATCGCTGCGGACAGAATGACCAGAGTCTTTATTCTCTTAAGAAGTTGCCCATAACAGAAGTAACTCCTGTAATCAAGGATGTATTCATAAAAGGCATTCATGCAACAGGCTGCCGCGGAGGAGCTGCTCTCTTTGTAGGTCTTCCCGAACTGCCTTTAAGCAACATCAATCTTTCAGACAGCTCTTTTGAAATGTCTGACAAAATTGAAAAGGGCCTTGAGATTGAGATGTGTGCAGGCATCCCTGCATCCGACTACAGAGGAATCAGAATTATCAACGCAGATGTTCATATAAATAATGTAAAGGTCAACGTTGAACCTGATCACGTTGTAGAGTCCTATTGACGGCAAAAGGAGGGCCCCTGCCAACGGCAGGGAACCTCCAACCGCTTGATTGTTACTCTTCAGTTAAACAATCTTCATTTTCCTCTACAAATGTTTCCGGACCGGATTCTTGGACTATGGTCTGTTCAATCTGATTAATAGTTTCACTTGAATCAACTTTGTCCATTTCTGATTCCTTGGGTGTTGCTACGGATACGTTCTCAGTTTTCTTAATAGGCTGGAACTCTACGTGTTCCGATATGATGAAAAGTCTTTCGTTCCAACGCCCATTGGACTGCCATCTTGACTGATGCAGTCTTCCTACAATTCGTACTCCGCGTCCGGCTTTCAGATTCTTGGAACAGGAGGCAGCTACGTTCCCCCAGGTTTCAATATGGAAGAAGCAGGCGTAGTCAACCCACTTATCTTCCTTCTTATTGAAGTAGCTCCTGTTTACTCCGATATCGAAAGTACACACCGTGTTTGTGCCGTCAATGACCTTTGATACAGGGTCATGCACAACGTTTCCTGCCAACAGAACATAATTCAAATCGTTCATGTTTTCTCTCCTTTGATAGGGGTTTTCCCTTCGCCCTATATAATGGTGTTGGAACGGCAAAATCTTTCCCCTGTTTTGGGTGTCAAAACAGGAAAATGTGATATAATTTTTTCATGCAGTTATCAGTTATTTCACTTGGCGGCTCAATCGTGGCCCCGGACAATGTTGACAGTTCATTCCTTTCGGCTTTTCTTGCCGGAATTCGTTCCTATCTTGCAAAAAACCCCGATTCTAAGCTGGTTTTTGTTTGCGGAGGCGGTGCTCCTGCCCGTAAATATCAGACAGCTTTCAGAGAGGTTGTAGGCAATGCAGATAAGTCCACAGACAATGCACAGGACTGGATTGGTATCCGTGCCACCCATCTGAATGCAGAGCTTGTCAGAGCGGCGCTGGGAGATCTTTGTAAGGACCCGTTGGTAATTGATCCCACAACCAAAGACATAGCCTTTGCAGGCAGAGTTCTTGTGGCAGGAGGTTGGAAGCCCGGATTCTCTACAGACACCGATGCTGTTTATCTTGCACGTCGTTTTGGCGGTAAGCTTGTTATCAACCTTTCAAATATCAAGAAGGTCTATTCTGATGACCCGCGTAACAACCCCAACGCAGTCCCGCTTGACAGTATAAGCTGGGAAGACTTCAGAAAGATGGTCGGAACAGAGTGGGTTCCCGGAAAGAATGTTCCGTTTGATCCCATTGCATCAGGCCTTGCCCAGGAAGCCGGAATCAGAGTTGTTTGTGCAGATGGTCGCAACATTGAGAACACTTTGGCTATCCTTGAGAACAAACCTTTTGAAGGTACAACAATAGGCTGAAAAAAAAGAAACAGCCCGGGGAAAAAGGGCTGTTTCAAACGAAACAAAAAAGGACATCAATAAAACAAAAAAGAAATTATTGGTATATTTATTATACACCTTTGAACTTTTTTGTAAATCCCTATAATACAAAAAGTTATAATTTTTTTACCAATATAAAACCAATATAAATCCGGTAAAAAACAACAGTCAAAATAATGTTTAAATAACACTACTTTGATAATCTTTCCTTTTTCACAGACCACTGTTATATTTGTCACTAAGGAGAGAAAAAATGAGCGAAGTAATTCTTAATTCCGGAAATTTTGAGGCAGAGGTTATCAAGTCTGACAAACCTGTTCTTGTAGACTTTTTTGCTACATGGTGTGGCCCCTGTAAAATGACAGCTCCCCATATTGCCAGACTTGCAGATGCATACAAAGAT
>CADCOT010000071.1 GCA_902803145.1 uncultured Spirochaetales bacterium | reverse complement strand
GGAAGAAGAGCTTGGGCCGGGCCTTTTTGACCTCTTTTAAACGCGCTCGTTATATTGCAAAGACTCAACCAAATAATTATGATTTTCAATCATGAAAAGTTTAACAGCAAACGAACTAAGAAAAAGATTCATCCAGTTTTTTGTGGACAGAGGACATGTCCAGATTTCCGGCGCATCTGTAATTCCGGAAAATGATCCCACCGTACTGTTTACCACAGCAGGAATGCACCCGCTTGTTCCCTATATTTTGGGACAGGAGCATCCGGCCGGAAAGCGCCTTACTGACTATCAGAAGTGCATAAGAACCGGAGACATTGACAGCGTAGGAGATCCGCACCACCTCACATGCTTTGAGATGCTGGGCAACTGGTCGCTGGGAGACTACTTCAAAAAAGAAATGATTCCATGGAGCTACGAGTTCCTGACACAGGTTCTTGAAATTCCCGCAGAAAAACTCTCCGTAACAGTTTTTGAAGGCGAGGACGGAATTCCAAGAGACACAGAAAGTGCAGAACTCTGGCACAGCATGGGAATCCCATACGAAAGAATCTACTTCATGCCCAGAGAGGACAACTGGTGGGGACCTGCAGGAGAAACAGGACCTTGCGGACCTGACACAGAGATGTTCATTGACACCGGACGTCCTGCATGCGGACCCAACTGCAAACCCGGCTGTTCCTGCGGAAAGTACTTTGAAGTCTGGAATGACGTACTTATGCAGTACAGAAAGACAAAAGACGGCAAGTTTGTAGAGATGGAAAGAAAGTGCATAGACACAGGCATGGGAATTGAAAGAACAATTGCAATTCTCCAGGGCAAGAAGAGTGTTTATGAAACTGAAGTAATGCAGCCCATCCTCAAGGCTATTGGTCAGAAGGCCGGAGTAACATACGGAGAAAACGAAGCTACAGATGTTTCAATGAGAATCATTGCAGACCACATCAGAACTTCAACCTTCATTCTGGGAGACCAGAGAGGAGTTTCTCCTTCAAATGTAGGTCAGGGCTACATTCTCAGACGTCTGATCAGACGTGCAGTTCGCCATGGAAAGAAACTTGGAATCCAGGGTGCCTTCCTTGCAGAGATTGCAAAGGTTGTAGTAGACCTGTACGGCGAGCCCTATCCCGAAATTCTTGAGAACAAGGAAAGAGTTTACTCAGAGCTTACAGCAGAAGAGGAAAAATTCAGCCTGACTCTGGAAAAGGGTGAAAAGCAGTTTGAAAAGATGACCTACTTCCTTGAGAAGCAGGGCGTAAAGGAAATTGCAGGCGGAAGTGCTTTCAAACTCTACGACACATACGGCTTCCCGATTGAGCTGACAAAAGAACTTGCAGCAGAAAAGGGCTTTACAGTAGATGAAAAGGGCTTTGAAGAAGCTTTTGCAAAGCATCAGGAGCTGTCAAGAACAGCAGAATCCGGTCAGTTTAAGAGCGGACTTGGAGACCACAGCGAGCAGACAACAGCTCTTCATACTGCAACTCATATGCTTCAGGCTGCACTCAGACAGGTTCTGGGCCCCGAAGTTGGTCAGAAAGGTTCAAACATCACTCCTGAAAGACTCAGGTTTGACTTTACATACCATGAAAAGATGACTCCCGAGCAGATTAAGCAGGTTGAAGACATTGTTAACCAGCAGATTGCAAGAGACCTGAAGGTTACAGTGCAAACAATGACTCCCGAACAGGCAGTAGAAAGCGGTGCAATGGCATTCTTCTCAAGCAAGTATGGCGAGCAGGTTACTGTTTACTCAATCGGAGACTTCTCCAAGGAAGTTTGTGCAGGACCCCACGTTGAACACACAGGAGACATGGGTCACTTCCACATCCTCAAAGAAGAGAGCTCTTCAGCCGGAGTCAGAAGAATCAAGGCAGTTCTTGAAAAGGGTAACTGATGGAACAGAAGTTTATTGAGAGTACACTCGGTCTGATGGATTTTATTGCAGACAGCCCAAGTAGCTTCCATGCGGTGCAGACTGTCTGCTCAATGCTGGATAACGCCGGTTTCAAGGCCCTGGATGAGAAAGAGGAGTGGAAGCTCAAAGCCGGCTCCTCCTACTACACGGTCAGAAATTCAAGCGCAGTCATTGCCTTCCGCCTGCCCAAGGGCGATATTTCCGGCTACAGCATTATTTCCGCTCATACGGATTCTCCTGTGTTCAAGATCAAGGAGAATCCGGAAATTGTTGCAGACGGCAAGTATACTACTCTCAATGTGGAAGCCTACGGCGGCATGCTCATGGCTCCGTGGTTTGACAGACCCCTGTCTGTTGCCGGCCGCGTATTCCTCAAAAAAACTCTGAAACAGGTTCTTGTAGACATAGACAGAGACCTCTGCCTTATTCCCAACCTTTGCATTCACCAGAACAGAGATGCAAACAAGGGCTACGAGTACAAGGTCCAGAAAGACCTTCTGCCCCTGATTGCTCAGGGAGACCAAAAAGGTTCTCTGAACGCCCTTGTTGCCAAAACTTTGGATGTTTCCGAAAAGGACATTGCAGACTCAGAACTTTACCTTTACAACCGCACCCCTGCAAGAATTTGGGGTCTGGACAACGAGTTCTTCTCAAGTCCCAGAATTGATGACCTTATGTGTGCGTACTGCGGCCTTAAAGCCCTTCTTAATGCATCAGATTCAAAGACTTCCAAGATTTCAATGCTTGCTTTGTTTGACAATGAAGAGGTTGGAAGCTCAACAAAACAGGGCGCTGCAAGTGACTTTTTGGCAACAACTGCAGGAAGAATTGCAGAAGCTCTGAAGTGGAGCTATCAGAAGCAGTGTGCAGTAAAAGCCTCAAGCTTCATGCTCAGCGCAGACAACGGCCACAGCTTCCATCCCAACAGACCTGAAGTCTGTGATCCTGTAAACAGACCTGTAATGAACGGCGGAGTTTTGATTAAGTACGCCGGAAACCAGAAATATACAACAGATGCTTATTCTGCAGCATTTTTGAAAGATATTTTGGACAAGGCCAATGTACCGTATCAGGTCTATCACAACAACTCAAACTTTGCAGGCGGAAGCACCTTGGGCAACATTTCCCAGACACAGTTCAGTGTCCCAACTGTAGACATTGGAGCTGCCCAGCTTGCAATGCACAGTCCCTATGAAACCGCCGGTTGCTGTGACACATTCTACCTTACAGAAGGCATGACAGCCTTCCTCGAGGCTTAATGGTCCGCTCCTTATTTGCCCTCACACCTTCTCAAATAGCAGCAGAGCTTGGCCTTTCAAAGGCATTTCAGGCCAGACAGATTTACTCTTGGCTCTGCCGCGGCGTGACGGATGTGGCCAAAATGACAGACCTTCCTGTTGCTCTTCGCAGTTCTCTGAGTTCGGTTCCCGTAATCAGCAGCAACGTTATCAACATCCAAAAGGACGATGACGGGGCGTGCAAACTTGCCTTAAGGCTTTACGATTCCAACGTAGTTGAGTGCGTTCTTCTTACAGACAAAGAGGGCGAGCTTACCGCCTGTCTTTCAAGCCAGGTGGGTTGTGCAATGGGATGTGCGTTCTGCCGCACAGGCACTTTAAAGCTGACAAGAAACCTTGAAAGCTTTGAAATAGTTGAGCAGTTTATCCATCTTCAGAACAACGCACCGGGCAAGATTTCCCACGTTGTATTTATGGGAATGGGGGAGCCCATGGCAAACCTGGATGCAGTTCTTACTGCCATTTCTTTCCTGCACGACCCAAAGGGGATAAACATAAGCCACAGACGTATAACCATTTCCACTTGCGGTGTTGCAAGCGGAATTGACAGGCTCTCTGCAAGCGGAGTTCCTGTACGTCTTGCCGTATCTTTGGTCTGTGCAACCAACTCAAAAAGAAGCACCCTCATGCCTGTTAATAAGACATTTCCGTTGGAAAGACTCAGAGCATCTCTTGTAAAGTTTCAAAGTTCAAACAGCCGCCGCTTTACTTTTGAATACTGCATGATCCCCGGAGAAAACATGTCTTCTTCAGATGCTTCTGCCCTTGCTTCTTTCTGTAAGGGCCTTGAGGTTATTGTTAACCTTATTCCCTTCAACCCGTGTCCGGAATTGCCGTTCAGAAGCCCCACAAAGCAGGAAATCCGTGACTTTACCTCTGAACTGGACCGCCTTGGTGTTCCTTATACAATCAGAATAAGCCGCGGCCGTTCAATCAAAGGCGCATGCGGCCAACTTGCAGCAAAATACCAGTGAATGTGTTGATTGTGTGTAGTTATCTTTGTTTTTCTTGAGCACTTTTTTGCACTGGCGCATTATCGAGCCAAGAGGTGAGAAAGATGAAGAAAACAATTATTTCACTGTTACTGATTGTCCTGCTTGCTACAAGCACTTTGTTTGCATCAGGTGTAAAGGAAACTACTTCTAAAGTAACTACAGCTACTGCTACCAAGGTAGCTGTTTCAGCAGATGTTACTGTGAATTTGGCTTCTGCAACAGCAGACAATGAAAAGGTGTCTGTTTCTGTTACAGATGAAGGCAACATTCAGATTACAAACAAGACAGACTCAGAAATGTCTGTAGAACTTACAGGTTCTTTCAACGGAACTGTAATTATAAAATCTTCAACAGATATGACCCTGATAATGAACGGGGTTCAGATTAAAGCTTCCACACTTCCTGCAATTCAGCTTAAGGGAGATGTCACATACACATTCTATCTTCCACAGGGTAGCAGCAGTGTTGTGTCAGACAGTTCTGACAATGAAAAGAAAGGTGCAATTACAGCTGACGGCAGTGTTGTAATTGACGGCCAGGGAAGTTTCAATCTTAACGTTTACAAGAAGCACGGTTTCAAACTTGACGGCGGCCTTACCATCAACGGTGGAAACGTAGTAATTACCGGAGACTCTCTTGCAGAGGGCAACATGGTCAGTGCAGATCTGTGGTTTGTTATGAACGACGGAACTCTTACCATCAATGCAAACGGCAGTGTTCATGCTTCCGAGTCCAAGGGAATTAAGGTTAACGGAGTTGAAGGCTATGACGGCCACAGCGGTTATGTAGAGATTAACGGAGGCACAATCAACATTACTTCCGTAGGAAAGGCAATTACCGCAGGCTGGAAGGCAAGTGAGGATGCTACAACTGAGGCCACTTCAGATGATCCGGATCCGAGTGTCTTTATCAACGGCGGAACTGTCACCATCAAAACAACAGGTACTCCTTATGAATATTCTGATGAAGAGTCTCTTTCTCCTGAGGGAATTGAAGGTAAGAACAGTGTTGTAATCAACGGCGGAACTGTAGACATTGATACCACAGATGACAGCATCAATGCCGGAAATCTGCTTCAGTTCAACGGCGGTGTTGTATACGCAAGAGCTTCAATGAATGACTGCATTGATAGCAACGGTACACTTGAGGTCAACGGAGGCACAGTTGTTGCCCTCTGTAAAACAGGCGGGGCCGAGCAGGCAATTGACTGTGACAGCAATTCCAACTTCAGCTACACAGGCGGAACCTTTGTAGGCCTTGGCGGTGGAAACAACACTCCGGCAAGTTCTGCAACAAGTGCATACTCCATTGCATGCGGAAGCAATTCCTACAAAGGCGGAGACCAGATTGCAGTTCTGGATTCTGATGGCAAGGTAGTTGCAGGCTTCATTGTTCCTTCTGATTTCTCTTCAGGCTCATGTCTGATTATCGGAAGCCAGAGCATTGAAAAATCAAAGACCTATACTCTTGCAAAGGGAACTTTCAAGGGTGCTGTAACGGTGAACGGAGTTGTTCAGTCCTGCACTTCATTTACAAGCTCTTCAACACTGGGAAGCTACACAATGAATTCCTATGTTCAGAGCTCCGGCTACACCGGAATGAATATGGGACCCCAGGGCGGTCAGGGTGGCCAAAGAGGCCAGTTTGGTCCGTTTGGCCAGAACGGTCAGCAGGGCTTCCCCGGAAACCCGCCAGACGGAAACTTTGACCCCTCGAACTTTGATCCTTCAAACAGGCCCGAACCCCCACAGGGCGGTTTCCCTCAGGGAGGTTTCCCCGGAAGGTTTTGACTAAATAAAGTTATTAACTTAAGATAGGTGGTATGAATAATTACATTGAAGACAAGTTTTCCCTTAAGGGGCAGTTGGCCTGGGTAACAGGCGCTGTTTACGGAATCGGATTTGCAATTGCTTCTGCCTACGCAAGAGCAGGTGCCAGCATTGCATTCAACGCAAGAAGCAATGAAGCCATTGAAGAAGGTCTTGCCAACTACAAGGCTGCCGGAATTACAGATGTAAAGGGTTATGTCTTTGATGTAACCGATGAGCAGAAGGTAAAAGAGGGCGTTGCTCAGATGGAAAAAGACTTTGGAAAGAAGGTCAGTATCCTGGTCAACAACGCCGGAATAATCAAGCGCATCCCCATGACAGAGATGTCAGCAGCAGACTTCAGACAGGTAATAGACATTGACCTCAATGCACCGTTTATCTGTTCAAAGGCTGTCATCCCCGGAATGATTGAGATGGGTGGCGGAAAGATTATCAACATCTGTTCAATGATGAGTGAACTTGGCCGTGAAACAGTAAGCGCATACGCAGCTGCAAAGGGCGGACTCAAGATGCTTACAAAGAACATCTGTTCTGAGTACGGCCAGTACAACATTCAGTGTAACGGAATTGGGCCGGGCTACATTGCAACACCGCAGACTGCTCCTCTCAGAGAGCGCCAGGCTGACGGAAGCAGACATCCGTTTGACCAGTTCATTGTTGCAAAGACACCCATGGCAAGATGGGGAAATCCGGAAGACCTTGAAGGTCCCGCACTTTTCCTTGCCTCTCATGCAAGTGACTTTGTAAACGGCCACATTCTTTACGTGGACGGCGGAATTCTTGCCTACATTGGCAAGCAGCCGTAAT
>CADCOT010000070.1 GCA_902803145.1 uncultured Spirochaetales bacterium | reverse complement strand
TACTTTGCGTAGTACCTCACACCCGACTGTACATCGGGCAGGGGACCGAATGCGCGGAGAATCATCTGACATCCTTTCAGGTGTGTAAGCGGGGCGTAGGGGGAAGTCCCGTCCAAAATATATTCAACATCAGGAGCAGAATCCGAATAGGCATCTGCATTGATTGCCAGAAACTCTGCCGCCTGACCGCAGTTGTACGCTTCTTTGAGTCCTGCTGCACCAAGACAGAAAGGAACACATACTAAAACCAAAAACAAAAAAATCTTCTTTGAGCCGTTCATGAAATAAGTATATCACAGCTCTGTGAGGAGACAGAAAAAAGCAAAAAAAGGAATTTTGAAGCTTACCGGTATCTATATTTGCCTGAATCCTCTATAATTTGAAAAAAACTTAAAGAGGATAACAGATGGAAGTAAACGATCTTGTGGCAAAAGCGCAGGTTGCTTTGAACGAATTTCTCAAACTTGATCAGGAGAAAGTAGACTACATTGTTGCAAAGTGTTCCGTAGCAGGTTTGGATAACCACGGAGTACTTGCCAAACTGGCAATAGAAGAAACAAAAAGAGGAGTCTTTGAAGATAAGGCAACAAAAAACCTCTTTGCATGTGAATACGTTGTAAACAACATGAGGCATCTGAAGACTGTAGGTGTCATTTCAGATGACCCTGTAACAGGAATTACAGAGATTGCAGACCCTGTGGGAGTAATTGCAGGAATTACACCGGTTACTAACCCGACATCAACTGTAATCTTCAAATCACTGATTTGTCTGAAGACAAGAAACCCCATAATCTTTGCATTCCATCCCAGTGCACAGGAAAGCTCAAAAGCTGCAGCAATTGTGATGAGAGATGCAGCAGTTGCAGCAGGTGCACCAAAAGACTGCATTCAGTGGATTGAGCAGCCTTCAATGGAAGCAACAACAGCTCTGATTCACCATGAGGGTGTTGCAACAATTCTTGCAACCGGCGGAAATGCCATGGTCCAGGCTGCATACAGCTGCGGAAAACCGGCCATGGGAGTAGGAGCCGGAAACGTTCCTGCCTACATAAACAAGAGTGCAGATGTTGAGCAGGCAGTCAACGACATTGTCCTGTCCAAGGCATTTGACAACGGTATGGTCTGTGCATCCGAGCAGGCAGCAATAATTGACAGTGAAGTCTATGACAAGGCAGTTGAACTGTTTAAGAGGTTCAAGGCTTACTTTGTAAACAAGAGTGAAAGGGAAAAACTTGAAAAGCTTATGTTCGGTGACGGAAAACTCAATCCGAACGTTGTAGGTAAAAGTCCTGTTTGGATTGCATCGGAAGCAGGTTTTTCAGTTCCTGAAGATACTTCAATTATCTGTGTACAGTGCAAGGAAGTAGGACCTCAGGAACCCTTCTCAAGGGAGAAACTTTCACCTGTTCTTGCAATCTTCAAGGTAAAGGATGATAAGGAAGGCTTTGAAAAGGCAGAGCAGATGGTCTGCTTCAACGGTCTTGGACACTCCGCAGCAATTCACTGTAAGGATCAGGCTATGGCCGATGCCTACGGTGAAGTTGTTAAGGCAATGAGAATACTGTGGAATTCTCCTTCAACATTCGGCGGAATTGGAAACGTTTATAACTCGCTGCTGCCGTCACTCACATTGGGCTGCGGTTCATACGGAAAGAACTCAATTGGCGGAAACGTTTCTGCAATCAACCTGCTGAATATCAAAAAAGTTGCAAAGAGAAGGAATACCATGCAGTGGTTCAAGATACCCCAGAAAATATACTTTGAAAGGAACTCCATTGAATATCTGCAGTCCTGCAGAAATATAAACAAGGTCTTTATAGTAACCGACAGATCAATGGTGGAATTCGGTTTTGTTAACAAGATTACAGACCAGCTGAATCTTAGAAGAAATCCCGTTTCAGTCCAGCTCTTCTGCGATGTTGAGCCGGATCCGGACATCTCTACAGTCAGGCGCGGTGTTGAGCTGATGGCAGCTTTCAAGCCTGACACAATCATTGCCCTTGGCGGCGGTTCCAGCATGGACGCAGCAAAGGGAATGTGGTTGTTCTACGAGCATCCGGAAGTAAACTTTGATGATCTGAAGCAGAAGTTTATGGATATTCGTAAGAGGGCTTTCAAGTATCCTGAACTGGGAAGACAGTCCAAACTTATCTGTATTCCAACTACATCAGGAACAGGTTCTGAGGTTACTCCGTTTGCAGTTATTTCAGATAAGGCAAATGGAAAGAAGTATCCGCTGACAGACTACTCACTTACACCGACCATTGCTATTGTAGACGCAGAATTCACAACAAATCTGCCTCCGCGCTCAACTGCAATGACAGGTCTTGATGTTCTTACACACGCAATTGAAGCATATGTTTCAGTAATGGCCAACGACTACACCGACGGTCTTTGTCTGAAGGCTATTCAGCTTGTGTTCAAGTATCTGCCCCGTGCTGTTAAGGACGGCAAGAATGACCTTGAAGCCAGAGAAAAGATGCATAATGCTGCAACCATCGCCGGAATGGCATTTGCAAATGCTTTCCTTGGAATGGTCCACTCAATGGCGCATAAGGTCGGAGCTGAGTTCCACGTAGTCCACGGATATGCTTGCGGAATCCTTCTGCCCCACGTAATCAGGTACAACGGGCAGGTTCCCACAAAGCTTTCCGTGTGGCCTAAGTACAACCACTACGACGCAGACCTTCGCTACCAAGAAATTGCACGACTGCTTGGCCTGAAGGCCGATACTCCCAAAGAGGGTGTTGAATCACTTGCCAGTGCAGTTACAGCTCTGATTCGCGACATTGGTCTTGATCCTAACTTCAAGGCTTGCGATATCCCCGAAAAGGATTGGAACGACAAGCTTGAGAGAATTGCAAGTCTTGCATATGAGGATCAGTGTTCTCCTGCCAACCCAAGGTTGCCGATGGTTGCAGATATGATTGAAATTCTGAAGAAGGCTTACAAGGGCAACTGAGGACTTATCTCTTTTATTATGGTTGCAGGAACGCCTGCAACCATAACATTGTCTGGAACATCTTTTGTAACAACAGAACCTGCTGCTACAACACTGTTTCTGCCAATTGTCACTCCTGGGCAGACTGTTACTCCAATTGCAAGCCAGGCATTGTTTTTGATAGTTACCTTTCCAAAATGGTAGAGATTGTGTCTGTCTTGTAAATCGTGGTCCACTGTAACTATCTGAACATTCGGTCCGATAAGAACATTATCTTCAATTTCAACAATTCCCGGTGAAAGAATTGTAGCGCCTTTGTTTATGATTATGTTCTTTCCAAGTTTCATCTGTCTCCCGCAATCACAGTAGAAAGGGGAGACTACAGCTACACTGTCATCAATCTTGCTTTGAAACAGCTCTTCGAGCAGTTCTTTGTATCCGGGATCTGTGGGCTTCATTGAGGATATTTTCAGACTCAGAGCATGACATCTTATCATCTCTTCTTCAAGAATCTGCATTTGAGGGTCATCTCTGCGAATTGACCCGCCATTACCTATCTTCTCAAAAACATTCATGTTTAATCCCAGTATCCTTTGTGAACTTCTGCAGCCTCAACTTCCACTTCTTCAAACGGTCCCAGTACCTCAATGGGTTTCTGTCCTGTTTTCAGAATTGTGCGACACGGCATATTGAAAGTAGGGTTTTGCTCGTTGCTTCCGGTCAACTGAAGAAGTCTCTTTTCAGTCATTGCATAGACAATGCGGCCTATGTTTGCCCAGTAGATAGCACCGGTACACATTGCGCACGGCTCAGCAGAGGTGTACAGGGTGCACTTCCAAAGAAAGTCCTTTGAGTACTTCTGACTTGCAGCCTCTGCAAGGGCAGTTTCAGCATGCCCTGTGCATTTGTGTGTAGAAATCTCTATGTTTTCCTGCTCAAGAAGTATTTCTCCGTCAGGACCTACAAGGATAGCCCCAAACGGGGTGTTTCCGTGGTTGCGAGAATTACGGGAAACTTCAATTGTGCGCTTTAGATATTTAATGTGATCAGTGTCCATGAGCAAAATGTACCATGCATAAAGGAAGGTCACAAGCGCCTTTTATGTTATCCATACAACTTCACTCCATCCTTGAATATATCAAGTAACAACTCTTTGTTTTCCTTGATATCATCGAGCCTTAGTAAATCAACTTTCTTATGCAGAGATTGCCTGAATTCTTCAACAAGACCAAAGTAATCCAATCCAGTTATATTTGTGTCAATCATAAGATCTACATCACTTTTTTCCGTTGCATATCCTTTTGCATAACTGCCAAAAAGATAACAAAGCTCAATAGAATGGGATCTACATATTTCAGATACAGTTTTCTGAATTCTTTCAATTGATAGAATACCTTTTTCCTCGGTAACCTCTGTCAGTTCATTTAATTTTCTGATTATGTACTCACGCTTAATATCAGAGACCCCGGGATAGTCCTGTTCATACCTGATATAAGTCCTAAGAGGAACTCCAACATAGGATGCAGCCTGTGCTTGAGTCATTTTAGCTTCATGTCTGATGTCTTTAATAATGGCACTCATGGTAATTAAATTATGCCATAATTGCACATTGAGTCAAGATAAATATGCCAAAATGGCATTTTTATGTGATTTGTTATGCAAATACCATTTGGCAGTAGTCTTTGCTCTGCTTTTTGAATCTGCTAAGCATTACAAACTGAAGAACAATAGATGCAATTTCAATAACAAGGGCAATGATTATTGCAGCTTCATTTTCCAAGGCAAGGCCTGCATTATCAACTGTTGCTGCATCGTAGACTGTGTGCCAAAGAACAGGGAGAACAAGACCTGCACAAATGTGGATTGCACTGCCTCCGTTGCCGGTTTTTCTATTGTAACGGGCAAGGCCAAGATGACTTCCCATGATAATTCCAAAAACCATATGAAGGGCAAAGCCGGGGATACGAGCCAGAGAAAGAAGGCTATCTCCTCCGCCGTAGACAAACTCCTCAAGGGCTGTGAATCCGAAGCCCACGCCTACAAACATAAGAGAGTAGGTGTAGACGTTCTTAGGTCTGACAATTAGAACGGCAACAAGGGCAAACAGAAGTTTTACAAACTCTTCTGTAAAACCTGCACCAAGGAAGGCTTTTAACAAAGATTTGGCCATCAGGTTAGTAACAGTTATGGAAAATGATTTTCCTGCAATTGAGAGAATGGCAATCCTTCCGAAAATAAGAAGCATTAACGCTGCAAATGGTGTAAAAAGACCAAGAACTACAGGAATAATGCTCTTTTTGCCAAGGGTTGCGGATTCGTCACGCTTAACCATCTTAAGGTAGACGAATATACAGAGAACAAATGCAACAATACAACTTAAATATCCAATCATTTTAATCAACCTTTATTGTGGTTTGAGAAGTAGCTCTTCAGAACTTCCAGGCTTTCCTCTCTGAGAACTCCGCCTTTAACCTTGGGAGAGCGGAACGAGTTTTCAAACACAGCCTTTGTTGTGCTGATTCCGTCATTTCCCAAGATCTTTTCCAGATCATCGTTTCCGGCTCCGTATACAAGACGGCCAAGATTTACCCAAACCATAGCTCCACTGCACATAAAGCACGGTTCGCAACTTGAGTAAAGGGTGTAACCATGAAGATCAGAGATACCTGTTTCTTCAACAAAGCGGCGAATCAGACCCATCTCTGCATGGAAAGTAGGGTCGTGCCTTGTATAAATCTGATTCTCATTTGTAAAGACAACCTTGTCATCTTTGACTAAAACTGCACCAAAAGGCTCATTGCCGTTTTCAACTGCCTTTTTGGACAGGTCAACAGCTAGTTTCATAAAAAATTCATCTCTCATAATTGCCCTCAAATAAGTGATAAAAGGTCTTTCTCAGTAATAGTTCTGATATTTGTATAACGTCCGTCTTGTGTGGAAGTAGTACTCATTATTCCTTCCTTTACAAGGCGAGCAACCTCTGCGTGTTTTTCTTCATCCCAGCTGTAGCCTACCAGACGCCAATCTGCATTCTCTTCAGTTACATCTTCAAGTGTGAGAGTAGCTTTGCCGTTTTCATCTTTAACACTGGCAACGTTGGCAATGTAGTCAACAATCAGTTCTCTGATACCGCCAATATCGCCTCTAATGGAAATATCAACCACCTCCGGAAGTCCTTGCTCTTCGTTAAAGACAACATCGTATGTGGAAAGACAGGTAGTCAGAGTATGGCTGTTGACTGCAACTGTATATTTTTCATCAGGATCAATCGGTGTGCCGTCCGGAAGGGTAAGGTTGATAATTCTCTCACCGGCGGGCTTTGAAATGTCTGCAAGGTATTTTACGCCTCTGAACATAAGGTAGTTGTAACCCCTGATTTCAGGGTTGAAAGAGATGGTCAAATCTCCTTCATGGAAGGTGTTTATGTAGTTGTATGACCACTCCATAAAGATTTTCAGCTGTTTTCCTGTCATACGTACCTTGGCAAGGCTGTTTGTGTTTTTGAAAATACGAGCTACATCAGATTTGCAGATATCACCTTGATAAAGGTTGTTATTATCAAGAAACAACGCCGCGCAGGAAATCTGGGCACCGGAGTAGTACAGTTGGACGTCATTAATCAGGCGGATAAGGGCTGTGTCCTGAATCTTGGCCTGAGCAATTCCGGGAATCTCGTCATCAGGGGAGAGAGCTTCATTGGTCAGATAAGAAATAACTGTTGCGGATTCGGCTTTTGCTCTCTTGTCAGCCTCCCTGATCAGACGGTTTATTTTGAAAAGGAAATCTTCTCTGTAGTTCTTGATATCATAGATTTCAGGATCTCTGCCAATGATTCTGCAGTTGCCGTCCATATCTTTTTCAATTGTAAATGTTACAAGACTCATGGTTTTGGCAAGGTCGTTGTTTTCTGTAATCAATACATCATTACGATATATTCCTTTAATGCGTTTGTGACCATGAGCTGCAAGGATCAAATCCAACTCAGGAACCTTGTCTGCCAGGTCAAAAACTCCGGAGTCCTCAAGCTCATACTCGTTTTCGCAATCCATATGACATGCAGCAATAAGAATATCAACTTTGTCTCTGATAAGATTTGTTATTTCCCTAATTTCTTCAACAGGATCTGTTACGGTAACACCGGCTTCTTCCAGGTGCTGTTTGTCCCATTTTGTAATGTTGGGAGTGACCATGCCAATTATTCCAATTTTTACGCCTGAGCGCTCCAGAATCACATATTTGTCTGCAATGCTGTTGCCGTCAGCATAGTACACGTTGCCACAAAGAACAGTTGCCTCGTGTTGGTCAATTACATTTCTGACAACATCCATGCCATAGTTGAATTCGTGGTTGCCGGGCACCCAAATGTCATACTTCATAAGATTTTGTGCATGAACCATTGGGTGGATGGGGTCATTTAGAAACAAATCTGCCATGTTTCCCTGAATCAAATCTCCAACATCAATGAAGATTGTGTTTTCATTGTTTACTGATTTGAATGCAGTGGATATTTGGGAAAGACTTCCGGAATAGTCCGGGGTGTCAAGCATATAATCATACGGGAGTAGTTTTCCGTGAACATCACTTGTAGAAACAATCTGAATCTGAACTTTTTCATTGATAGGGTGAGCAAAGACAACCTGGGCCGCAGTAAAAACAACAAATAATAAGAAAAGAACTTTATAAGGTTTCTTCATAACGAAATTACAATATCAAAGATTCTTGTCATCAATCAACGGATTCTTCTTCAGATATTTCAGAGCGTTGTTGTAGAAATTCAAGGCAGTTTTTTTCACTTCATTCATGCTGGCAAACATGAGAGTTCTGAAGAACGAACGCATCATTTCATAAGTCTGGGGGTCCAAGTTACGCATCTTATAGAAAGCAGAGTGCATCTTTGAAAAGCCTTCACTTGTCATATCGTCAAAGTGTTCAACACCTGCACTTTCAAAAACAGAGAAAACTGCTTCTACAAACTTCTTCCTGTCTTCAAAAGAAAGATCTTTAAGCCAGTTTTGGAAAGCACTGTCAACAGAGCGGCTTGAAATATTCCTGCCTTCCTGGGTGACAAACCTGTTGTCTTTAATCAGCCAGTAGAAGGCATAGTGCTGCATAATTCCTGCATTGGAACTTACAACTACTTTGTAATCCTGTACGTGGTTCAAAAGCATGCCTACTATGGATGAACCCGGAATATAGGAATGAATATGACCTGCTATGGTACTGTAGTTTTCAGTTTCCTTAATGTCAAAGCAGAAACCGGGACCGTCAAAATTGTATATTCCTGAAATGCGTTTCAATACAGACTTTGTACACTTGGCAGCGCTGTAGATGGCAAGGTTTCCGCCCTTGGAGTGCCCTGTAATAATCAGATTAGACTCTCCTTGGCGTGAGTTCAGATATTCAAGTGCAAGTTTCTGAGAAGGAATTTCCAGACTGTAACTTGTCATGCAGTCCTCCTTCCAGCCTGCAACAGAAGTATCCGTTCCTCTGAAAGCAACCACCTCTGTTCCTGTGTCCAAAATGTATGAAGTTACAGAGAACTGTGTGTTGTTTACAGGGTCCATAACAGTTTTGAAATCTGCAATTCTAACTTTTCTAAAGCGGCTTTTCTTGGAAACTTTTTTAAGCATCCAGGCACCTGTAGAGGCAGAAACCAACTTCTTAAGTTTGCCCGGTTCCTGAATTTTTCCAAGAATCTTTTGGGAAGCCATGACAAGTTCCGAGAGAGTGAGGTTAAAACATGAATAACCTGCATTTTGCAGCTTTTCAATTTCAAAGTATGAAAGCCATGCAAAAATAAGGGCATCTATTTCACAGAAAGGTTCTGTGTTGAAGTCTGAGTCACAATTTTGTTCAATGTAATTGTAAATATTGCCCATAAGATTCATTCAAAATATAGCACAAAAGTGTATACTGAATATATGGCAAAAATCAAAAAGGTCTTACTTGTTATCTTAGTTGCAATTGTTCCGTTCTGCCTTGGTGCTGCAGGACTTAAAGAAGCATACAACTGCGGACAGGCAGCACAGCTGCTTCAGATAAACGCAGATGCCTATCACACACCTGCACCAACTGCAGAAGAGATATTAGGCGGTCTGTCACCTTATGCTCCTCTGACACACATGGAAGGCTGTGAAATGATTCTCAGAGCCTTCGGACCACTGCCGGATGTGCAAGAAGGTGTACGCTATTTAATCAAATACCGAGATTGTGCCTTTACAGATGTGCCTGAAGAAGGAAAAAAAGCTGTAGACAACCTTGTAAACGCCGGCTTGTATATTCCGAAGGACAACAACGTTTTTGGTCCCAACCAGCTTATGACAGAAGAGGAACTTGCAGTACTGATTGACCGCATCCATGCCTACCTTCAGTCCAGTCCCAAAGATGATTACTACTCGTGGGCAACTGCAGACCTTGTCAACGACCCGGATTTCCTAAACGTGCCGTATGACATTGCCACATTTGCCAACAACATGGTGGATATACATGCGCATCAAACATGGATAATCAACATGCTCAACGACTGTCTGGAGAACCCCGACACGCCGGAGAAGAAGAACATTGCAGCCGCTTTTTCCACCTACATGGATTTGAAAGAGCGTGAGAACAGCCTGACCTACATCAAGCCTATGGTGGATGCAATCTGGAACGCCCCTGACTATGAAACGCTGATAAATGTCTGTGCCGATATCTGCGCCAGTACAGGCATTGATGTGCTTTTAGAGCGAATGCCATGGACATCCAACGAAGGCCACACATATACGATTGACGGGCATAAGGTTGAGAGTTTAGGTTTCTGGCGTCTGAACCAGGGATATGATCCGAATGACTATCTCCCTGGAGAATATGAATATGAAGCATATGTGGAACAGCAGACCAGGCTGCTGTCACGTTTGGGAATTGACAAAGAAGCAGCAGAGGAAGCTCTTTGCAACTTCGTAACCACTTTCTGTTATCAGGCTCAGATTATTTACAATTCTTCAGATCTTCCGAAAGTCGGCTCCTATTTTTATCTGGACAATCTTCCTGAAGAACTGCAGATATTTCCGTGGGCGGAATATCTTCAGCGTGCAGGTTATGAAAATCAGGACCTGATATGCATGGAGGATCATGCGGAGATGGCAATCACCCTTGCATTGATGGCCATGCCCGAAAATCTTGCCGCAGACAAGTCGGAGGCCATTTGTAATCTGGTCGAAAATCTGATAGCCGTGGTTCCGCTGACTGTGATGGATGCCCGCAAAGGTTACTGGGATGACTATTATGCTGCAGAACCTTCTCTCATCTTTAAAGATTATGACCTGAACAACTACTTTCTGCCTCTTGTTCAGGTTGATATCTTTGAGTACTACTCAAAAACCGACGAGTATCGTATTTGGAAAGAGTATCTGGAGAATCTTTGCAACAGGGTTATTTACAACTACCGCAGGATGCTCTCTGAGACAGAATGGCTGACTGAAGAGACCAAGGCCAGGGCTCTGGAGAAAATTGACGGGATGGGCTTCGAACTTCTGATTCCCAAGGACAGGTCCAACCTGCTCAGGGTCGAGTATGTGTCGGTAGAGGAGGGCGGTACACTTTTTGAGAATCTTGTCAGATATCTGAAAGCACGCCGCAGCTGGGTGTATAATCACGGCACTGACTCTGTTTTGGATTACGAATGGTCAACGTGGAACTGCTGGAAAGAGTATCCGTTCTACACTAACATAAACAACACGTTCTACCTTACTCTCAGTGACTTCATTGCAAGCCACATTACCCCTCAGTCGTCCGAAGAGGATGTGATGGGTTATCTGGGTACCACAATCGGACATGAAATATCACACGCCTTTGACTATAACGGCTCCTACTTCAATACGGATGGAAATGTGGAAGATTGGTGGACAGAGGAGGACCGCTCAGAGTTTACCGAACGGGCATACAGACTTGCAGAATATATGGAAGACTACGAGTTTTTACCCGGCTTCAGCATCAGAAACGGCATTCAGGTTGTAAATGAGACCATTGCCGATCTTACTTCCATGAAATGCATGATGAGAATCGCCGCGGAAATCCCGGACTTCGACTATGAGAAGTTTTTTTACGTGTTTGCCAATTCTGACGCAATTTCCTCCACAAGGAGGGGTGCGGACTATTTCCTGCTCCCGGATGAACATGCGAATGGACGAACCAGGGTGAACCGCATACTGTCAGCAACGGATGAATTCTACAGGATCTTTGACATACAGAGCGGTGATGCTATGTACGTTTCCCCCGAAGAGAGGCCTGTTGTATGGTGAAACTGAAAAAGTGTTTAATAGTCCTTGTACTAACACTCGTTCCGTTCTGCCTTGGTGCGGCGGGACTTAAAGAAGCATACAACTGCGGACAGGCAGCACAGCTGCTTCAGATAAACGCAGATGCTTATCGTACACCTGCACCTACAGCAGAAGAAATTCTTGGCGGTCTTTCACCTTATGCCCCTCTTACACACATGGAAGGCTGTGAAATGATTCTCAGGGCCTTTGGTCCTCTTCCGGATGCAGAGGAAGGTGTGCGCTATTTAATCAAATACCGAGATTGTGCCTTTACAGATGTGCCACAAGAGGGAAAAGAAGCTGTAGACAACCTTGTAAACGCAGGATTGTATATTCCAAAAGACAACACTGTCTTTGGTCCAAACCAGCTTATGACAGAAGAGGAACTGGCCGTACTGATTGACCGCATTCATGCTTATCTTCAATCAAGTCCCAAAGATGATTTTTACTCATGGGCAACTGCAGAAGTTTTAAATAATCCTATATTCCTAGACGTTCCTTATGATGTTGTCACTTTTAAAGATAACATTTTTGACAGCAACAAACGTCAGGTGTGGATGCTGAATGTGCTCAATGACTGTTTGAAAAATCCCGATACTCCTGAAAAGAGAAACATTGCGGCCGTACTGTCAACATATATGGACCAGGAAGAGCGTGAGAAAAGTATGACTTACATACAGCCGCTGGTAGATGCAATATGGAATGCTCCTGATTATGAATCATTGATAAATGTCTGTGCAGATATTCATTTCCAAACCGGAGTTGAAGCGCTGTTTACAGAAACTACGTGGTCAGATTTTACAAATAATGTTCTTTATTATGATTCAGAAGGACATAGGATGGAGGCATTTGGTCTGGATTATTTGGATGATAACGTTGATGCTGCTTATTATCTTCCCGGACATTTTGGTTATGAAGCATTTATGGAACAGAAAACAAAGCTGTTTTCATACCTGGGTATAGACATGGAAGCAGCTACTATAGCTTTTAAAAAATATCAAAGTGCTTTCATATGGGATGGGCTGGCGCTGTACAAAAACTCAGATATTCCCAAAAAATACGCTGAGATATTTTTTGATGATATTCCCAAAGAGTTGGAGATTTTTCCGTGGGTGGATTATCTGAAAAGAGCAGGTTATGAGAATGATAAATCATTCTTTGTCAGCAACCTTGCTGAAATGGCTATTATTCTTTCGTTGTGGTCAGACCCTGAGAACCTAAGTGCAATAAAGGTGCATGCCATTATCAATTTGATTGGTGCACTTAAGAGCGCTGTTCCTGCAAGAATAAGGGATGCTTCCCTAGGTTTCTGGGGAGAAGTTTATGCTGCAAATCCTTCATATATTTTTGCTGAGGACGACCTAAGACGTTTTTTGTTTTCGCTTATTCAAACAGATGTCTATGAATACTACTCAAAACTTGAAGAATTCAATGTTTGGAATGAATATCTGACTAACCTGTGTAACCTGATAATTACACACTACAAAGATATGTTGTCTGAGACAACATGGCTTAGCCCTGAAACCAAAACCAGAGCTTTGGAAAAACTGGATGCTATGAAATTTGAACTTCTTATTCCTGAAGACTGTTCAAATCAATTCAAAGTTGAGTACATCTCTGCAGAGGATGGGGGTACGCATTTTGAGAATCTTACCAGGTATCTCAAAGAACGTCCCAAATGGATGTATCATAGTAACAATCTTCCACATTCTGAAGCGTCTTGGTCAATTAATAATTGTTGGAACATGAGTCCATACTACAATCACTTTGCAAACACTTTTTTTCTTACTGTAAGTAACTATGTTGCAAGTCACATTACTTTTCAGTCGCCGGTTGAAGAGGTATTGGGCCATGTTGGACAAATAATCGGACATGAAATATCCCATGCCTTTGATTATGGCAGATCCTACATAAACAAGGATGGAGAATATGAGGATTGGTGGACAGAAAATGACCGTCGGATTTTCTTGGAAAGAACTGAGAAACTTGCATCTTTTATGGAAGGATACGAATATTTCCCGGGTTTTAGAGTTATAAACGGTAATCAAGTAGTAGACGAAACTATTGCTGATCTGACATCTATGAAGTGTCTTATGAGAATAGCATCTCAATATCCGGATTTTAACTACGAAGCACTGTTTAAGGCATATGCACGTACATACGCAATTTCCGCCACCAGAAGGGGATCATATGATTATCTTGTTGGAGATGAACATCCAATCGGCCGGCTTCGCCTAAACAAAATACTCTCCTTGACTGACCAATTCTACAAAACCTATGATATCCAACCGGGAGATGCAATGTACGTTGCACCACAAGACAGATTATCTGTCTGGTAAAAATATTCAGGAGTCAGAAAATGTCTAAGAATCTGCAGACAGTTCAGAAGATTTCCAAAGTATTGGGAATCCTTTCAAAAATTGCGTTTATTATGTCCATAGTGGGCCTTGTTTGCTGCATTGTAGGCCTTGTGCTTGCAATTGTAGGCGGTCTTTCACCGGAGCTTGCTGCCAAGGTTGCCAAAGAGGACAACATTACCATGAAACAGGTTTCCGGCTACTGCCTATCTGGTCTTATAATCTGCATTGTCAGCGTCATAGTTGCAAAGCTTCACAAGGACTACTTTGAGATGGAGCAGGCTGCAGGAACACCGTTCACACAGGAAAGTGCAAAAGCCTTCCGGACACTCGGAATAGTCAACTTGGTAGCCCCGTTTATCTGCGTAATTGCCGTTGCGATTGTAAACTCAATCTTCAAAATCAAGGTAGACTACAGCATGGACGGAAGCTTCATGACAGGCGTTGCCATGATTCTTCTGTCCTTTGTTTTTGCCTACGGCTCAGAGCTGGAAGAAAAAGTCAAATCCTGATTAGCACGCGGGTTCCGTCGTCCTGCTGGTAGACGTCTACAAGGTCCCAGTGCCCGTACTTTCTGCGGTACTCCTTTATGGCGTCTATCGCCTTTACGGCGATGCCCTCATACATTCTGGCCTCATCAGGAAGATGACGCCAGATAAAACTCCATTTAGCAATTCCCAGGGGAATAGCAAGAGCCAGCCTGAAGCGGCCTTTTCCGTTTTCCCTGGGAGTATTAACAATAATCTTCATTCAACAACCACCCTTACGTGGTCTCCGTCTTTGGAATCTACAGTAACAATTTCTCCCAACAGCCCCTGTTCAATAAGAGAGTAAACCTGCTTCCAGTCTATCGCCGTAAAGGCATTTGCCATCTTGGAATCGCTGTTAACGCTGATCTGAGGAGCAACTCCGGAGTCAATGGCAATCTTTACAATCTGAATTGGAAGATTCACGCGTACCTTGTCTCCGTCTGCAGAATCAACAATAACTCTGAGCATAAGGCGTGAAAAATCTTTCTGCACTGTTTCGGGCTCATACTTTGCCGGAACAGGCATCTCCTTTCCAAGAAGAACATCAGTGGAAACGCCTAAAATCTCACCAAGATTAAGAAGAATTCCTACATCTGGCATGTTTACATCATTTTCCCATTTAGATACTGCCTGTGAACTGACATTAACCTTTGCTGCAATGTCATCCTGTGTAAAACCTTTGGCCTTTCTAAGTCTTGCAAATCTCTGTCCGAATGTTTCTGTCATCTTCTGACCTCCTGACTCCAAACTAGACCTTTGTACGGAGAAAATG
>CADCOT010000069.1 GCA_902803145.1 uncultured Spirochaetales bacterium | reverse complement strand
TAGCTTCTTGTCTTCTCCAGTTCTTCGGGGTTGTTGTAGAGTTTCATCTCTTCAACAAGTGCTTTTATTTCGGATGAGGCATCTGCCATTGTTATTCTCCTTAACTGGATTTATCCATTTGCAAAATGATACTAAATTTACTCTAAAGGCTCAATATGATAAAATATCGGCCGTATGGCCGGACTCAACTTTGAGATAGACTCTCTTAAGCAGGAAATAAGCAGAACAGACAGCACTCTCAATACGCTTTACTGCAACCTTGGGCGCATTGCATGCAACTATCATCGTGCAATTGACTGTCCTGAGAGCAACGCTGTTTTTGATGAGATTTGCTCTCTGGTTCAGCTTAAGGAAGAGCTTGAAACTGAGATTGAAAATGTCCGCCGCCGCGTTGATCTGAAGAATCGCAGCGACATTGAGCTGAGGGATATCAACAAACAGATGGAGCTGAGTCTTGCAGCCTTGGGAGCAGTGTCTGCAGAGGTTCTTTATGCAGGAAATCTTCCCCAGGAACTTCTGCCTTGCATGAAGGGCGTTGAAACCTACAACACCACACTTGATTCCTACTATCAGAAAAAGCAGAAGGGTGGTCTTCTTTCAGCATTTTATCAGCGTGCAGAAGACCACTTGAAAGGAACTTTACAGACTGTTTTTCTGAATACCGGAAAGCTGTTGTACGAGGAGCGCCAAAAGGCCACAGTCCCCGGAGCCAGGGCTTCTGAGCTTTACGAGAAACTTGATTCTTTTTCCGAGCGTCTTGGCAAGACGGGAGAACTTGCTCCTTCTGCTTCCGAAGTGGAAAATGCAGACAGGGTGCTTAAGGACTTTTCGTCTCGCAACGACGAGTTGGCAGAGCAGATTAATGAAAAGTACACAGAATACGGCCGTATCATAAGCGCCACAATTGATGAGTGGCTTGATGAGGATGCTCCGCAAGAGCTTAAAAACGCCTGCACAAGACTCCGCCAGGAGCTGAGGCGCCGTGAGAGGCAGAATCTGAATCTGAACTTCTACGATGCTCAGAAGCAGATTAACGTTCATAAGGCAAGTTATGATCAGTATTCAAGTCAGGTCAGCATGCTTGAGCAGCAGAAGGCCACAATTGAAAAACAGATAGCAGATCTTTCCAAGAAGATGCTTAAGGAGCAGGAAGAGATAGACAAACTGCGTGAGCATCAGGAAGAATTTACTAGATTGGCCTCCAATATGGAGAGGGGTAGCGGTAATGGAACAGACATTGAATGAGATAATGAATGCAGTCAGGAATTCGGGTCTGGATATAGTTACAGTACTGATTGTGCTGTTTCTTGGTATCCTGATTATCAGAAACATCTTGAGGATCATCAAGGCCGGCCTTGTGTCAGGCAAAATGGATAATGCCCTTGTAAACTTTTTCCTCACTTTGATACGTTTTGTTCTCTATCTTCTGCTTGTCATGTACTGCCTAAGCTATCTGGGTGTGAGCCTTACAGGTCTTGTAACAATGGTGACTGCCTTAACTCTTTCCATAGGCCTTGCCTTGCAGAACATAATTGCCGGTGTTGCAAACGGAATTATGCTTGCTGTAACCCATCCGTTTAAGATTAACGACTATGTTGATATCGGCGGCACAGCCGGCACGGTTCAGGAAATAAGTCTTCTTCATACTGTCCTCAATACTCCTGACGGAAGACATGTCTACATTCCAAACAGCAGTGTTTTCTCAAGCACTCTGATAAATGTTTCCACAAATGACTTGAGAAGAATTGATATCAACATCAACACAGACTATGACGCGGACCAGGAGAAGATCCGTAAGATTCTTCTCAAGCTTGCAGATAAGGATGAGAGGATTCTTAAGAGTCCGGCTCCTCAGGATCATTACAACATGACAGATGCCAGCAGCGTTATCCATGTTCTGAGATTCTGGGTTGAGAAGGCTGACTACTGGGATGTCACTTGGGATATGACAGAGCAGGCTTTTGAAGTCCTCAAGTCCAAGGGCTACACTGTGCCGTTCCCGCAGGTTACTGTCAGTTACAGACCCGGCGAGAAGAAAAAAACAAGAACAAAGAAGGAGGTTAAGAAATGAAAGAACAGCTGTTTGAAATGACCCGCGTTGTTGGTCTTTGGTTTTTCCTTTTCCTTATTTCCTACCTTTTAACACGCGTCTTCGGAGTGCGTGGCAATCAGCTTGTCCGTTGCCGCAGATTCCTTGAGCAGGCCCATCTCAAATCTTCTCTTGTTCTTAGGGAGATGAAGAGAAAGAACAAAAACCAGCTCAAGAATGTAAGTAAAATCAACCACATTATGATCAAGGTAAAGAAGGCCCTTGCT
>CADCOT010000068.1 GCA_902803145.1 uncultured Spirochaetales bacterium | reverse complement strand
GATGCAAGTTTCAACCTCAAAAACAATTATAAAAGAACTTGGGCATCCCTTTTCCTGACAGACATACGCAAATGGAAATGCAGTGAACTGTTCCTTTAAGCACAGTCATTAACATATAAATACCTTGCTCTGTGAAAGCATAAGGCAAGTATTTTATGTTCAAAGTGAAATTTTTGCACCTTGAAAAATTTTCAGCTTCATCCTTGGTCAATTGGAACATAAAGTCTTCATCCAAAGATTTATGAAATAATGTATATTGTCCCATCCCAAGGCAAAATGTCCCCCTCTGAGAGCGTTTGTCCCCCACCTTTAAAATTCGTATCAATTTAGGCAAACAAGTCCACCTATACTGTTTTACAATGAAGAGATTGTTATTTTGACGTTTCCGTTGCCCAGAAGATCAGCTAGTTCAGATGCAGTTTTGTCCGTAATTCTGCCAAGGCGTGTATATGCCCATGAATTTGAGCCATAAAACACAACAATTTGGTTTCCGGAATAAAGTACAATGTCCCCTGCCGTTGTGGTTATCTGCTTGTCGTCTCTTGGTAAACTTGTACCAAGAGATCCAACTTGCTCAAAACCACCATACTTTGACATATCAATTACAAGAGGTTCTGACTCAACCAATTTTTTAAGTGCTTTTACAGAGTTGTTGCTTTCCCAATCAACAGAAACCTCTGTGTTTCCTATTTTAAAATGCAATTCTCCCTCCGTCACTTCTTCTGCTGAAGCATCTGCAATGGTCGGTTCTGTATTCTGCCCGACGCAGCAGGCCGCAAGGCTGAAAACCAATGCAATACTTACAATTATTGCTACCCATTTTTTCATACTCATATTATTCCCCAATTGAATCACTCACCTGTTAATCAATGCATTACACTTTTCCAAAACAATAGATCCTAAGCATCCAGTCCCAAGATTTTTTCATTATAAAATTGGCTCAAACGCCCAAGGAGGTAAGAGCTTCGTTGTCCATGAATACGTATCCGGTGCCCGGACAATAAGTTAGATAAACAATACAGGCAGTTATGACTGCTGCAAGCAGTATCCACAGAGGCAGCATCTTCTGTGTCCAAGTCTTGTTAGCAAAATCGAAGGCCAAAAGTATGCAGAAAACCAAGGTGGCCGTGTAGATGACTATGTCCAAAATCAGGACGCTGGTTTCTGTGAAAGACTGGTATACAACAAAGGCTCCCAACTGCAAAAGCATGGCCATAACGGAACTGACAACGAATGCGGCCAAATAGCCTTTGTTCTTCTTTTTGAAGCTGAGAATTATTCCAGCGGTAAGGAACGGATACCAGATCATCTTCATATGTTCCCAGCTGGTCTCATTTACAGGAAAGATGTTTCCAAGGATACCTGCAAGTACTTCTGAAGGTAAGGCTTCAATTACAAAGTGCATGCATGTTCCTAATACAACCATTAGAACAATGGTTAATGTCTTCTCTTTCCTAGTTATCATCTAAACATTCTCCTGTCCAATTTTGATTAGCAGATTATAACACAATTTGAAGTTTGTGACTAAGCCAGCGACTATTTTGCCACTTTTTTCTATATAGTAGCCGGAGGGTGGATTGTTTGCTACTTTTTGGACATTTTTTTCAAAAAAAGTAGCCGAGATTTCATTTCCCGGCTACTTTTTAGGCTGTTTTTTTCTCCAGAGTAGCTGGAGGATATGAGTGTGAAATAACATGTGTATTACAAGATAGGATAAAAGGAAAGAAACCTCTCTATTCTGTAGTCTAATTTCTTGTATCACTTATCACTTATATAGTATAATTAAAACAGGCACTACCAGTAACGGTGGACGGTTTGACCTCTTGATCTTCGATTGTCGGATATTGGGAGGTGTTACCTCCTGATTAGCTCGAAACGCTGAAAAAGGAGGTGCTGCTTATGAGTGATTTTGAATTGCTGATGATTATCTTAACAATAATCACCGTAATTATAACCGCAATTAAGAAGTAAGCCGCCCTAACTCTGACCAGTTGAGCGGCTTTCGCAACACTACAAGAGGGCAACCGTTCACCGGTAGTGCCTCTTGTCTTAATGATAAATTATTTCGTTTTCAGATTCAATAGTTGATCATTTCAGGCCGTCAGGGAAGCTTGTGGCAAATTGGCGTTCTACCTGAGGAAGGCCGTACTTGGCCTTGGCATCGGAGATTGCCCTTACCATGAAGACAATGTTGCGTGCAAGGTTGCGCATGGTCTGAAGGCCTTCTTTGTCTTTTTTCACATCTTCTGAAGTAAAGCCATGAACCTGGTTCCAGTATGTGGATGAGGCTACGGGCATTCCGGAGATGGTAAAGTACTTGTTCAGAACATCAAAACTTGCGGTGTTGCCTCCGCGTCTGCAGCTGACAACTGCGGCCCCTACTTTCATGTGCTTTGAAAATGGAGTGCTCTGAAACAGCCTGTCCATAAAGGAAAGAATTGTTCCGTTGGGCGAGCCGTAGTAGACGGGGCTTCCCACAACAAGGGCGTCGGCCTCTTTGAATTTGGCAGCAACTTCGTTGACTTGATCTTCAAAGACACAGTGGCCAAGCTCGCGACATTTCCCGCATGCTATGCAGCCGCGAATGTCCTTATTTCCAACTTGCACAAGTTCGGTTTCAAAGCCCTCTTCTTTAAAGACTTTGATCATCTCTTGCAGAGCCGTTGCTGTACATCCGTTTGCATGCGGACTTCCGTTTAAAAGCAGTACTTTTGTCATATTGGACTCCTTGAGGCAACAGCAAAGAAATAAGACCTTCCGCTTGGAGTCTTGGCACGAGGATTGAGAGCCTTGTTGAACATATAAGTGCCTCCATTTCTCAACATAGTTCCTTCGTCCTCTGCCATGCCGTATTCAGCAATCATGTTACCTGATGAAGTTTCAGTAACAAAGTAGACTTTCGGGTCAATAACATCAAATGAATGGAGGTTTCTTGCTATACCGCTAGCAAATGACGGTGTAACTTCGTGACTCACTTCTCCGTTAACTGCCACTATTACGTATCTGGAAAGATCACTGCTTGAAGACAGGTATCTGATTGATGCAGTTGAGCCTTCAAGTCTGGTAATATCTGATGCAGTTTTATGGATTACTCCAACAGGCCATTTGGCACCCTTTTCAAGTCTGGGAATATTAATGCTATCATACATAATCAGGTTTCCTACCTGGTCGTACCAGTCTATTTCGAACTTGACGTTTTCAAGAGTTTGTCCTGTTTTGTTGTTTACGTAGCACATGAACTGATAGGAAGTAATCTCATCTTCTGAATTGTATACAGGTCCTTTGAAAACGGATGTGTAAGTAAACTTTTCATTTGTGGGTTCGGAGGGATCGTCCGGAACTATCAAACATGAACTGAGCACAACAAGTGCAGTGACAAAGAGAAAGAATGTTTTAAGTTTTGTTTTCATATTTATGCCTTAAATTTTCTTATTGGGATGTATTTTTTTACCTGCTGGATGTAGCTGGCGTAGGCAGGATATTTCTTTGAAGAGATAGCCTCGCCAAGGGTGGAACTGCCTATGAACAGGAGGATCAGAAGCAGCGGTCCTGCAAGTGTGATATCCAACTTTGCGCCCATGGCAAAGAAGTAAAGACTCAGCCAAATTCCCTGCTCACCAAGGTAGTTGGGATGGCGCATGCGGCCCCACGGTCCTGTGACGTTGAAGCCAAGGTTGTAGGGATAAGGAAGGTCTTCAAGTTTGTTGTTTTCTAAGAGCTGATTCTTTTTCTTGTGGTAGTTCCACTGATACTCGTCAGAGACTGTTTCCAGAATCAGAAACAGTACTGCTGCCACAAGGCCTATAATCTGTACAGTAGAGAAAGCTGTGTTTGAGTGCATTGCCGCCCAGGCGGGAAGGCAGATGGCAAGGACCAGCATGTTCTGATAGATAGAGATGAAAAAGAAGTTGAACAGGGCCCAGGCAAAGTTGCTTTTGAAGATGGGGCTGGCGTGAACTATTGACCAGCGGTAGTCTTCTTTGCCTTCCCAGAAGCGGAGGCTGTAGGCGCCTTTTCTTGCAAAGTTGATTGTCAGGCGGATGCCCCAGGCGGTGACCACAAGGGCGTAGATTACCAGAAGGCGTGTCATGCCGCCTTTTGCAGCAATGACCCAAGCATAGGCTATTGGAAGAAGGCTCCACAGTTTATCCATCTGTGAGTAGTTGTGTGTCAGCTGGCCTACCACAAAGCAGTAAGCTGCACTGCATGCGCAGATGGTCAGCAGAACACGAAATGTGTCATATTGAACAAGTGTCATTAGTATTTCCTATTTTATGTTTTAGCTATGGACTGCGTCAGGTGCAGGTTTTCCTATTCTTCCAAGTGCAACCAGGCCCATACAAGCCGGGTAAAGAGGAATCAGGCCCGGAAGAAGGTACAGCGGATAAACAGGAATCAGTCTGTAGAAGGCTTCAATAAAGGTGTTCCCTTCCATTCCGAATGTGAACAGGTAGTTGATGGGAAGACCTGTAAGTTTGCGCAGAACAAGGTTGATTACGTACATTCCAAAGTAGAGAACAAGCAGAATTCCTATGCTTTTGGGAATTTCTTTGTATCCCGGGCGATAGAAGCCTGAAGAAACCAAAAGTACACTCTGGATTATCAGAATGTGGTGTGTTCCCCAGTATCCGTATCCTCTTACGCTTGAGAAGAACGGAACATTTACAAACCCAGGATCAGGAGAAAGCATTGCCAAAACTGAACCGAGAACTCCAAAACAGAAGCAGAAGTTCAACAGTCCGGGTTTTTTGCTTTTGATTGCAAAAGGAATAATGAATGTGTTCAGATTGCAAAGATGGAACGGCAGTTCTGTAGGAAGAATAAATTCAAATGTAGGATCCTTAGAAAGGATAACCTTGTAAAGAATCCAGTAAATACAGTTGAAAACACCAAGAGCAAACATTACTTTTGATTTTTCATCTGCTGTTTTCTTTCTGAGAACAAGTGAGAGTGCAACAATGACAAGTGCATCGAATGCAAACAATAACCACCAAGTCGTATTTAAGACACTAATAATCATGGTGGTATTATAACAAACAATGATGCTAAGATATAGACCATGAAATTACTTGGAAACATTCTTTGGTTAATATTCGGTGGTTTGCTAAGCGCTCTTGGCTGGGTTGTTGCAGGAATTATTTGGTGCATAACCATTATCGGCATTCCGATTGGCCGTCAGTGTTTCAAGTTGGCACATCTTTCTCTGTGGCCGTTCGGACATACAGTTACATATGAAGGCCAGAGTATTTCTTTTATTGTGAATGTGCTTTGGTTTATTGTAAGCGGCCTTATTTTGGCTATTGGAAACTTCCTGACAGGCTGCATTCTGTGCATAACCATTATCGGAATTCCGTTTGGAAAGCAGTTTTTCAAAATTGCAAAGCTTGCAATGGCTCCGTTTGG
>CADCOT010000067.1 GCA_902803145.1 uncultured Spirochaetales bacterium | reverse complement strand
TATGGCAAAACCCAAGTTGATTATGCTTGATGAGCCGTCAATGGGTCTTGCTCCGCTTCTTGTAGACCTTATCTTTGACATTATCAAAGACCTTCACAAGAACGGTTCTACAATTCTTCTGGTTGAGCAGAATGCACAGGCAGCTCTTTCAATTGCAGACAGAGCATATGTTCTTGAAACCGGTAAGATTGTTAAGACAGGAAAGGGTAAAGACCTGATCTCCGACCCGGACATAAAAAAGGCCTATCTTGGTGCCTGAGTTGTGTTATCATAGTAGTGGAGGCATAACAGATGATTATTACAGATAGGATGAAAAAGAATCCTGCCGTAGCAACTCCTGAAATGAGCATCCCGGATGCAAAGGCAAAGATGAAGGCTGAAAAAGTTCACAGACTTCCGGTTCTTGATGATGACAGACGTCTTGTAGGAGTCATCTCGGAGAAAGATATTTTGCTTGCTGCACCTTCTCCGGCATCTACGCTGAGCGCTTATGAGTCAAATTACCTTCTTTCAAGACTGAAGGTAAAAGACATAATGAGCCGCAATCCTCACACAATTACAAAGGAAACAACAATTGAAGAGGCTGTCAGACTCATGGTTGAGAATGACCTTTCATGTCTGCCCGTTATGGAAGACGGCTTCTTAATCGGTATTGTTTCCAAGAGTGATTTGTTCAAGATTCTTCTTGAACTGCTTGGCGCAAAGCACGAAGGTGTTCGTGTAGAAGCTCTTGTTGAAGACAGGGTCGGAACTATGGCAGAGCTTTCAGAGAGTTTTACAAAAGCCGGAATCAATATTCTGTCTCTTGGTACTCTTGATGGTCCCACAGATGACACAAAGGTTCTTACCTTCAAGCTTCAGAATGCTGATGAAGAAAAGGTTCGCAGCATTGTCAAACCCAGGGCAAAGAGCCTTGATATCAGAACTGTCTGATGGATTTTAAGGATATTTACAGTCAATGGGAGTCATCCCACAATGAAGAAAAGGCCATACAGAAACGTATGGCCTCTTCTGAATCCGAGCACCCTGAAGAATATGTATCAATAAACCATCTGCGCAAGATGAACGTTCAGGAAGAACTTGACCTTCACGGTGTAAAGTTTGAGGATTCGGTGCGTGAGGCTACAACATTTATAGACAACTGCTTTGCAAAAGGTCTGAAGAAAATTCGCATTATCACCGGCAAAGGGCTCCATTCTCCAAGCGGAAAGAGCATAATCCGCCCGGAGATAGTTAATGCTGTCAGAAATCACAGCGCTGTGCGTGAGACAGATTTCAACCCCAAGGCCAAGGACGGAGGCAGTGGGGCAATAATAATAATTTTGAAAAACAAGTAAATAAATGAGACGAATAGCAGGTGTTTTAATCATAGTTATGCTCATATTTATCTGGGGTCACAGTGCAGTTCCAATGAACGAATCTGCCCAGGAAAGCGAATGGCTTAGGTTGAAAATAATCAATCCCATTCTTAACTTCCTTGGCTTGGGCGGTATGAGCAGCTATGCCATAAGAAAAGCAGCCCATATTACCGAATTTGCAATTCTTTCTGCACTTCTTGTTTTGTATTGGAAGAAAAGACCGGGAATAGATTTTTTATGTGGATTTCTAGCAGCATTTATAGATGAAAGTATCCAGCTTCTTTCTGGCCGCGGCGCCATGATTCAGGATGTATGGATTGACCTGATAGGCGTTGCTGCAGGCTTCCTGGTTTGTCGCTTGATATTGATGATAGCTTTTGGCAGTCATGAGCATTACAAGGTATAATAGACCCATACGGAGAATGCGAATGTCACTATTTATTGAGAGAAAATCCATAAGAAAACTGCCCGGCACTGTAATAAAAGCTGTTCCCATTCCGGAACCTGAATTGATTCAGGGCTTCGGCTTCAGAAACAAAGTGGGCTCAATCTGTAAGAAAGCAGGTTATAAGTCAGTTTTGCTTGTCACTGACGAGACGCTGTTTTCTCTGGGCCTTCACAAAAAGGTTGAATCCTCTTTGAAAAGAAACGGGATAAACTACAGCATTTTTCATTCAATCAATGAAGAACCCAACGTTGAAATTGTTGAAGCAGGCCGTAAGGCTGCTTTGGACTGCGAAGCGGAATGCATCATTGCCCTTGGAGGCGGCTCTGTTCTAGACAGCTCAAAGATAATCAGCGCAAGCGCAAAGCATTCCCATCTTCCCATGAGTTATTTTCTTCTTAAATTCGCAATGTGCCCGGGCGGGACTCTTCCCATGATAAACATACCCAGCACTGCAGGAACCGGTGCCGAGTGTACGGTGGGTGTTGTTGTGAAGAACAGTGATGGCGTGAAGACTTCAACTGTTGTTGTGGGCCTTACAATAACCCATGTGATCCTAGACAGTGAACTTATAATCAATGCGCCCAGGGATGTAACAGCCTGGTGTGCCATAGACGCCCTGAGCCATGGTCTTGAGGGACTTATGGCCGATGTCGGTTCCTCTGAAGATGATATATTCAAAAGCCGTGAGTGTGTCCGCCTGATTCTTGAGAATCTTCCTATCCTTCTGGAAGATCCACAGAACATAGAGGCAAGACAGGCCACACTTCTTGCCGCAAACTACGGTGGAAATGCCATAAACAAACAGCTTGCAGGTTATGTCCATGCCTTTGCACATTCCATAGGGGCTCTGTACCACATTCCCCACGGCAAGGCCATTGCATGGTGTCTCTTGCCTGTTATGAAGGCACAGGAGCATGAAAGGTACAAACAGCTTTCAGAGCTCTATGCTCATTGCTATCCCGGCAAGGTCTGCGAGGATGAGGTTGATGCTGCGGACAAACTTCTTGCCAAAATAGCAAGTCTTCTCAGAGCCTGCGGTCTTGAAAAGGATTGCAGTGTTCTTGAGGATGCCGATTTTGACAAACTTGTAGAAATGATTGATGCAGATTCCATCAACTATTCTCCGTCAAGGACATTCACCGACAGTGAGGTCAGGATGATTCTTGATCAGATCAGAAGGGGAAACTGAGCATGGCTTACACAAAGGAAAGAATTCAGGAAATTGTAAAAAATCAGAGATCCTACTTCCGCACAGGTGAGACGTTGCCCGTGAACTTCAGAATTGAGAAGCTTAAAAAGCTCAGGAAAACCGTTCTGGACAACAAGGAAATGCTTCAGGACGCCCTGTATAGGGATCTTGGAAAGAGCCCGCTTGAGGCATATCTGTGTGACATAGGACCTGTGATTGTTGAGGTTAATGAGATAATCAAGGGTCTCAGGAAATGGGCCAGACCGGAAAGGCATTTCAGCGGTCTGATGTGCTTCCCAAGCACCAGGACCACTGTCTATAAGATGCCCTACGGTGTATCGCTGATTATCAGTCCTTTCAATTTCCCCATCCTTCTTACCCTTGGGGTTCTTGCCGCAAGCATTTCAGGTGGCAACACTGCTGTAATAAAAACAAGTTCAAAGTCGGCAGAAAGCACGAAGGCTCTCCAGAAGCTCATCTCTGATACCTTTGATGAAAAATATGTGACTGTAATTGATGGTGGCCATGATGTAGCTGATCTGTGCCTTGCTGAGAGGTTTGATAAGATTTTCTATACCGGTTCTCCCTCTGTTGCAAAACATGTTCTTGAGCAGGCTTCACACAACCTCACTTCCGTTGCCCTGGAGCTTGGAGGCGAGACAGGAAACTGGTGTGTGATAAGAAAGGATGCAAAACTCCGTGATGCTGCGAGAAAGATTGCCTTCTTCAAACTCTGCAATGCAGGTCAGATTTGCATCAATATAAACCAGATTGCCGTAGCCAAAGAGGTTGCAGATGAATTTCTGGGCTATCTGAAGGAGGAGTTCATCCGCCAGATAGGGGAAAAACCAGAGGAGAATCCCGAGTATGCAAAGCTGATCAGCTCTGATGTGTTTGAAAAATGCGAGCGCCTTTGCTCTGAATACCACGACAGGATTATCTTTGGTGGAAAGGGTGTAAAGGAAAACAGACGTTTCTCTCCGACCATCATCTATCCTGTTGGCTTTGATGAGGACATTGTCATGCACGAGCTCTTCTGTCCGCTTCTTCCTGTTGTTCCTTTTGAGGATTCTGATATCGATTCTGTCATGGAAACAATTGCCGACAGGGAGCATCCTCTCTCAATGTATGTGTTCACTTCTGACATGAAGTGGGCAAACAAGGTCATGTCAACCCAGCAGTACGGAGGCGGATGCATCAATGAAGTGTGCATCCACATGATGGTAAAGGGTGTGCCGTTCAACGGAACAGGACACTCCGGCATGGGCGCCTATCACGGAGAGTGGGGCTTCAGGGAATTCACCCATCCCACAACAGTACTGAAGGGAAAGACACACTGGAATCTTCCTTTGAGGGAGCATCCGTACAGCGGCAAGGCCGGTGAGAGGAAAATGAAGCTGCTGAAGTTATTTGAGAAATAAAAAAAGGAACCGCGTAATCTACGGGACTCGACGCTCCGCTATCCCGCCTTCGCTGAAAAAGCCTTGCCCACGGCTTTTTCTCGGCCTTCAGCCGCCGCTCGTTTCTCGCCCCTCAATACAAAAAAAGGAACCACATAAAGTAGTTCCTTTTTTCGAGATCTACGGGACTCGAACCCGTGGCCTCCACCGTGACAGGGTGGCGTGATAACCAGCTTCACCAAGATCCCTTCCGATAGTCAAAGTTTATTGATTTTTCGGCTTTTGTCAATATGGCATTGTCTAATTACAGAATACTGTTCTTTTCAATGTCCTTGAAGTAACGATAAGTAGAAACTTTCAGCTCGTCACATGCGGCTTCATCACAGGCAATAATAGCCTTGGGGTGGAGCTGAAGAGCACTACAAGTCCACATCTGTGAAACACCTTCCTCAACTGTATGCTGAAGAGCTCTTGCTTTGTTGTGACCGTTGATAAGGATAATTACTTCCTTTGCATCCATGACTGTTCCAACGCCGACTGTTAGGGCTGTTGCAGGAACTTTCTCAGGATCATTGTCAAAGAAACGTGAGTTTACAATTCTTGTGTCTGTGGTAAGAGTCTTCTGTCTTGTACGAGAAACAAGTGAACTGAACGGCTCATTGAAAGCAATGTGTCCATCAACACCAATACCGCCCATGAAAAGGTCAATTCCGCCGTAGGACTTAATCTTGTCTTCATAGCGGCGGCACTCTGCCTTAAGGTCAGATGCATTGCCGTTGAGGATATTTATGTTCTCTCTGGGAATATCTATGTGGTTGAAGAAGTTTGTAAACATGAAAGAGTGATAGCTTTCGGGGTGAGACTCCGGAAGGCCTACATATTCATCCATGTTGAATGTTACAACGTTTTTGAAAGAAACCTTGCCGGCTTTGTTCATTGCAGCAAGTTCCTTGTAAACACCTATGGGTGATGAACCTGTAGGAAGACCAAGGATGAAAGGTCTGGCCTCTTTATGTGCATTGATGGCATCTGCAATGTACTTTGCAGCCCATTTGCTCATATTCTCATAATTCTTCTGAATAACAACTCTCATAGTATTCCTCCTATTTTATTGTGCACTATCAATTATTCCACCACATATTACGGTGTCATTGTCATAAATAACAAGACTTTGACCGCAGGTTGCTGCATTAACAGGTGCGTCAAAGACAGCCTGTATTCTGCCGTCCTGTAACTGT
>CADCOT010000066.1 GCA_902803145.1 uncultured Spirochaetales bacterium | reverse complement strand
TGCAATGCTTTACAAGGAAAGAGATTACTCAATTGTTACAACAGATGCAAAACATAACAATATTAAGAGCATCAACCTCCTTGGAGATGTAAAGGGCAAGACTGTTATCATGGCAGATGACATGATAAGCAGCGGCGGAACAATGCTCATTGCAATGAGAAAGCTCCGTGAACTTGGTGCAAAGAAGATAATCTGTATTGTCTCTCTGCCGTTCTTCAACGGCAATGCTGTAAGCGAGTTTGACAAGGCAGCCAAGGAAGGAGTTTTTGACTACATTATCGGTACAAATGCCGTATACCACGGAGATGATCTGCTCACATGCAAGTGGTATATCCAGACCGATATTTCAGAGCTTATTGCAAGAGTCATCAGCAGACTCCACCACGGTCGTGCAATCAGCCCCGTTCTGGACAACAGAAGAATAGCCCAGCGCCTGGTTGATGATACTCAGAACGCAAGTCACATAACGGAGAACTGAAAATGGATATTTCCTACAGAATCAAGGGCTTTCAGGCCTCTCCAATCAGAAGACTGTCCCCTTATGCCATACAGGCAAAGAAGAGGGGAATAAAAGTCTATCACCTTAACATTGGCCAGCCGGATATCAAAACACCGGTGCAGGCTCTTGATGCAGTAAGAAACTATCCTCATGACATTATTGCCTACGGAGAAAGTGACGGAGACATTGAGCTCAGAGAAGCCATGTGCAAGTACTACCACAGCTTCGGAGTAGATATTAAGAGCAGTGATGTCCTTATCACAAACGGCGGTTCAGAGGCTCTTCTTTTTACCTTTATGACCCTCTGTGACCCGGGCGATGAAGTCATTGTCCCCGAGCCTTACTACACCAACGTTCACTCCTTTGCAAGGATGGCAAATGTTAACATAGTTCCGGTTACAAGCCTTCTTGAACGCAATTTTGCCCTTCCTCCTCTTAAAGAAATTGAAGAAAAGATTACAAGTAAGACCAGAGCAATTCTGCTTTGCAGCCCCAACAACCCCACAGGCCATATCTACAGCCCTCAGGAGCTTGAGATAATCCTGGACATGTGTGTAAGAAAGGACATCTTCCTTGTTGTTGATGAAGTTTACAGAGAGTTCTGTTACGACGGAAAGAAGTTTACAAGCGCTCTTACATACACAGACTATTCTGACAGAATCATTGTTGTAGACAGCTTTTCAAAGAGATTCTCAATGTGCGGAGCCAGAGTAGGTGCTCTTATATCAAAGAACAGAGATGTTATCAGAGAAACTCTTAAGCTCTCACAGGCCAGACTCTGTCCGCCGGCAATTGAGCAGACAGCAGCTCTTGCAGCTTTCAATGCTCCGGACCAGTATATCAAGGACGTAATTTCAGAGTACGAAACAAGAAGAAACACCCTTGTTAAAGCCCTCAGAGCTATTCCCGGAGTGAAGTGCTCCTCTCCGAACGGGGCGTTCTATCTTGTTGCAAAACTTCCGGTAGAAGATGCAGAAGACTTCTCAATCTTCATGCTCAGAGATTTTAATCTGAACGGAGAAACCGTCATGCTTGCTCCTGCAGAGGGCTTCTATGAGACAAAGGATCTTGGAAGAAACCAGGTAAGAATTGCCTACGTTCTCAATCCTTCTGATCTTGAGAAGGCGTGTCGCTGTCTGAAGGCCGGTCTGAAGGCATATCGGGAGAAGATTGGATTTGTTCTTGAATAGAGAGCCTTCTGGTACTCTTCTCAACAAACTCAACTGAAAAGCTAATATCGGTCTCTCTTCCTGCAAAGTCTATGCGAAGCTTTATACGCTTATGGTGCTTGTCAACCTTGACCACATTTCCGTCCATTCCTTTGAGCGGACCTTCAAGAATGTGAAGGCGCTGGCCTTCCTGGTAGAGAACCTTTGACTGTTTGATAAGACCGTTGTTTGAATGAATCCATCTGGCATAAACTGCATCACTTCCCTGAAGGTTGTGGCTTCCGTCATCATATTTGAGAATTCTGGTCACGCCTGTCATCCGATAAATATCAAAGAAGGGGAACTGCATTTCTGTTTCGCCGTTCCACCAGATAAACAGATAGCCGGGGAAGAGGGGTCTGTTCTTTGTTTCCGTAACGCGGTTGCGTCTTTCACTGTTTTCCTTTAACGGAAACCATACTTGAAATTCCTGAGGAATGTTCAGACTGAGAAACTTTGTGATTCTGTTACGGACTTCTTCTTCCTTTCCCGTAACGCAGTTAATGCAAAAGTACACGGCAAGATGGATATTACAATAAAATACCTCAGATGAAAATATTTTTTACCCAAAGCAGTTCTATTTTTTCCTTTTATAAAATATAAATAAAGGGTGAGGTCTTTATGGAATCTGAGGAATACAAAGGTCTGATAAGCCCGGATGCTTATGAGTATCTGGAACTGACCCCGGAAGAAGAATTGCTCCATGACCCTTATCTGGACGAACAGGATCAGTTGTCAGACGCCTTTGGCGATGTTGACGACGATCTTTTTGAAAGCCCGGAAGAAGAAGTCTTGATAGATGATTCCGACCAATACTCTTACAGTTCCCTCTTTGATGAAGCAGATGAAGAGGAAAGCCTTGCCGCTGCAGCAAGACATGAAGAAGAACCTGAAGAAGAACCTGAACCTTTGGAGGTTTATCAGGTTTATGACCAGGACGAGGATGCTGCTCCTGTTTTGCCAAGGCTGATCAACTCAATTGTTTCAATCCTTCCGTCATGTGCCTGTTCCTCTTATCTTTGTGAGTGTGATTCAGAAAGACAGGAATCAATTGCAAAAGCAATTTCCACTGCAATCTCTTCCTGCCATAAAGACGGAAAAGACAAAATGTTCACCATTCCGGGAACATCAATCTCAATAGCAGTAGTTACCCCTTCGGATGACCCCATGATCAGGTCTCAGCGCATTCAGAGCATAGCAGCAGTTATGGTTTTTCATGAAGCTGTTGAATGGACAGGCCTTTTTATCACAGCAGATGAAAAGGACAACATAACCGGTGCATGGGTCAACGAAATAAAGAAAGAAGACTTTTCTCCCTGGCAGTGGAGAACTATCACAATGAACGCTGAACGCATGAAGAGCAGAAAATGAAGTACAAAGCAGTTTTTCTTGATTTTGACGGAACTCTGATGGACACCTCCGAAGGAGTAATGAACGGAGCACGCTATGCCATGGACAAGGCCGGTCTCCCCATCACCGCAGATGCCAATTGGGACGGGTTCATAGGTCCGCCCCTGCACGAGTGTTTTGAAATAGCCTTCGGAGTTAAAGACAGAGAGATGCAGGACAAGCTTTGCTCTTTCTACAGAGAGTTTTACCAGAAGGAAGGCATGTTCCAGGCCTTTTTCTACGATGGAATTCTTGAAGTAATCAAAAAGCTGAGAAGCGAGGGAATTCTCATGGGTATTGCCTCAATGAAGAATACAGACCTTATCCAAAAGATGTGCAGCCATTTCGGCGTTTCAGAACTGTTTGACGGCATGTTCGGCCTCAATCTTTCAGAAGACAACACAAAGGCAGATGTTCTTAGAGAGGGCTTTGAAAAGTTTGGCTTAAAGCCGTCCCAGTGCGTTCTTGTCGGAGATACTTTTGTAGATGCAAAAGGTGCACAGGAAGCAGGCTGTGACTGTCTTAAGGCAGCTTGGGGCTTTGGCTTCAAACCCAATATGCCTGATACCATAAAAACACCGTATGACATTCTTAAGGCGGTAGGGCTTTGATCTACGAACGTCTTTTTATTGACGGAGCATTTCTGACAGTCTATGCTCCGTCTGCTCTTGAAGAAGGTTATAAAAATCAGAAGCCTTTCATGGTTATCTGCCCCGGCGGCGGTTATGAGCACGTAAGCAAGAGGGAAGGCGAGCCTGTTGCGCTTAGATTTCTCTCAATGGGTTATGTCTGTGCAGTTTTAGAGTATTCTGTTGCCCCGGCGGTAAGATACCCTGTTGCACTGAGCCAGCTTGCAGAAAGCGTTAAATACCTGAAAAACCACTGCGACAAATACGGCGGAGACCCTGCACGTGTTTATGTAATGGGTTTC
>CADCOT010000065.1 GCA_902803145.1 uncultured Spirochaetales bacterium | reverse complement strand
TGGGCAATCCTTCCGCTGGCAATTGAGTTTTTGAGGGTTGATACAACAAATTCCTGTCCTACAAGGCTTTCAAAATTCTGAGGTCTTTTTCTGGTTGCAGTAACTTCAAAACTCATATTTAGATAATATTGCTCTTTCCTGTGTTACTCAATAACTCTGGTTATATTCCTTGCCCATCGTCCGCTCTTAAAACGCTTAAGAACGGCAGGCCATTTGACAAATTCGTCAGTGCACATTAACAGGTACACAATCTTGACCGGAAGCTTGAAAACAAAGGCTGCCAAGAAGCTCAACGGAACGCCGTACAGCCACATTCCTATCATGTCACATCTGAAGCCCCATTTGGCATCTCCGCCTGAGCGCAAAATTCCGGAAATGAGGGTAGCGTTGACCGCCGTTCCGATTATGTAAACTGAATTGACGCGCAACATAAAGGCAAGGTAGTCCTTTGCCTGCGGCGATATATTTGCAAATGAAACAACCAGTGGGGAAGATATGAAAATAAGCAGTCCGCCTCCAACACCTGTCAGAGTTGCCAGCTTGAGCATTACCTTTGCAACACCCTTCCCCTCTTCTATTTCTCCGGCTCCCAGATACTGTCCTACAATAATTCCGCTTGCAGTTCCAATTCCCCAGCAGAACGATGCACTTAGGTTTCTGATTACCGTAACAAGGGAATTTGCAGCAACAACGTCACTTCCAAGATGTCCAAAGACCACGCTGTACATTGAGAATCCTATTGCCCAACCAACCTCGTTTCCGACGGCCGGCACGGCCATTGAGAAGAAATCACCCGTCAGGGCAGGAACCTTCTTAAAGACGTACTTGAAGTTCATATGAACATCCGAACTTCGCATAGAAACAAGGGCACAGAGGATAAAAACTGCAAACCTTGAGATGGCCGTTGCAAGCCCTATTCCCCTCAGACCCAACCGGGGAAGACCCATCAAGCCAAAGATGAAACAGGCATTGAGAAACACGTTCAGAACCAGGGCGGAAGACTCTGCAACCGTGCTGATTACAACGCGCTGAATACTTCTCAGGGCGGCCAGATAAACAGTAGAAAGGGCCCAGAACAGGTAGCCAATGGCAGTTGCCCTCAGATATGAAGCTCCAAGTTCAATAAGCTCCGGGTCCGGGGTATAGATGAGCATCATCTTTTCCGGAATGAAAAAGCTGCAAAGCCCAAGTATTATTCCGAAGGTAAGAGAAGCCCTGTAGGCAATTCCTTCAACCTTTTCTATTGCAGAAATATCCCCTTTTCCCCAGTACTGGGAACAGAGCATGGTTACAGCCGAATTTATTCCCACAAAAAACATGAAGGCAATAGTGTTGAACTGGTTTGCAAGTGAAAGAGCAGAAAGTGAAGCCTGGCCAACAAAGCCTGTCATAAAAACGTCTGCAGAGCTGACGGCACTGTTGATCAGGTTCTGGAGGATGATTGGAATTGAGACTGTCCAGATTTGTTTGTTCAGGCTCTTCATTTCACTTTATCCCACGCTGTTTGCAGATTTCTTCATAGGCCTGCTGGATTTCAACAAATTTCTTTGTTGCATACTCTTTGAACTCAGGTCCGCCCTTCTGGGCAACAGTATCCGGGTGATACTCAAGTATAAGACGCCTGTATGCTTTCTTTATTTCTGCTTCTGTTGCACTTTCTGTAAGACCCAAAACGGCATAGGCTCTGGATGTTCCGCCACTTGTCATTCCGTATTTGCGCCTGAGGGCTTGGATAATGCTTTCAGGAATTGCAAAGCGCTTTGCTGCATAGTTGAGCATTGCCTCTTCTTTGGCGGAGATTCTTCCGTCATCTGAAGCAACGTTGTAGAACATGTCCATCAAAATCTGGAAAATGGCCGGATTGTCGTTGAATGCTGCATAAAAGCGGTCTGCAAGCGCTTCAAATGAAGGTCCGCCGCTCAGGGCAGAGTTAAAAATTGATCTTGCGTACTGATAGCTGTAGTTGTCCAGCCTAAGGTCATAGACCATGAAGCGGTTGATTTTCTGCTTTGCTCCGGCAGAAACTGTGCCGTCTGCAGAGGCAATTTTGGCAAGCATTGAAAATGTTCCGTCAAAGAAATCTCTGTTTCCGGGAACATAGTTCTGCTGGCTTCTGGAAGCTCTGAAAAGGGACGAAAAAACCCTGGCTCCTATAAAGATTAACAGAAACAGAGCAATGAGGCCGCCAAAGCCGCCCCCTCCTATGTAAAAAGGAAAGAAAATCATATCAAAGTTTGTCTATGAGCATTGAACACTTGCCGCTGGGTATGGGCAGAGTCTTCTTTTTATTCTCATCAATAATTTCAAT
>CADCOT010000064.1 GCA_902803145.1 uncultured Spirochaetales bacterium | reverse complement strand
CAGCGTTATGACAGACGCTATCTGGAGACAAAAAAGACCAAAATGGGACATCTGTTGGAAGATGTCTAAGGAGAGATAAAAATGGCAAACATCAAAATGGTAGAAGGAAAAGTAGTTGCCCCAAAAGGCATGAAGGTTGGAATTGTTGCATCAAGATTCAACGAAATCATTGTTAACAAACTCCTTGGCGGAGCAGTTGACGGCCTTGTAAGACACGGCGTTGAAGAGCAGAACATCACAGCCGCCTGGGTACCCGGTGCCTTTGAGATTCCCTCAGTTGCCTCAAAGATGGCAAAGAGCGGAAACTACGACGCAATCATCTGCGTAGGTGCTGTAATTCGCGGAGAAACAAGCCACTACGACTATGTTTGTAACGAAGTTTCAAAAGGCATTGCACAGACAGCCCTTGCAACAGGCGTTCCCGTACTCTTTGGAATTGTCACAACAGAAAACATTGAACAGGCTATCTCCCGTGCAGGTTCAAAGGGCGGAAACAAAGGTTACGACTGCGCCCTTTCTGCAATTGAGATGGTAAACGTTCTCAAACAGCTTTGATTATGCAGAAAATAGATCTGAACTACGTATCGGAAAGACTGCCTGTAAGGGATGAAAACTCCCTCAAAGGAGACTTTGGAAAACTGCTTGTTGTAGGCGGAAGTGTAGGTTACACAGGTTCTGTCTACCTTACTGCCACAGCTGCATTTCATTCGGGGTGCGGCCTGGTCTATGTGGGAGTTCCCCAGACAATCTGGCAGGTAGAGGCAGTAAAGCTTACAGAGGCAATGCCGTTCCCGCTCAGAGACAGTAATGGCCAACTTACCACAGGTGCCACTGCAGAAATAATTTCCCGCCTGGAAAAGTGCGATGCCTTAGCCATTGGCCCGGGGCTTGGAAGATCCCAAGAAACCTGCAACATGGTGCTTCAGATTCTCAGCCAGACTGAAAAGCCTGTTGTAGTGGATGCAGATGCTTTGTATGCACTTTCAGGCCATCTGGATGTTCTGGATGCAAGAAAGGGCAGAGTAACTGTGCTCACACCGCACCCGGGAGAGTATGCAAGGCTGACTGATAATGCAGATACACCGTACGACATGTTTGCAAAGGAGCATTCCTGTTATCTTGTTGCAAAACAGCACAGAACAGTCATTGCCGGACCTGACGGAAGGACAATGGTCAACACAAGCGGAAACAGCGGACTTGCAAAAGGCGGAAGCGGAGATGTGCTTACCGGCATAATCAGTTCACTTCTCTGCCAGGGTTCAGAGCCGTTTGATGCCTGTGCCGTCGGTGTGTATCTGCACGGCAGAGCAGGAGACTTGGTAAGGGATACTGAAACTGCCTACTGCATGAGCCCAGAGCAGGTAATATACAAAGGCTTCAGAGACGCCTTTATTGAATGCCTTGCCAACGAATTGTAAAATGATCGGAATACGGGAGTTTGAATAATGTATACGCAAATACTCAATGTCGGATTTTTGCTTTCAGATCTGATGTTCTCATCTACACTTCTTATTGCTCCGTTCTGGATACTCTATGTTATAGGACTGTGGCAGATTTTTAAGAAGTCGAATATGAAAGGTTGGTACGCAGTTCCACCCATTCTTCGTGATTACAAACTTGCATGCCTTACAGGAAGAGAATCTGACGGCCGTGTGCTCATGATTTTGGACATTTACGAAATTGTTTACCTTCTTCTGTATGATATTTTCACAGACTTTGTAGCTCTTATGACTGAAGAATCAGTTATAGCAATTATGCTGTCCTTGATTAACTATTCCGTACTTTTCATGCAGTGGATCTACAGAATAAGGATCTACAACGGTCTTATTGAACTCTACGGCCTTAAGAGAAGATGGATAGCTCTCATGCTGATTGCAGAAACCAGATGGTTCCCGATCCTCAGACTGGGCTTCTCAAAGAAATATCAGCCTCAGTATACAGAAGAAGATCTTCATGAAGCTGCCCTTAAGACCTACTCTGAAAAAGATGTTGTTGTTATGGAGAAGGGCCTTACAGTCAACCTTAGAAAGCGAGAAGTCACAGACCTGTTTAAAAAGAAAACCCTTCTCAGGGACATTCATCTTTACATTCAGCCGGGTCACATGGTTCTGCTTTTAGGCGGTTCCGGTTCAGGAAAAACCACCTTCCTCAATGCTGTAAACGGCTATGAAAAGGCAGATGCAACCATGGTCTTGGACGGCAAAGACATCTATAAACAGTACAGACAGATGCTTTATGAAGTAGGCTTTGTGCCTCAGACAGATCTTATGCGCGGAAAGGACACTGTCTATCACACACTTGATGACAATGCCTTACTCAGACTGCCTAGAAATATAAATACAAATGACAGAAAGGAGAGGGTTGATTCTGTTCTTGAAACCTTTGGTCTGACTCGTGCAAAAGACAACCTTGTTGAAAAGATGTCTGGAGGTCAGAAAAAGAGGCTTTCAATTGCAATGGAGTACATAAACAACCCCTCTCTGTTCATTTTGGACGAGCCGGACTCCGGCCTTGACGGAGTTATGGCACGCTCTCTTATGACCCACCTGCGTTCAATTGCAGACCAGGGCAAGATTGTAGTTGTAATTACACATACTCCTGACAGAGTTGCAGATTTGTTTGACGATGTCATTGTTCTTGCACGTGACAGTGCAAAGACGGGGCGTCTTGCCTACTACGGACCTATTGAAGATTCCTACAAGTTCTTCAATGCAAAAACAATGGAAGAGATTGTCCTGACGGTCAACTCCAAGGATGAAGGCGGAAAGGGTCTTGCAGACGACTACATCAAGACCTTTGGGGAGGTGAGCAATGGCTGACAATAATGTAATGCAGAAAATCAGACATCGCGGACGCCTTGAGCAGGTCCGCATCTACCTGGGCAAATTCTTAAGAATGTTCGTCTATCAGAACGACTGGAAGGTTTTTCCAATGGCCTTTGTTGTTGCTGCCTTGGTTTCAATGGTTGTCAGAAAAGACCTCTTTTTGACCATGGAAGGAACCCTTAAGGGCGCCTTTGCTCTTACATGCGTGTGTATTTGGAACGGCTGTTTCAACTCAATTCAGGTAATCAGCCGCGAAAGGGAGATAATTAAGAGAGAACATCGCTCAGGCATGCATAT
>CADCOT010000063.1 GCA_902803145.1 uncultured Spirochaetales bacterium | reverse complement strand
CTGTACCCAAGTGGCCTAAGGGGGCGGTCTGCAAAACCGCTTTTCATCGGTTCGAATCCGATCGGCACCTAAACACAAAGCGGGAGATTCGTTCTCCCGCTTTTGTGTTTAATGCCTCTCCTTCGGATTCGAAGCGGAACGTCAGGCAAGAGCCGAGACGCGCAGGGTCTTGCAGTGGAGCCGGCCTGATGCACAAAATGCCACGGGCGACGGCATTTTGATATTTTTCAGAGAATCTGAAAATCCGGTAGCGGAAGGCGAATCCGATCGGCACCAGTTGGTACTTTTAAGAAATTTTTATCAAAAAGTACCAACTTTCCCGTGAAAAGTTAGAGGTTTTTAAAAATTTTTTTCAAAAAGTACCAACTTGCTTTTCTTCTTACTCACACTGTGTAAACAAAGTGTCTTTTATGATAGGATTTTCAACGTGAAACGCACTATTGTTATTTGTGAATACATTTCAACAGGCTTTAATTACGTTGAAGACGTCCATGCACGCGGTTATGAACCCGTGTTGGTAGAAGGAAGCTATATAGGCACTGATGAAGAACAGGCTCTGTTGAGAGAAATAAGGGATGCTGCAAACAAAAAAATTGGCAACAGTGTCAGGATTATCCGTGAAAATCCTAACTACTCGGAAATTCTCAAACAGGTTCGTGAAGTAAACCCTGTGGCTGTTGTTGCTGGAAGTGAATTCGGAGTTCCGCTGGCAACAAAACTGGCATCAGATTTAGGCTTGCCCGGAAATCCGGTATCTGCCCTGCCTGCAATGACAGAAAAAGATGCAATGCATGAAGCTCTGCGCAAACATGGTATACGATTCATTCGCGGAAAAGTACTGACCGGAGAATCCGATGCCATTGAATACTACAAATCCCTTGGAACAGAAGATGTAGTAATCAAAAGAGCCCGCGGGGCAGGAACGCAGGGAGTCTTCATCTGTCACGGTTATGATGAAATGCTTTCAGCAGTGCGCAAAAGCTTTGGCCAAAACCTTAAGGACGGCTCAGAATCTGTTGCCGTTCTGATGCAAGAGCGTATTATCGGAACAGAGTACATAGTAAACACAGTTTCTTGTGAAGGAAGACATCAGGCAGTCAGCGTTTGGAAATATGACAAGATAAGAATGCCAAACGGAACAAATGCTTACAACAATGCAATGGTGGTGCCAAGGCTTGAAGTAGGGCACTCAGAAATGATTCGCTATGCATTGCAGGTGGCCAATGCCATTGGAATCAAGTACGGACCTGTTCACGGAGAATACATGGTGGACGACAAAGGACCGGTCTTGATAGAGGTTAACTGCCGCCCAATGGGTGGCGGACTTCAGCGCAAATACGTGGAGCAGATTTTCGGACATCATGAAACAGATTTGGCTTTGGACAGCTATCTAAATCCTGTCAAATTCAATGAAGGCTTCTTCAAACCATACAGGGTAAACAAGTTCGGAGCAATCAAATTTCTGATTATGCCGCACGACACAGAAGTCAATTCCGCGCCCATCCTGCAGATTGCAAAACATCTTCGCAGTTACTATTCCTCATCCTTTGACCGCATAGGTCGTGCCTCCACACTGCCTGAAACAACAAATCTGGAAACAGCCGGAGGAACAATTTACCTGCTTCATAATGATGAAAGAATAGTGAAGGAAGATTGCAATCTTCTGCATCTGATTGAAACAAAATACCCGAATATCCTGTTCCAGGCACATTCTGCCGATAAATCTAAAAACTATCCCAAGCCGGACCCCAAGGCTGTAATGGAAGCCGGAAACTGCAAAGGTGCAACACTTGTATTCAGTGACACTGCAAAAAATCTTGACGGCGCAACTGTTGTCAATCTTGCCCAACTTTCCGGTGCTTATGACAGCTATGAACAGGGGATCTTGGACCTTTCAAAGCAGAGTTCTTTTGCAGATTTGGAAAGTGTAATTCAACAGATATTTGTGTTTGCATCAAAAATACGCCGCGGAGGGCGTATACTGATTCCTCAGAGCACTTATGCCCATCTTCCCTATGGAATGGATGGCATGGAAATTCTTCTGAAGGTTGTAGGATTGCGTATAGAATTGCCGCTTGAAGGAATGGTTTCAGTTCTTGTGGCATCTGTGGAGTAAGAAATGGAAAACGATTTTGTCAGATCTGATCATGTACTAAAAAGAAAGCTCATTCAGTATCTTTTGCCTACATTGGCTTCCAATGCAGCTCTGTCTTTGACAGACTTTTTGGACAGCATGGTTGTTTCAAATCTGCTGGGAAGTAAAGCTTTGGCAATTATCAACCTTGGAACACCGCTAATGCTGGTTTATGCTGCAGTCTACTGTCTGCTTGGAAACGGAGCAGCAACAGTGTATGCAGTTTTCCTTGGAAAAAGGGACAATGAAAGTGCAGGAAAGAGCATGACAGCTGCCATTGTAATGGCTCTGGCAGTAGGTTTGACCATAGGACTTTTAGGCTTTGTCTTCTTTAGGCCAGTTGCTTCCATTTTGTGCAGAGATGCTGAACTGCTTCCCATGTTCCTCCCTTATCTGCGTGTAGTCTTGCTTTCCGCACCGTTTCTTACAACAATCCTAACATTTACAACACTTTTGCCGTCTGCAGGTTATCCGGGCTACAGCATGGTTGTGACAATAGTTGCTAACATAATCAACTTCACAATGAACATAGTCTTCATCCGTGTTTTCAACATGGGAGTAGCAGGAGCTGCTTGGGCAACTCTTGCTGGCTATTTAGGCGGACTTACCATCCTGGCCTTCCTTGGTCTGAGAAAGAAAATCAAATTGTACGTTTCTTCCAAGATTGGGGCATCTCTCAAAATGCTTAAGACTGTAGTTAAGCAGGGTGGTCCTGAGGCTATGACTCAGGTGGGTTTTGCACTTCAGTTTGCATTCTGTAACGGCGTTGCTTCAAAACTTGCAGGAACTGCCGGAGTTGTTGCAATTTCACTCTGTCTACAAGCCAATTCTTTGGAATCAATCTTCCTCGGATCAATTATGGGTTCCTCTGTTCCCATCATGTCACTGCTTCACGGACAGCGTGATTATAAAGGTCAGTCTTCCGTTTTGAACACAGCAATGAAGTGGCAAATCTCGCTTGCAGCTGTGCTGAGCGCAATATTTGTAATCTTTGCTCCTCAGGTTGCTGCACTGTTTAACATAACAGATCCGGCCGAAGTTGCAGTTACTGTCCGTGCTCTTCGCATCTACTGTCTGATGCTGTTCTTAAGAAGCGGAATCATTCTTTACTTCCGCTATCTCAAGGTTGCAGGATTCTCAGGTTATGCAATACTTTTGAGTGCTTTGGACAGCTTTGTTTTGATTGTTCCAATTCAGTGGACTATGAGCCGCATATTTGGCATAACAGGTCTTTGGTGGGCCTTCCCAACAACGGCGGCGGTTCTTTTTACTTTCATCTTAATCAGAAACCGCTACATAGTTGCACATTCTGACGGTCATTACAAAGGCCTCCTTTTGTATGAAAATGACGAGTCCTCCACACCTGTCATGGACGTAACAATAATGGACAATGCAGACTCAATTTCCGGTATCAGTGAGAAGATGCAAGCTATCTGCGAGGACAATGGAATTGAGAAAAAGAATGCACTTCTTGCTGCTTTGGCAGTAGAAGAGATGGCTGTCTACATTACCAAGAAGAAGGACCACAATGCCTACATGGACATTATGGTAAGGCTCTATAAGGGCAATGTAATAATTGACTTCCGCAGCCTTGGCAAACCCTTCAATCCTCTTTTGGACACAGAAGAAGACAACTGGGAGAATGTAGACGTTCTTAGGGGAATTGCCACCGAAATAGTGAACGAATACACCTTGGGAATGAACTCAACCAGAATTGTTATCTGACGTTTCAGCTTATTGCATGCAGGATTTCAGGAAGAAGTTGCTTCTTTCTGGAAAGGACTCCGGGCATGTCAAAGACGTGGTCTGCAAGAGGGGCATAGGAGAGCTTTTTCTCAAACTTTGAAGTAGTTGTGAGAAGGACGCTGTCTCCGCGCAGAACATCTGTAATCATGAGCATAGTCCAATCAAGAGCATTTGCCTTTCTGACGCTGTCCAAGGCAGAGAGGTAGGTGTCCTTGAAAGAATCAATGTCATCAAGGAACGGGACCTCGCACTGGCCAACGCCCATCTTAACTCCGTTTTCTGAGTAGAGCTTAAAGTCAGAGGTAACAACAGTCTCCGGATCACGTGCAGAAAGAGATTCGCTGAAGCTGAACAAAAGCCTTCCAAAGGAATTTACATCCTTTTCACCGCAAAGAGCAGCAAGTTCATTGACGCTGTCAATGTCAGTCTGTGTTGTGGTGGGAGACTTCAGAATCAGAGTGTCACAGACTATGCCGGTAAGCATGACACGGGCAATGTAAGGACTTGGAGTTATGCCACGGCGGCGGAAGTTCTGCCACACAATTGTGTTGGCACTTCCAAGGGGCTCGGCATCAATGTAGATGGGAGTTGTGGTCTTTGGGGCATCCAGGCGGTGATGGTCAATAATCTCACGCACGTCTGCCTCTTCAAGGCCGCGGATGCTCTGGCTTGCCTCGTTGTGGTCAACAAGAATTACCTGATAGCGGGGCTTGTTAAGGAAGCAACGGCGGGTAACAAAACCAACCCAGTTCGGGCCGTCAAAGACAGAGAATCCACGAAGGTTTGAGTCCATGAGTTTTTCTTTAACATCGTCAAAAAGGTCTGTTGATTGGACAGGGTCTCCCTGTTTGCCAAGAATTGAGCGGACAGGAGGGGCCATTCGGATGCGCCTGATTACTTCTGCAGTGCCCATTTCTGTCTGATAGACAAAACCGGTGTAGCCTGTTAAATCAATGTCCAGATCTCCGGAAGTGGCCGTGATAATGATTGCAGGCACGTTCATCTTAATTGCGTGCTCAATGTGGCGCTGTCTGTAGCCCATGATAATGATGCTCTGAGTCTGTTCATGGACAAACTCAAAGAAGTTCTCAAGGCTGGCAGCTCCTGCAAGCAACGTTGCATTTATGGTGTCCGCCTGGCATTCATGAAGAACCTTGCCGGGAATGATTTCCTTTATGTTTTTTACCGGAATGTTGTAGACAGGATCTGGGTCTGTGTTGTCCTTTAAGAACCATGATGTAATGTCGTCAACACTCAGAAGACCGTAGAACTGGCCCTTATCAAAAACAGGAAGAATTGAGGGCCTTGAAAGATTGTAGACCTTAAAGAGGTTGAAAAGAGGGGCATCGGCCTCCATAGAAACATAGCCCTGCTTGAGAACATCGCTCACCTTTGGGCGGATATCACGCATGTAGGGAGGGGCAGTGACGCCTGCTGCTTCAAGCTGCTTCTTAACGCTGTCTGAGAGATGACCGCACCTTACGGGGATGTAATTGTTGGATCCGTCAATCTTGTTCTTTAAGTCTGCATATGCAAGGGCTGCACACACGCTGTCAATGTCCGGATTCCTGTGTCCGGTAATGTATATTTGAGCCATGTCTTTATAATATAACACTCTTTTAGTATTGACTATGGTTTTACAAATAGATACAAGGATAGGGAAATGTTGATTTTCTATCTGCTGCAGACATTCCTTCAGCCTCTTAACGGAACCATTGCCTCGTACTTTCAGATTGCACTGAGAAACAAGGGCTGGTCCTATTCTATGATTGGGGTTGTTACGGCATTGGGGCAGGTGACCACAATTGTGGGGCCTCTGTTTGTTGCTCTTGCTGCAGAAAGGAAGGGAAGGGAGAAGGCTGCCCTCATTGCCTGCGCACTTCTTAGTTTGGCATTTCATATTCCGTTTTTCCTTGCAGAGAACGTTGTTGTTACAGGGCTTTGCTACGTGGTTTCCTGTGCTTTTATATGGAGTATCAACCCTGTTTCCGACGGTCTGATTACCAAGAACTGTATAGGCACAAAGACAGAGTACGGCAATATCCGTGCATGCGGAACACTGGGCTATGTTGTTTTTATGTTCCTGTTCTCACTCGTTGGTTTTCCGTCAAACACAAGCAACTTTCAGATGATGCTGAACAATGCAATCTTTACCATTATTGTGCTTTTCTTTATCTGTCTTGCACCTTCTAAGAGTATTGCTTCACATCCGCACAAAAAAGCTGATAAGTTCTTTGATAAAAACTGGTTCAGTAAAGAATTCTACATCTTTATTTTGTTTGTTGCTTTTTCAAGAGTTGCAATGGCGGCCATAGACAAGATGCTTGCCACCTACATGGTTGAGGAGATGAATCTTGGACGTTGGTTTACCTCTTTTATTGCCCTTGGAGCCCTGTCTGAATTCTTCTGCATGATAGGCGGAACAAAGATTCTGAAAAACGAAAAACTGTCTCCGTACAAAATGCTTGTGCTTTCTTCTGTTGCAATCATTGTGAGACTTTTGGGCTATACACTTACAAAGAACATTGTTGTTTTCGCTCTTTGTCAGCTTCTGCACGGTATAGTATTCGGTTTTTGCCATGTTGCCTCTGTCAGATGGATTTCTGACAATGTGGAAAAGAAGCACTATTCCTTTGCACTTTCAATTTATCACTCCATTGCAATCAACTTGCCGGTTCTGCTCGGTTCGCTTGCCGGAGGTTTCATAGTTGACGGTCTGGGCTACAGAGCCCTGTTTGTTATCTATACAATTTTCCCGGCACTGTCTTTGGTTTACGGGTATTTGAACAGAAAAAGTCTTATACTCATAAAGAGGCCTCAATGAAAAGATTGTTGATTTTATTGTTCATTCTGACTGTCTCTTTTACCTTGTTTGCATCCGGTGCAACAGAAGACGGCGGGTACAAAGATGTTACCAATACTGCCTTCAAACCAATGCTTTCTAATGACCCCGGTTCTCTGGCTTACAAGCTGCACACCAATCCGGCATCTCTTTCTTACAACAAACTGATTGTTCAGTTTCCCTCCGTTGCAATTGAGGGTTATAACATTGCAGATGCCATCTCAAAAAGATCTGTTGCAGAGGCTGTAAGCAGGCTTTTGAAGTTCAACTTTAACACTGCAGACCTTGTCAGGCTTGGAGTAGGGATGGTT
>CADCOT010000062.1 GCA_902803145.1 uncultured Spirochaetales bacterium | reverse complement strand
TATCTGCATGGCGAATGACGTCATCAACAGAAGAATCAGATTGCGGATCATATTCTGCCATTCCCAATGTCACACTTACCTGTTCCCATTTATTCTCCGCCGTAGTGCAAATCTCATCCGCAGCCTTTTCAAACAATTCTGTCAGTTCTGACCTTCTCTGATAATCTTCATTCTGCAGAACAACTGCGAATTCGTCGCCACCGACCCTGAACACAGGGCAGTGCTCGAAGACCTTGCAGATAAGCATGCTGGCCTTCTTTATGTAGATGTCTCCCTTGTCATGTCCGTGGGAATCGTTTATGTGCTTCAGGTTGTCGCAGTCTAACATGCCTATGGCAAACTCCAGAGATTCCCCACTGTCCAGTTTGTTCTGAAGGTTCCGGATGTAGTCGTTGAAGGCTCCCTTGTTGCGCACAGAGGTCAGTGCATCCACATTCACCCTTCTGTTGAGATCCCTTACAAGGTACTCTTCCTTGCGGGCTTTCCTGTCCAAATGGATGGTTCGGATTAGAAGCGCCATTATCACTACAAAGACTATGGCAACGACGATAATAATGATATGGAGATTGTCCTCGATTACATCAAAAAACGTCGTCTTTACATCTTCAGTGGAATAGTATGTTAACGCGGTGTGGACCGTTGCATCCGGAACGAGTTTGGTAAGTCTTGCCATTATGGAATAGAGCTCGGTCTGTCCCTTGAGGACTGCAAAGCAGTAATCCATGTTCACACCGGTATAGACGGTGGCAAGGCGCAGGCTCTCGCACTGCTTGGATATATTGCTGTAGCGGTAGTTGCTAATTATCACGCAGTCAGCTTCTCCCTTAGCTACGGCATCGAGACCTGTTGGAGTGTCAGGATAGTAGAGACGCTGCCAGCTAGGATAGTGGTCTGCAAGGAACAAATCGTAGTTTGTGTTGCCCTCGTTCACGGCAACAGACACATTCGTCTTGCGAAGGAACTCCTTTTGCTCGGAAGCACGCACTACGGCATCCATCTCGGTGGTCATGAGTGCGGGAGTCATCACGACTCCAAGGACCTCGCTGTCATAGGAGGTAAGGTTTGCCGGGAAAACACAGTCCACCTCTCCGTTCTTCAGGGCATCCATTGCTGCACCTGACGTCGGATAGGAAACCGCCTTGAAATTAATATCATTGCCTTCCAGTGCGGTGGAAGCATAGGCAAGGAAATCCTTCAGTGCTCCCGTAAGCTCACCAGTTTCAAGGTCTGAGGCACAGAAGGCAAGATAGTTATCCTGATAAGCTACGCGGATGGTCTTTCCGTGCTCATCAAGCCAGTTCTGCTCCCTTGCACTGAGATATCTATCAGTTTCCGTATTGGCAAGGTACTTGTCATGAAGCTGTTCGTTGTAGTACTGGTTCTCGTCTTGGATGCGGTTCATGGCGGCATCCAGTTCTATCAGCAGGTCCTGCCGGTTCCTGCTCACTGCAAAGTAGAAATCCGAAGACCCGATCTTACAGACAGGAGTGGCCCATTCAGGATTACCATAGACATCGATGGACACAAAGGCATCAAACTCTTTTCCAAGAAGCCGTATAGATTCCTCCTCAGAGCAGCTCATCTCAACAAGATCAACTTCGATGCCGTGGTCGGCGGCCCAAGAAAGAAATACCTCCTTCTGGAAACTGCCCTTGGTCACGCCCACGCGTTTACCACTGATGGTCATGTAGTCTTCAGACGTAATCTCCGTATTGGACGGTGATACAAAGACGTAATAGGCCTCGGTTCCCATGGGGATTGACGAATACAGAATTTTCTGTGCACGTTCATCTGTATATGACAGATTGCTGAACATATCTATCTTTCCGTCTAGCAGCATCTGCATGAGCTCTGACCATGTTCCGAACACATATTCGTAGTTCCAGCCGGTGTAAGCAGCAACCTTGCACTGATACTCGTACGAGTAACCGGACCATCTTCCGTACTGGTCTTCAATGAAGTAAGGAGCCTCGTGCCAGCCAACACGGACGGTCTTTACCTCCCCCTGCGCATATGCAGACAATGGGGAAATAAAACCACAAATTGCTATGAGAAAACATAGCATGATTGTAATCATTCGTTTCTTGTATATATCTGACTGTGTTTTCGATTCTTCTGATTGTTTTGATTTAACAACCAACCCTATACTTCCTAGAAACATCAGTATCACCTCAGCGGCAATGTACCTAAATATCAAATATAATTTTTTAGGTATATTATAATACTATAATCTCACAATAAGTAGAAGATAATACGTTTCTTCTCCCCCCTCCTTCTACAAAAGGTTCATAGAGGAATACCTTGGAAAACGCAAAATGCTAGATAAAGAATTTGTGCTTTTTTCAAATAGATTAGTTTGAGAAAACATCAGACAACAGTTATAATCTACTTGAAAACTTTCAAAGATTTGGGAGAATTTTCAACTATGTTTAATCGAAAAGAATATCTTGAAAAACTTGCAAAAAGAAAAAATGACGGACTAATTAAAGTAATAACTGGAGTCCGCAGAGTTGGAAAATCCTATCTACTCAATGAGTTGTTTTACAAACAACTTCTGAATAGCGGTGTGAAAGCTGATCACATTATCAGATTTGCCTTTGATTCGCTCAGAGATGTACAGTCAATCGGAGACAGTCTCATTGATGAAAATAACAAGCCCAAAAAGGTCAACGCCAGGAAATTCATAGACTTCATGTACAACAGAGTGACAGGCAAAGGTACATACTATTTGCTTTTGGACGAGATTCAGAATCTTGAAATGTTTGAATCTGTACTCAATGGTTTTCTCCGCGATTTTGATGCCGATATATATGTTACAGGCAGTAACTCCAGATTCCTTTCTAAGGATGTTCTGACTGAGTTTGAAGGTCGGGGAGAAGAAATACATGTATTCCCTCTGACACTCAGAGAGTATGCAGAAGGGACAGGCAAAGACATTAGAGATGTCTGGAAAGAATATATCGTTACCGGTGGCATTCCCCTGATTGCCAGAATGACAGATGAGGAACAAAGGGAGAATTACCTTACAAATCTGTGTAATGAAGTATATTTGACTGATGTCATTGTCAGAAACAAAATCAGAAAGCCCAAAACAATTTCAGAACTCTTTGATGTTGTGGCCTCAACCATGGCAAGTGTTACAAATCCTCTGAAAATAACAAACACATTCAATGCCCAGTCTAAGGAAAAAGTCTCCAGTGAGACCATTGGAAAGTACCTGAACATGTTTGAAGATGCATTTCTTACCAAAAAAGTCAGAAGGTTGGATATTGAAGGCAGAAAGTATATTAATGCATCGTTCAAATTCTATTTT
>CADCOT010000061.1 GCA_902803145.1 uncultured Spirochaetales bacterium | reverse complement strand
TTTCTAAGTCTTGCAAATCTCTGTCCGAATGTTTCTGTCATCTTCTGACCTCCTGACTCCAAACTAGACCTTTGTACGGAGAAAATGAACGTACCGGTAGTTGGATTTGCTAACGCGTTGGTTGTATATCCGCTCAACCTATGGTTGATAATAACACAGCAACAACCAATTGTCTCTAATTCAATCTTATACTACAATACTGATATAACTGCTTTAAGGAGATTTTACATGGATCTTAAACTCAAAGGAAAAGTAGCTCTTGTAACAGGTGGTACAGGCGGTATCGGAAGTGCAATCGTCAGAGGTTTCCTCGCTGAAGGCGCAAAAGTTGCATTCTCTTCAACAAGCCAGGCAAAGATTGATGCTCTTCTTGCTGAACTTTCAGCATACAAGGGTCAGGTTGCAGGTTTTGTTGCTAACATGACAAAGGAAGAGGATATTAAGAACTTTGTTGAAAAAGCAAAGGCTCACTTCGGCACATTTGACATTGTTGTTCCCAACGCAGGTTATGAAGGACAGGCACATCCTGTTCAGGACATGACACTTGGTCTGTTTCAGGACACATATATGCTCAACGTCTTTGCAGTAATGCTCACAATGAAGTATGCAGCTCCCACTCTTATTGAGAAGAAGAAGGGTGCAGTTGTTGTTGTAGCTTCTGCAGCAGCTTACGAGCCCACAGCCGGTAACAGTGCATACGTTTCATCAAAGTACGCAGTTGCAGGTCTTACAAAGTGTGTTGCTCTTGAACTTGGCCCCGTAGGAGTCAATGTAAACTACATCTGCCCCGGTCCCGTAGACACACCCATGATGCTCCGCATAGAGAAGGATTTCTTCCCCGATCTTACACACGAGCAGGCAATGGCAGCTCTTGCAAGTGCTTATGCAATGGACAAGCGCTATGCAAAGCCCGAAGAAGTTGCAAATGCAGTTCTTTACCTTGCTTCAGAAGTATCAGCCCACACCGCCGGTATGGGAATGCGTGTTGACTCAAAAGTTTCAGCAGCAAACTGAGCAAAATCAAATACATTCAAAGAGTCGCAATTCGTTCATTGCGGCTCTTTTTTTCTCTTCCATTACTAGCCGTTGAGTAATACAATAACTTTAATATGGGAGGTTCCTGACAATGAAACGGACTATTATTATCTTAGCTATCTTTGCACTGGTTTTCCCAAGCGTGTTTGCATCTGGTTTTGAAGTAGGAGTAAGTGCAGTTCCGTATGAAATGCAGACTCTAGTTGATTACAAGAGTGATTCACGAGGTATTAATTCTGTCCGTGGCTTTGGAAGTTTTGCAGGAATCAGATATGTCACTGATAGCGGATTTGCTGCAGGTGTGGACTTAGAAATTGACAGTGTTTCATACATTACTGACGGAGTAGAAACCACTTTTGCAGACTTTGCTATCATGGGAAAGATCGGTCTTGTAACTCCCATAGATGCAAGAATAGGTTTTGATTTGAGCATTGCAGCAGGAATTGACTTCAAGGGTTGGGAGAAGGCAGACGGTATTTATGGCACAGGAAGGCTGAACTTAGGAATTAGACTTAAGTGTTCAGATAAGAACGACGGCATAGCTCTTAACTTTGGCGGCATGTTTAAGGCTGACTTTAAAACAACCGAGCGTGTGACTTACTCATTATCTCCGTACTTCGGATTTGATTATAAAATCTAATTAAAATAAACGGACCTTCGGGTCCGTCTTTTTTTTATTATTTAAATTTGTTATATTACATTAATCTTTGTACTTGAAAGGAAGTTAAGATGAAGAAGTCTTTAGTACTGATTTCTGCTCTTGTAGTGCTTGCCATTCTGGTAGGCTGTAATGCAGATCAGATTTCCGGATTCGGAAAGAGTATGGAAAAAATTGGTGATCTGGGTTTGGGACAAAGAAGAACTGAACCCATGAAAGCAGCTGTAGAGAATGTAAAAGCTTTCATAGAAGGCACCGAAAAGAATTTTATTTTAAAACCAAAAGAACAAGCCCTCCCGCAGGTAATAGGTTATCCGGATTATTACGATGCTGTTCTCGAATTCAAGGGCGATTCGGATGCTGAGAAAAATGAGTCCATCAAAAACTATCGGAATACTATTAATCAGACTATAAAAGATCTTCTTACCGCTAAGGATTCAAGTGCTAGAAGCAAGGCTCTTAAAGATGCTTTGAATGCCAGATACGAAGGTCTTACTTCTGATGTTGTTGCATACAAAAATCTACATGCAGGGTTAGCTGCTGAAAAGATACTAGGTTATATACTTAGGCATGTTGATTTGAGCATTCCAGGAAACAGAAATAATGTTGTAATGATTCTTCAAATCGTTTTGCAGTCAGAAGTAAAAAATGACGATGTTGAAGCCATTGAAAAGGGTATTAATTCACTTAAAACCACTGAGTTGCCCTTCCCGGTCCAGTCAAGTGATTTTTCGCTTATGGTTGGAAAGCTTTTTGAGCAAATCAAGACGATTGTAACTGTTGTAAAAGAAAGTTCTTCAGGGGGATCTGAATCAGGTGGTTCAAAGATTGATAAAACTGCTCTTATTAATTTTCAAAAGGATATAGCAACATCTGTTGGAAGCAGAGATTATCAGACAGTCGGAGATAAGATTTCTGTTGGAATTGTCTATGAAATGATGAGTACCATTATTGATATTGACAATGTATACCAACTTTCTCCTGAATATACTCAGGCAGAAGAAGGTCATAAATATGACAAGTTCTTTGAATTTGTTTTTGAAAATAACAAGGGTCTTGATTATGTTGACAAGATGCTCAACTGCCTAGATGCAATCAGCTACATCTATGATGTTAAGCTTGATATGACAGGCCTTGTTTCAGGCGCTATTTGATGGGGTGAAGAGATGAAGAAAACAGTTGCTTTTTTAGTTGTTGCTTTATTTGCCCTTGTCATGGCATTTGGTATGGGAGCTACAGATGACGGTGTTTATGCCGGTGTTTCAAACAAGGCATACAGACCCTTTAATTCAAACTACTATGATGGCCTTAACTACAGTCTTTTCAGAAACCCCTCTGACCTTGCAGTATCAAGGCTCAGAATCCAGGGACTTAGCGTAACTGATGCTTCTTACAATTTTGCACAGGCTGTTCAGAACAGAAGTGTTGCAGAAGCTATTGCAAACATTACAAAGTTCCAGTGGGGGGATAAAAAGAACTGGATTGGTTACATCCTTGGCCTGACCCTTGAGGCCGGTGGCGGTTACAACGATGTTTTTGGACTTTCCGTTGGAAGCGGTTCACAGATTAATAACTTTGCATTCGGACTGAACATTGATGTAACAGAAAAATCAATGCCCTTCATAACAAAAGACGAAGAGGGAAAAGAGATAATTGACCCTTCAAAACGTTCAATTCTCGGAAACGGTTATCTGCCTCTGGCAGACTTTGCTCTTTCATTTGGATATGGTCGCAGAATTATTGAAATGGACAGTCTTACTTTGGATGTAGGTGCTGCAATCCACTTTGCCGGAAAAGTCTACATGAAGCAGGTTAACTTTGATACCATCAGAGACGTATTGTACAACAACACCGGTTTCAAGGACCTCCCTGCAAGAGGCGGTTTTGCACTTCCTGTTGATCTTGGCGTCACATTCAGTTTCCCGCTTAGCCACATTAAGGTCAGTGCTACAGTCAACAACCTTAACGGTTATTACTACACCAGAAACTATTCAAGTCTTGATAATGCTGCACTGTACAGAAACGGAACAGATCCCTATACAATCTACACTCCGTGGACAATCAGCTCTATGGTTCAGTATTCACCTGAGTTCAAGAACTTCAACCCGACTGTTACATTCGAGTTCATTGACATGAACAAGTACTTCATGGATGAGCTTAACAGAAGCGCAAAAGAAATCTTTAGGTACATGAGCCTTGGTGTCAAATTGGATATTTTCAAGGTTGTCAGCATCAGAGCAGCCTACAAGTACGGCTATCCTGAATTGGGAGTCTGTGTAGGATTCAAGGGCAACAGTTTTGAAATGGTTTACGGATACCAGGAAAGGGGAGAAGAGTACGGCTTCAAACCTGTTGACTGCCTGAGCATAAGATTCAAACTTGGTTTTGAAAAATAAGAGCAGATGCTCTATATTTCTCTGATTGCGGCTGTTGCAGCCCTGATTTTTAACCCTCCGGGGCGTGAGATTTTTTCAGCCATAGACTGGCATACCCTTGGTACGCTGTTTATGATGCTCACCGTTCTGGAGGGCTTTAAAAAAGAGAACGTTCTTTCTCCGCTAGTTCAGCTGACAACACATTTCAAAAGCGTGAGAAGCCTCTCGCTGTTTCTTGTATTCTGCGTCTTCTTCACATCAATGTTCGTGACAAACGATGTCAGTCTGATCATCTTTGTTCCGCTGACTATTTCACAACTCAGGATTGCAGGAAAAGAAAAGTACATTCTTCCGGTAATTTCTCTTGAGAACATTGCCGCAGTGCGCGGTTCGCTTCTTATGCCCTTTGGAAGTCCTCAGAACCTGTTTCTCTTTGGGCGCTTTAATGTCAGTGCTCCTACGTTCATTCTTCATATGGCCCCGCTGTGCATAATGAGCGGTATTCTGCTAGTTATCTTTATCTATGCGATTACGGCTAAAGAGAAGGATAGCTTGGTGTTTGCTTCGCAAAATATAGCTTCCAGTGGCTTCAAACGCTGGTTTTACATTGCTCTGTTCTGTCTTGTTCTAACTGTGATTGTAAGCAGAACAACACTCTGGCCCTATGCTGTTGGTATTGTTTTTGTTGCAGTTCTGATTGTTGACCCGATTGTAATCAAAAAGACAGACTACGTACTTCTGGCTACATTCTTATGCTTCTTTGTATTTTCGCATTCGGTGTCTACACATCCTTCTGTTGCAGGATTTCTAGAAAGGCTTGTTGCCGGAAACGAATATTGGGTTTCAATCGGAATCAGTCAGATAATTTCAAATGTGCCTGCTGCAATTGTTCTTTATCCGTTTACTGTAAACAATGCAGGCCTTATCTACGGTCTTGATACTGCAGGTTTGGTGTCATTGATAGGATCTCTTGCGTCTGTAATTAACTATAGAATCTATGTAAGAGAGTATCCGGGTAGGGGAAAACAATTTGTTAAGACTTTTACTTTGACAAGTTGGGCGTTCTTTGCAATAGTGGCTGTGCCGGGCTACCTGCTCAGCAGTTGGCCGTTCTGTTAATGGTCTTTTAAGAAAACCTCTAAAGCAATCAACTGATCAGGAGTAATTTTCTCAATCTTGCGAACAATTTTCTGAATTCTTCTTAATGTGGCTTCTGCTTCTGAACCCATAAGCAGCCAATCAATTGAACAATGCAGGATTTTTGCAAGAGAAATGATTACGGGGATGGAAGGATAACGTCCCTGGCACTTCTGATTGATTACAGTCTGGTAAGGAATATCCATAAGACGACATAGGGCCTGAAGATTTGTCTTTCCGGTTCTGATCTGGGCTTCTTCTAATCTCTGCCAGAATTCTTTAGCATTGCTTTCCATAATTTTTCCTTTGTTAATCTTTTTTACTGTACCCATATGTACTTGTCTAGTTTTTGACAGGCCATTATTTGAAAAAAATCAGTTATTTTATTGAATATGCCAAATATTCCATTTTTATCGTTCTTTGTGGTATATTGCCATAGCAAGGTGGTATGTAAATGGCTGCAGAGAAATCAATAATCACAGTTGTCGGAAAGGATCAGGTTGGAATAATTGCCAGAGTTACATCTTTTCTTTACGAAAACAATGTAAATATTGAAGATATATCCCAAACTATCGTTCAAGGTTACTTCAACATGATGATGGTTGTTGATACAAGCAAGGCAACAAAAGAGTTTCTTACACTTTCAGAAGAACTTGAAAGCCTTGGAAAGAAGATTGGAGTTTTGATAAAGCTCCAGAGAGAAGACATCTTTAAAAGCATGCAGAGAATCTGATGATCAACATTAATGAAGTTATAGAAACCAATGAAATGATAGAGAAGGAGAACCTGGACGTCAGAACCGTCACGCTGGGAATATCCCTGCTTGACTGTATAAGTGACAACATGGATCTCCTTTGCAGCAAAGTATTTGACAAGATTGTAAACACGGCTGACAAACTGCTGGATGTCTGTACCCAGATTGAGCGTGAGTATGCAATTCCGATTGTCAATAAAAGAGTCTCCATAACCCCGGCAGCCATTGTCGGAGCTTCTGCCTGTAAAACAGTGGACGACTATGTTCGCCTTGCAAAAACCTTGGATAAGGCAGCCGAAAAAGTAGGCGTGAATTTCATAGGAGGCTTTTCAGCCCTTCCTGCAAAGGGAATGACAAAGTCTGAGATTCTTCTCATAGATTCAATTCCCCAGGCCCTTGCAGCAACAAACAGAGTTTGCGCTTCTGTAAACCTTGGCTCTACAAAAACCGGAATCAATATGGATGCTGTAAAGCAGATGGGTAAAATCATTAAAGAAACAGCCCGTCTTACAAAGGACCAGGACAGCATAGGATGTGCAAAACTTGTTGTTCTGTGCAATGCTCCGGACGACAATCCGTTTATGGCTGGAGCCTTCCACGGAGTAACCGAATCCGATTGTGTTATCAATGTTGGAGTATCAGGTCCCGGAGTCATAAATCATGCAATCCAGAGCACTGCAGGCAAGGATTTCGGATTTTTGTGTGACACCATAAAGAACACAGCATTCAAAGTAACAAGGCTTGGACAGCTTGTAGCAAAAGAGGCTTCAAGCCGTCTTGGGATTCCCTACGGCATAGTTGATCTTTCACTTGCACCAACACCTTCTGTGGGAGACTCCATTGCAGAAATTCTTGAGAGCATGGGCCTTGAAAAAGCAGGTGCCCCGGGAACAACAGCAGCCTTAGCCTTGCTTAACGACCAGGTTAAAAAGGGCGGAATCATGGCTTCAAGCTATGTAGGAGGTCTTTCCGGAGCCTTTATACCTGTCTCAGAAGACCACGAAATGGCCAATTCTGTAGTCTGCGGAGCCTTAACTCTTGAAAAACTGGAAGCCATGACCTGCGTCTGCTCAGTAGGCCTTGATATGATTGCCGTCCCCGGCACTACTTCAGAGTCCACACTTTCCGGCATTATTGCAGATGAAATGGCTATTGGAATGATCAACCAGAAGACAACAGCTGTCAGAATTATTCCTGTAGAAGGAAAAACTGCAGGTCAGAGTGTTGATTTTGGCGGTCTTTTGGGAAGCGGTCCCATAATGAAGGTAAACAGTTTTTCATGTGAAGCCTTTGTTAACAGGGGCGGAAGGATTCCTGCGCCAGTTCACAGCTTCAAAAACTAGTAGTATACTGTTACTAACTATGGGTAATCTTTCTCCTTTTATTGATGCATATATTGAAGTCTATGACAGGATGGGCCATTTAGAAGAAAAGGCTCAGCAACTTCCTCCAAAAGAAGTTCTTATGAGTGTCTGTGAAATTCTTCTTGATGTCAGTTGCATGCGTGAAGAAGGCCGTTTTTCAAACTTCAGAGTTTGCTTTCTCAGAAATGAAGACTCTGCTTTCTTGGATGGCTACATCTATGCCCACAAACTCACATTTGAGAATCCAATACCTTTCAATCCGGGTGCACTTCATAAGTTGGCTCCGGCAATTAACCCTGCAATGAGTTACCTTATTGTAGACACGACTATGGAACCATATATGTGCACGGGCATAATTGCATCTTTCACAACTTGGGAAAAACTGATAATGGGAGAAGTTGAAGGCGGAAACAGAATGCCCCAGATTCCCAACATCAGAGTAAAAGATCCCGGTGAACTTGAGGCTTGTTTTGGTGAAACTCCGCTTGTAGGCTACAGCTTTGGACGTAACGTTGTTTCCAGGACAGATGCTTTTACACGCGGCTTTGTCTATGACACCATCAACTCCTATACAAAACTGGATTCGCTTGAATGGCTTCACATTCTCTACAGGGTTGTCTGGCACGTAAAAAAGTACGCACACGGCGGAACAATTTTGCTTGTTCCCTCAATGGACTCATGCGAAGAGTTTATTAACGTAAAGTACAAACTTCCTTCAAAGTGCATGTTTGAAGATGAGAAAAGCCTCTTGGATTCTCCTGTCACACGTGAGAAGGAAACAATATCCTACGCAGATTTCATATCCAAACTCACAACCGTTGACGGAGCCGTGCTGCTGACTCATAACTTTGATCTGATAGGGTTCGGTGCAGAAATTCTTACAGATAAGATGGAAAAGAAAGAGCCGAACATGTGCTTCCTTAACAGCAATGACACAGTAAGCAAGACCGCAAAGTTCACAGACAACGGAACAAGACACAGATCTGCTTATCGTTTTGCAAATGCAGTTCCGGGTGCCGTTGCCATAGTTGTATCTCAGGACGGAATAATCAAAGCAATTACAAAGCATGATGACAAGGTAATAGTTTATAACAACATTGCCCTTGCCCTCTGATAGTTTTTTTCTAGGGAAATCAGAAGTATGAAGAAAATTTTTGCAACAATCTTACTCGCAGTTGTTGTACTTACAACAGCATTCTCAGCAGACAGACCCACTGTTGCTCTTGTTCTTTCCGGAGGCGGAGCAAAGGGTATTGCACACGTAGCAATTCTTGAAAAGCTTGAAGAATTGGGAATTCCAATTGATCGTGTTTACGGAACAAGTATGGGTGCCCTTGTAGGTGGTATCTATGCTGCAGGCTACAGTCCCAAAGAGCTTGAGGAAATGATGCTTGAAAACGACCTTTCAACACTTTTCAATGCTCTTATGTCATCAGGTTACAACGAGGTTCTTGAACCTTTTGATTTTAACAGAAACAACATCATTTCTCTGTCTTTAGATAAAGGAATCGGAGATACAACAGGTCTGATTGATGACTACATGATTCTCAACTACCTGTACAGCTACCTTGGAAACATCCCTGACAATATTGATTTTGACAAAGATCTTCCTATCTCATACAGATGTAATGCAACCAACATGCTCAACGGAGAAGACCATGTCTTTTCCAACGGTTCTTTGATTGATGCAATCAGGGCAAGTATCAGTATTCCGATTGTCTTTGAGCCGGTAGTACTCGGAAATGCCGTTTACATGGACGGAGGTCTTGCAGACAACATGCCTGTACACCTGGCAATTCAGGACGGCTATGACATTGTTATTGCAGTTGCAGTAAACAGAACAGAGGATTTTACTCCCGATCACTACAACTCATTCTCCGGTACTTTGGATGGAACTATAGAAATTGCAATCAAGCGCGGAAGTCTTGGAGAGAAGGATCTTGCAACACTTTATATTCGTGTTGATACATCTTCTTTCACAACACTCGGATTCAACAAAGCAGCCCAGATTCTTGCAAAGGGCAAGGAAGATGTTGCCAAGTATGAAAAGCAGCTGCAGGAAATTGCAGACATGTTCACAGAAGACCAGAAGGTCTACAAGGATCCGAATAGAAGAGGCGAGTACTTCTCAAGATATAATTCAAACAATGACAAGATTGCATTCAGCGCAGCAAAGGATTACAAGCAGGAAGAGCTTTTTTCAAAGACAAGATTCTCTCTTGGACTCTTCGGCGGTGGCGGTTACGCATTCTCTCTCAATAGGGCTGTAAAGAGATCTGATTATTTTATTACCGGCGTCAGCCAGTTCAAGTTCTATCCCGCAGTCAGTGCGAGACTTTATCTGAAGGACAAAAAGCTTGACTTCCTTAGTTATGACCTGCGTCTTAAGGGAGCAGTTAACAGAGATGTCAGCCTTGATGCAACAGTTCTTGCAAGGCTTACGAAAGATTTTGACGAAAGAGTCTTCCTTACTGCTGGAATTCTTGGAAGAGCAGGAAGTCTGGCCAGTAGTACTGATCCTACAGGAACAGTTTCTTTCAACTACACAGACTTCGGTCTTGACGGCGTAATAGGAGTTAAGGTTACAGATGAACTGACCAACATCTTCAACCTGCGCTTAAGAGCACGCAATTTCTGGCTTTTTAATATTGAGGGAGATATTGATGAGAGTTTGTACAAGCATTGTTTTGTTCCTTCAATCCAGGTTGACGGTCTGTTCTATCCGGAATACAAGACCAGCTTGTTTGCAGATAAGGGTTCAAGAATTGACTTTATTGCAAACGTAGGATTCTACAAAGAAGATTCTGAGTTGAAGCTTTCATACATGCTCAAGGCTGCAGCAGAACACATGTTCAAATTGGACAAAGATAATGCTTTGTGGGTAGACGGTACTGTTGCAACTCACCGTGGACCGGAGACTGTGAGGGATTTCTATGAAGAGTACGGCGGATGGGACGGACTTCCCGGCTACAACTACGGAACTCTTGTAAGAGACAGCATGCTTGCCGGTGTCGGTTATCAGAGAAATCTGAAGAGCGGTATAATCAGCAGTTATCTGCAGGTAGAAGTCAGAGCCGGTATAAGATCTCAAGACATATACGATGTATTCCCGTTTATAGCCGAAAGCAATACCCCGTTCTATGAGTGCTTTAACGGCGGACACTGGGATCTTGGTCTTGGAGTAGGCTATGGTTTATCAACGCCTGTCGGCGATCTCCTTATCGGAGCAGGAATTAACAAAGACCTGATGGTATCCTTCTACTTTGAAATGAAGTGAGAAGGCCCAATGTGGCAGTAACCGCCGGGGTTTTTATCCAGATATTTTTGGTGATACTCCTCGGCGGGAAAGAAATTTTTAAGTTTTTGAACTTCTACAGCAAGGGAAGAGCCGGCTTTGGTTTCTTCCCTTTTGTATATCTTTTCAATTTCGGGAATCTGAGACTCTTCAGTGTAGTAGATTCCTGTTCTGTACTGGATTCCGCTGTCATGTCCCTGACGGTTTACTGAAAGCGGGTCAATTACTTCAAAATATAGCTCCAGTATCCTTGAAAGTGAGATTTTCTGTTCATCATAGTTGATTCTGAGAGTCTCTGCATGGCCGCTGTCATTACATACTTCTTTGTACGTGGGAGCCTTGTCCGGTCCGTTGGCATAGCCTGCTTCTGTTTCCAAAATACCGTCAAATTGATCAAAATACTTCTGGAGGCCCCAAAAACAACCTCCTGCAAGATATATTTTCTTCATGTCTTTTTCCTACTGGTAATACTATAATATAATTGGCATCATGAAAGATAAAGTGGAGGAAGTGCCCAATGAGCAACATGAGAGGAATTTACACCAACGTTAACGATATCAGAAAGCGTGTGTATGCAGAGATTGCAAAGCTTTCCTATGAGTACAAGGAAGGCGACCTTGCAAAAATGGAGGCAATTCCGTACAAGATTATCCCAGGCGAAGTATCCGTCTACAGGGACAGTGTCTTTCTTGAAAGAGCAATAGTCAGAGAAAGAATGCGTCTTGCCATGGGTTTGAACCTGCGTTCTGCAGCCGATCAGGCTCCTGTTTCAGATAGGGCAGAAGAGTGCGTTAAAGAAGAAAAGTACTACGAACCCCCACTTATCAACATAATCAAATTTGCCTGTCATTCCTGTCCGGACAATGTGGTCAAGGTTTCTGACGGATGTCAGGGCTGTCTTGCCCACCCCTGTATGATTGTATGTCCCAAGGGAGCAATCAGCTTTAAGGGCGGAAAATCCACAATTGACCAGGAAAAGTGTATCAAGTGCGGCAAGTGTATGGATGTCTGTCCTTACGGTGCAATCCTTCGCTTAAAGAGACCTTGTGCAAGTGCCTGCGGCATGAATGCAATTAATTCTGATGAATACGGTCGTGCAAACATTGATTATGACAAGTGCGTTTCATGCGGAATGTGTCTTGCAAACTGCCCGTTTGGTGCAATTGCAGACAAGTCTCAGATCTTCCAGACCATCCAGGCCATCAGGAGCGATGTTCCTGTTTATGCCGCTGTTGCTCCGTCAATTGACGGTCAGTTCGGTCCGGGCATGACTCCTGAAAAACTCAGACCGGCCCTCATGGCCCTTGGTTTCAAAGATGCTGTAGAAGTAGCAATCGGTGCTGACCTTTGTACACTTGAAGAGGCAAAGGACTTCTTGAAGGAAGTTCCCGCAGAGAAGCCCTTTATGGCAACATCGTGCTGCCCGGCATGGGCTATGATGGCTAAAAAGCTCTTCCCCGAGCAGAGCAACTACATCTCAATGGCCCTGACTCCTATGGTCCTTACCGGAAGGCTTATCAAGAAGAATCATCCGGGATGCAAGGTTGCCTTCATAGGTCCGTGTGCTGCAAAGAAGCTTGAGGCAGGAAGACGCACAATCAGAAGCGACATTGACTTTGTCCTTACCTATGAAGAGGTGATGGGCATGTTTGAAGCCAAAGATGTGGACTTTGCAAAACTTGAAAACATGGATACTGTCCACGGTGCAAGTGCAGACGGTCGTGGCTTTGCCGTTGGCGGCGGAGTTGCACAGGCTGTTGTCAACTGCATAAAGGAAATGTATCCGGACAAGGAGATAAAGACAGCAGGTGCTCAGGGTCTTGCAGATTGTAAAAAACTTCTCACCCTTGCAAAGGCCGGTAAGTACAACGGTTACCTTCTTGAAGGAATGGCCTGCCCCGGCGGTTGTGTTGCAGGTGCCGGAACAATTCAGCCCATTCCTAAATCTACAGCTGCTGTAACTGCTCATATGAAGGTTTCTACAAACCAGAGGGCCAATCAGAGCAACTATCAGGACATTCTGAGCGGTCTTGAAGAAGGCCTGTTTGATGCACCGGAGAACTGAAAATGAAGGAAATACTTGAACAGATAGATTTGCAGGACTGCC
>CADCOT010000060.1 GCA_902803145.1 uncultured Spirochaetales bacterium | reverse complement strand
GAAGTAGACAGCCTGAGAGGGGTTCTTCATAGGAGATTCAAGGAATCTGAAAACCTGAACTGCGTCATCTCTGGCGGGGATTCTTACCTTTGTAATGACAAAGTTGTTGCCAAAGAAGATATCGCCGGAAGGCGAGTACAACTTTCTGACGTTGTACCAATTCTGAATGCTCTTAATCTTTTTTCCTCTGAAGCCTTTTCTCTGAATAGTTCTTACTTCAACCTGGGCGCCTATGGTTGCAAGGATACAGCTGAGTGAGAACCTCATGCTGCGTGTGCACAGGGCTCCTCCGACCGTTGCCCTGGACCTGATAATTGTTGTTCCTATGTTTTCAATTGCTTGGAATGTGTTCTTGCTCAGCAGGTAGGAACCGGTGTTGAGAAGCTGCTCAAGAGTTGTTACGGCACCTATTTCAAGGAAGCGGTCTGTATGGGTAATTTTCTGCAGTTCAGGCACACCGAGGATGGAAATAATGTCATTTTCCAGCGGTTCGGTCATAAGGAAGGTTCCGCCTGCAAAAAGAATTGCATCCGGGTTTCTTCCTTTTTCCATGATAAGGTCGTTCAGAGTCTTAGGGGTGTAGATACTGGGAGTTTTGATTTTATCTGCCACTTTGTCTCCTTCTGAACGCATAGGCAAGTTCAACAACCTGGGCCAATTGGCCAACATCTACGCACTTGCAGCTTACCAGACCGAATTCGCGTTCCAAGTAGCTGTGGTCGTAGATAGATGTGTTCTGTTTGTTGTCCTGAGTTTTGTTCACATCAAGAATGGTTCTTGTCTGGTCGTACCTGTTCAGCAGGCTTCCTATCAACAGGGTCTTAGAGGCGTAGCATTGCTCGCAAGGACGTGTTCCTGTCTCTGCATAGGCTCTTTCAATTGCGTGACAGAACCTTGTTTTTCTGAATGCCGAATATGTCATAACAGATGTTCCGTTTGCCCTGAAAGCCGGAACCAGGCAGGACAGGGCTGCATTTCCGTTGATAAGAACCATGCAGTTTCCGCATGAGGCATTTTTACATGCATTGCTTATGGCAAAAGAAGGAACCAACTCTTCAAGGATTCTGTTAAGAGGCTTGTCTGCGTTAACAGTTATGATATGCTGCACTCCGTCCACAGTGAAGTTTAGCTTCATGCTTCTACCTCCGTGATATCGTCTGCTGTAAGCGGCAGTTTTTCAACCGGCCTTCCAAGAGCCTGTTCTATTGCTTCAGCTGCCGCCGATTTTGTCAGGCCGCTCAAAAGTGATGAAACGGATCCCGGCATAATATCCGGGTTTGACTCAACTTCAAGATCAATGTCAAAACTGCTGTCGTAACTTGGGAATACATCCTGAACAGCAGAAATAATCTTTCTGATTGCCTTGTGTTTAAGCCTGACCATGTCAAAGACCTTTCCTATGTAAAGCCTTGACCAAACCTTGGTAACTCTTGGAACAAGAAGAACGGGGTCAATCTCCACGCTCAGTGCCAAACAGCCGCAGGCATGTGAGTTGAACAGGGCTGAATCCTTCTTTATCTGAACTTTTCCTATGGACGCCACAATAGGGAAGGTCTTGTTCTTTTTCTTCAGTTCTTTGGCAATCTGTTTACAACCGTTCAAGACTGCTTGGGGGAAGAAGCAGATTGACCTAGAAAGAGCATAGGGACCCATATCAAGTTTGTTTTCGGAATCTGTATTTCTGAAAACAATGTTTTCTCTCTTCAAGTCCAGTATTGAAAGAACTATGTCCGAACAGATATCAACCATGCTGCGTTTGAAAGCAACGCCTCCTACAATTTCAAGTCTTCCTCCTTCATAGAGAATCATTTCAGCTTTGAAATTATGAAGTTCGGGCTCGGAATTGCTAAGACCTTGAATTCCATCGCCGCAGGCAATTCCTACTCCGCGCCTGTAGCCCAGATAAGAAGTCAGGTTTGCGCCTGAAAGAGACGGTTGAGAATAAATGCTGAAAAGTCTGTTGAACTCTGCAGCTTCGGAGCATTTCTCTATCATTCCCGGAAGTTTGTCACTGAGGTCGGTTGTTCTGATTTTTTCATTTATGCCGCCGCAGTTTTCAATCTTCCAAACCGAAGGAACCTGACCAAGTTCAACTGCAAGTTTTGAGTAGTGTTTTTCAGTAGCTGTCAGTGCTGTTGAAAAACCAAGGTCCCCAAAGAATACAGCCGGAGAAAGAGAAGATTTGACAATAGAGACCTCAATTTCAATACCCTGCAGTTTATAAACTGAACAGCACCCGGCAAAGATGCTCTTTATGTATTCATCTGCATAGAAGGGGAAGGCTCCCAAATCTGCCTTTACAATGCTCTTCTGGAAGAGAGGTTTTCCGTCTTTGTTCACAACGGTACTTGTGGTAATTTCAACTTCAGGCTGAGTGCTCATCATGGGCATTACCAGCTCTGTAAGTTTTCCGGTTCTTACTGCGGCAACCGCTGCAATGGCTGCTCCGAAAGAGGGAAGGAAAAGAAGCTGATCCTGGTTGGAGAAGAAGCGGCTTTCATGGATGATTACCTTTGAAGGCGGTATTTCCAAAACAGATGCAACGCTTCTTCGCACATGGGCAGGCCACTGTGAAGCGGCCATGATATGGATGTTGTCGTCATCATCTTTTGCAGCAAGGATTCTGCTGCAACTCATAAGCGGCATAGTGTATCTTTTCTGAACAAAAGTGCTTGTAATGGTTTTGTAATCTTCGTTCTGCGGTTCTGATATTCCCCACTTGTAGGTATCTGTTTTAAGGATATCTGTTTTTCTCTGTTGATAATCAACATCTGAGTATTCAATCTTTATTTCTCTGCAAATCTGCTCAGTTGAGTCAGTATCGTTTCCGAATACTGCAATAATCGGCTGACCGGCAAACTGGATGTTATCTCCGCTGAAGACAGGGATATCCATGTTATCAATTGTAATTCTGTTTTTCCCCATATCTTCTGCGGAAAGAACAAGAACGTTTGAGTACGAGGGTACGCTTATCAGTTCAGGAAAAGTGCAGCCTCTGGGGGCTGTAATTATCCTTCCGGTCATATGAGGTTTGTTCAGATCAAGAATGTCCGAAGTATCAAGCATAGAAACAATATATCACAATAGAACATTATTAACAAAACATTTGACGATTGGCATCCGGCAAAAGTATTATTGTCAGACCACGGAGTGATTAATGAAGAGAAAACACCTTCTGAAAATTGGCGTAGATGTTGACGATGTTCTTTACCTGTGCAACCAGCACGCAATAGACCTTCTTTCACGTGAGCGTGATCTTGGAGGTTTGGGTATTTACGATATTCAGAGCTGGGGAGAAAGCGGAACCAAGTCTATTTTGGATGAAAGACTTGCCTACTTCTCAAAGCCGGAGTTTGTCTTAAGCCAGCCCTTAATTCCCGGGGCTCAGGAGTTCATCTCTAAATTGTCCGAGAGGGCGGAAGTTTTCTTTGTTACCGCCGTAGGAAAGAACTGCATGAATGAAAGAGCTTCACGTCTGATTAAAGATTTCCCGCAGGTTCCTGAGAGAAACATTATCATAGGCTCTCGCAAGGACAGAATCTCTTTGGACATGCTCTTGGATGACGGTGCTCACAATATTTTGGGAACAAGCGCTAAATATCCCGTTCTTTTCAGGCGTCCGTGGAACAACAACCTGACAGGCCTTCTGGCTGTAAATACTTATGACGATTTTCTCAGGCTTGTTGACCAGATTGACGGAAAGCCTGAAGTAATATCCAACCTTAAAAAAGGCGCAGTTGTCTGTCTTGTCGGACCTTCCGGTTCCGGAAAAGGAGACCTTGCAAAAGAACTGACAGATAACCACGGCTTTGCACGCCCGGTCACAACAACTACACGCCAAAGACGTGCAGAGAGTGAAAATTACAACTTCATAAGCCGTAAAGAATTTCAGAGCGCCCAGGAACAGGGAAAGTTTTTGGAGTTTACAGTTTACGGAGGACAGTACTACGGATGCAGGGCAGAGGATGTAAAGAAGGTACTGGACAGCGGAAAGAACGCCGTTATGCCTATTGATATTTGCGGAGCAATTGCTGTAAAAAATGCGTTCCCGGACCGTTGCATCATTGTTTTTACAAACAGATCAAGGACTGCCGTTCTTAAGGGAATTCTGAATATGAATTGTCCTGAAGATGAGAAGATTCTGAGAATCCTCAGCCTTGATTCAGAATACCAAAACCAAGATATCTGTGACTTTGAGGTGGACATGAACACCGGTGCACAAAGTTGTGCCTCTGATCTGCTTGCCATCTTGCAACAGTAAGATAATGGCTCTAAAATTGAGGTATGGACAATGAAAACAGAGCCAAAGAACTCAGAAATCTTTTAAACGAATACTCCAGGGCATACTACACAACAGGACGCAGTCTTGTACCTGACAGCGAATACGACCGTCTTTTTGATGAGCTGACAGCCCTTGAAAAAAGCTTTCCTGAACTGAGAACTCCGGATTCCCCAACATTGAGGGTCGGAAGTGACCTGAGCTCTGATTTTCCTGAAACAGAACACACAATTCCTGTTCTCAGCCTGGACAAGGCATACAGCGCAAAAGAGGTCTATGCCTTCATTGACCGCATTCACAAGGCAAATAAGTTTGCAAGTTTTGTTCTTGAAGAAAAAATTGACGGTTTTTCTATTGTTCTCTACTACAAAGACGGTCTGCTTGAGAAAGCTGTAACAAGAGGCAACGGAAGAATAGGAAACGATGTTACTGCAAATGTCCGCACAATCAAGGCTGTTCCTCTAAGGCTTTCCCGGCCGGTAACACTTGCAGTAAGAGGGGAAATTTACCTTCCTGTTTCCGAATTTGAAAGAATCAACTCCAGTCTTGAAGAACCCTATGCAAACCCTAGAAATCTTGCTGCTGGCACAATCAGAAGAAATAAGAGTTCTGAAACAGCCAGGGTGCCGCTTTCTATCTTCTGCTATGAAGGTTTTTGGGAGGGCGAATCCTTTGATGACCATATCAAAATTCTTTCCGGACTCAAGGAGCTGGGCTTTTGCGTTGACCCGAACCTGAGTTACTTCTGCAATACAAAGGAAGAAGCACAACAGAGACTTCAGGAAGCAGGTCTTGAAGGAAGGGCCTGTGCTTATGAAGATCTGCCATTGGAAATACAGAGGCATACCGAAGAGAGAAAAACTCTGGGCTATGAGATAGACGGTCTGGTTCTTAAGGTAAACGAGATTGGCTTTAGAGATGAACTTGGCTACACAGAGCACCATCCGCGTTGGGCAATTGCCTATAAGTTTGAAGCCCCTCAGGCCCAAAGCGTTGTCAGGGCAATGGATGTTCAGGTTGGAAGAACGGGAAGGATTACTCCCATGGCAAGAATCAACCCTGTAAGGCTTTCCGGCTCCGTAATCCAGAATGTGACCCTGCACAACCAAGATTACATAGATTCTTTGGAGCTTGCCGTTGGCGATACCGTAGCAATCAGCAAGCGCGGAGATGTAATTCCTGCCGTAGAATCTGTCATTGATAAGAATCCCGACGGAAATACAACATGGACAATTCCTCTGCAATGTCCTGTGTGCGGCAGCGCAGTTGAAAGGCGTGGGGCTCATCACTTCTGTACCGGAAAAAACTGTCCTGCAAAGGAAAAAGGAAGTATTGAATATTTCTGTGCTAAAAAGCAGATGGATATAGAAGGCCTTGGTCCGCAGACTGTGGATTACCTGTACGACAAAGGCTACATCCATACAATTGCGGATTTGTACCGCTTTGATTTTACAAGCCTGGTAGATGTTGAAAGGGGCTTTGGTCTGAAAAAGACCCAAGCTATTGAGCAAGCCCTCAAAGAAAGCAGAAAACGCCCGTTCAGACGTGTTCTTGCAGGACTTGGCATGAACGAGTTCAGCCACAATGTCATCCAGATTCTTCAAAGGGCGGGGTACAAATCTAAGAGTTCACTCTATGAACTTGTGTCAGATCCCCAGAAGGCAAGAGAGATTCTTACAACCATAAACGGGATAGGACCTCTGACCGGAGAAGAAGTGATTAAAGGCCTGACAGACACTGAAAACAGAAAGCTTCTTGATGAACTTGAGTCCTTCGGTTTGTGCATGGATGACGGACTTCAACAGGAGGAAGTGTCTGACCTTGAACAGATTTTCTTGGGGCAGAGTTGGTGTGTTACAGGGACATTTGAGAACTTCCAGCCCAGAGAAAAGGCAATGGAAGAGATAAAAAAACGCGGAGGTACAGAGGTGTCTTCTGTAAGCCGCAAGACAAGTTGCCTTTTGGCAGGTAAGAATGCCGGAAGCAAACTGGAAAAGGCCCGTGAATATGGGGTGAGGATAGTAGACGAACAGGAGTTCCTGAAGATTATAGGAGGCAGTGATCATGGACATGAACCTGAAGATCAAGATTTATTTGGAGGATGGGAGCGATAAGTTCATGGGGATAGGAGTGTTATGGCTCTTACAGGCACTTGAAGGAGAATCTTCTCTCAGAGCAGCCGCAGCCAAGACCGGAATCTCCTATTCAAAGGCCTACAATATGGTAGCCAACCTTGAAAAGGCAACAGGACACCCCATGGTTGAACGCAGACACGGCGGCCATGAAAGAAACGGAGTTACACTTACAGACTATGCAAAGCAGTTCATAAAGTTGTATGACTGTTTTCAGAAAAACTGTAAAATTCTTCTTGAGAAACCATTTGAAGAATTCAGAAATGAACTGAAGAAGCTGGAGGAAGCATAATGAACAAGCACGATTTTTCAATCACTTCACTGGGAAAGTGTTCAGTTCCCAACCCCATTACAATGTCAGATGTAGATGGAGACGGTTTTGCAGACTATGTAGATGACGACGACCGTGTTCTTTTCAGCATTGGAACACATGTTGAAAACGGAAAGAGAATCCATGAGTCGGAAGACACCCTTGAAATGGCAGGACCCCGTGAAAAAATCTACTTCAATCCGGCACATGTTCATGCTGCAATCTGCACATGCGGAGGCATCTGCCCCGGTTTGAATAACGTTATCAGAGCTGTTGTACGTTGCCTTTGGTACAGATACGGAGTTAAGAGAATAAGCGGAATTCCATACGGATACCGCGGTCTTCTGCCTACCAGCAAGGATTCTTTTGTAGAACTGAATCCGGATGTTGTAGATGATATTCAGGAAAAGGGCGGTACAATTCTAGGAAGTGCCCGCGGAGGCGGTGATAAGGTTACAGAGATTGTAGATACCCTTGAAAGTAACAACATAAACATCCTGTTTACCATAGGCGGTGACGGAACTCTCAGAGGAGCCTATGCCATTTCCCAGGAAATAAAGGCTAGGGGATTGAAGATTGCAGTTGTCGGAATTCCCAAAACAATAGACAACGACCTTGCCTATATTCAGACATCATTCGGTTTTGATACAGCTGTTTCTCTTGCAGTACCTGTTGTACGCGGAGCCCATGTTGAGGCCAAGAATGCAATCAACGGAATAGGTCTTGTAAAGGTTATGGGACGTGAGAGCGGCTTTATTGCAGTTCACACATCTCTTGCTCAGAGCGATGTAAACTTCTGTCTTATTCCGGAAAATCCCTTTGACCTTGACGGTCCGAACGGGCTTCTTGGTCATCTTAAAACCCGCTTGGAGTCTCGCGGACATGCAGTTATCCTTGTTGCAGAAGGTGCAGGCCAGGACATTATGCCGGCTACAGGAAAAACCGATGCCAGCGGAAACGTTCGATACAACGACATTGGTCTGTTCCTCAAAGAAAAGATTACAGAGTACTTCAAGAAGTGCGACATGGAGGTCAATATCAAGTACATTGATCCCAGCTATGTTATCAGAAGTGCACCCGCTGACAGTTTTGACTCAATTTACTGCGCAAGACTCGGAGCCAACGCAGTTCATGCAGCCATGGCAGGAAAAACAGAAGTCCTTGTCAGTATGCTGAATAACAGCTTTATTCACATGCCTATAAAGGAAGCTGTATCAAGCAGAAGCAAGGTTGAAACCACAAGCGCCATCTGGCGCGATGTTCTTGAAAACACCCGCCAACCCGCCTCTATGAAGAACTGAAAGGGATAAAAGAGGTTATTCTTTGTACTTTAAAGACTAAAACGTCGGTTTTGATTGACTAAAACCGACGTTTTCTGTATTACAGAGTCAACACAGCTAAGCGTTGTGTTTGAACCTCCTTTTGTTTTCCCTTATGGTCCTTCTCCTTTTGCCATAAGGGTTTTTTTATGCCCTTTCAGAACGCGCACATAAATGTTATATTTAAATAACGCGCGGAGGAATTCAATGAAGGAAAGACAAAACAGATTGGTTGCTGTAAGAGAACTGATCAGAAACAACAGAATTGAGAATCAGGATACTCTGTTGCAGATGCTCAAGGATGAGGGTTTCAATGTAACTCAGGCAACACTGTCTCGTGATCTTAAAATGCTGAAAGTCGGCAAAATCTCTGACGGATGGAGTGGTTATTACTACTCACTTCCTGAAAATGACCTTGTTGCAGAGGAAGAGAAAAGCTATGTTCAGGATGTAAGACGTGGCATTATTTCCATTGAATTCAGCGGCAATATGGGAGTTGTAAAGACCCGCAGCGGACACGCACAGAGTGTCTGTTATGCACTGGATGTCCTTGGACTTCCTGAGATATTGGGTACCATTGCAGGTGATGACACCATCTTCCTGCTGCTCAGAGAGGGAATGACAAAAGAAGACCTCCTTGAGGATTTTAGAACCAGAATTCCGGAGATTGAAGACTGATGAATTACAAAGACCTTGACCAGACAAAGACTTTCAGATTTCTGAAAGCTCTCGCACCGTTTGATGTCAGAAACATCAACGCAGACAGAATCAGAAAATATATTGTTTCTGAAGCAGGAACATTGAAGTACAGCTATGCTGCAAATCCTGTTGATGACATGATTGTTGATCAACTTCAGGAACTTGCAGACGAGCAGCAGCTTATTGAAAAGTACAAAGCTCTCCTTGGCGGAGCTATAGCAAACCCCGGAGAAAACCGCTTGGTTCTCCATCATCTGACCCGCGGTCGTGTTCTTTCTACACCTGTAAACGCAGACGGAGTTGAGAAGGGAGAATTCTACGCCCAGGAACTTGAGAAGATCAGAGTTTTTTCTGAGGCAGTAAGAAAAGGTGAGATTCTTTCCAGCACAGGAAAGCCCTTTGAACATGTTGTTCAGATCGGAATTGGCGGAAGCGACCTTGGTCCAAGAGCTCTTTGTTATGCACTTGCAAAGCTGGATGTCAAAAAACTTGATGCCCGTTTTATAAGTAACGTTGACCCGGATGATGCCGCCCTTGTTCTTGAGAACCTTGACCTTGAAAAGACACTTTTCATCCTGGTTTCAAAGAGCGGAACAACCCAGGAAACCCTGACAAACAGAGACCTTGTTTTCAAAGTCATGGCTGACAGGGGAATAACAAACCCGCAGAAACACATGGTTGCCGTAACATCAAATACAAGCCCGCTTGCAAAGACCCCCGGACTTGCAGCTGTGTTCTTCATGGATGACTACAT
>CADCOT010000059.1 GCA_902803145.1 uncultured Spirochaetales bacterium | reverse complement strand
CCCAACGGTACCCGTCGAAACCAATACACCCCCAAATTCGTGTATCAGTAGAGCAATAATAATCAATCAGCGCTGAGTAAGCAAGAGTATTTTTGAAAGGCGGCGGAAGTAGAAACGGTTAGATTTCTCAAGGTTCTTATAGACGCCGTTGTAGATGTTCATGTATAAGGCGTGAGCCTTCATGTCAGGGTAGAAGACCTTACCGTCGTGGATCATGGAAGAAGCAGCCTGGTCGTAGGTCTTAAACTCGCCAAGGCCGACAAAAGCGGCAAGAGAAGAGCCGATTGCGGTGGTTTCGTTGGTCTGTGTGCGCTTAACCGGAAGACCAAAGACATTGGAAAGAATTTGCAAAACTGTGTCGCTGCGGCTTCCGCCACCGCCTGCATAGAGAACTTTGATCTTCTGACCTGAGCGGCGCTCCATGCGCTTCATTGCATGGTAAAGTTCAAAGTTAATTCCTTCAACAATGGCCTTGTAGATGTGCTTTTTTGTATGAATGTCAGTAAGACCCACCATAATGCTCTTGGTATGAGGATTGGTCATGCCGGGGTGCATGTTGGGAGTCATGACAAGACCGTCGCAGCCGGCAGGAATCTCAGAAAGATAGGATTCAAGAACATCTTCTACTTCACAGCCGCGGCTTTTGGCAATCTCAACTTCCTGATGGCAGAAGTTTTCAATAAACCAGCGTACAATCCAGTACCCGCGATAGATCTGATCTTCACCGTTAAAGTAACCGGGGATAATGGAAGGGAAGGCCGGAATGAACGGACTTGGCTCAAAGTAGCGCGGGGTTACAAACTGAATTGATGCAGCTGTGCCAAGGGAGATAGCGGCCTTCTCGCGAGTGGTAACAGACAGGCCTAAGGCCTCGCAGGCCTTATCAGGGCCGGTAGCTATTAGCGGCAGACCTTCAGGGATACCGGAGCAGGCGGCAGTCTGAGCATTTATGTAGCCAATCACTTCACCTGTTTCTACAAGGTCAATGAGGTTCTTGATAGGGATATCTGCAACGCAGCGCGAAAAGCCTTTTTTCATCCAAGCACGCTTACGGTTGTTGAGCGGAATGTGGCCCACCTGGTTGGCAACAGCATCTTTAAGAACGCCGGTAAGCAGGTAGTTCAGGTACCCGGGAAGCATGACAAACTTGTCAGTCTTCTCCCAAAGCTCCGGCTCGTTTTCGCGGATCCAGTTGTAAAACGAATCCTTGTAAAGCATGTTGATGGAGTCCGTAAGGCCCACAAGAGCCAAAACCGCCTTTTTAAAAAGTGAGAGCTTGGGAAGCCCTGAAGCTCTGCGCCTGTCCATCCAGGTAATTATGTTTCTAAGCGGCTTGTGGTCCTTGTCCAGAATAAGGACGGTGTCACGGATGCAGGTAATTGAAACGGCCTTCACGCTCTCCATCACAGAGGCACTCACGGTGTTTTTCAGCCCTATGGAGGCCTGGCAAATCATGTCGTAGTAAAAGCGCGGGTCCTGCTCAGCGTAGTCAGGGTTTGAAGAGGGCAGGCAGATTTCTTTGTAGGCAAGTTTGTAGGAGCCTTGGATGTTTCCATCCTTATCAACTATGATTGCACGCACGCTCTGAGAGCCCACGTCAAAGGTCATTACAAGCGGACCCATCAGAACCTGTACTCCTTAGCCTCGCGTTTTGCCTGGCGGTCGATATCCCTGGCTTTAATAGAATCTTTCTTATCGTGAAGAGCCTTACCGCGGCATAAAGAAACCTGAACCTTAACCAAATTGCCCTTAAAGTAGATTTTTGTAGGAACCAAGGTAAGGCCTTTTTCCTCAACCTTTCTTCTAAGACGCTTAATTTCCTGCTTGTGTACAAGAAGACGTCTGTTGCGGTCACTTTTATGGTTAAACACAGAGCCCTTATCATAGGGCTGAATTGTAAAACCTATCAGCCACAGTTCTGAATTGACAATTTTTGCGTACGAGTCGGCAAAGGAAAACCTGCCCTGACGGATGGATTTTACCTCCGTTCCTGCAAGAGAAATTCCGCACTCTATATCTTCAAGAACTTCATAGTTGAAGTACGCTTTCTTATTTGTCTGAACCATATCAGTCCCACACAATCCTGAAACCCAGGTATTCGCTGCCAATATTTGCAGGGAAGGCACCTCTGCTTTGGGCATTGATAGCAGAGGAAGAATTTACATAACTTCCGCCCTTAACAACAATCTCACACTCACAGCCAAGATCCTTCAAAAGGTTCTGCAACTGCAGATACTCAGAAGCCCCACTTGAAAGAGGAACGTAGTAAGAAGAAGTCATTTCCCAGACACCGCCCAGCATAGCATGCGGTCCCTTTGCTTCTGAAAGACTTACCAGCAGAGTCTGGTAGCCGTCATTTGAGAATGCAGAGGCACTAAGCCACTCTTCTTCAGAAGGAAGTCTTACATTCTTACCGGAGAGTTTTGAAAGCCAAGAACAGAACTCAAGCGCATCTGTATAGGTAATGTTGCGCACAGGTCTTACAGAAGAAACAGAGGTTGAATCTTTTCCCTTAAACTGTGACCACAAGGCCTCTGAAACCTCAGTTTCTGCAATATTGAAACTGCTGCCGTCAGAACAGCTGATCTTCCAGCCGTCAATATGAACAGAACCGGCATCCAAGGAAGTTGCAGACAAGGCGGAGGCAGAAGAAGCAGAAGATGCAGAAGAATCATAAGCTTTACAAAGAGAGACAAAATCTGAAGAAATTCCGGCCAAAGCCAGAGCCTCTTTTGCATCTGCTTTCATCTCTTCTGTAGTTGCAAACATAAGAGAGAGTTTTAAAGTCTTTTCATCCAAAAGTCCTGAAGGCAGGACCGTCTTTACATAGTTTGTGTAAAGAGGCGGATAGATATTTACGCTGTCATACTCTTGGATTGCGCTGTAAGCAGCAAGGTCAGTAAAGAACTCTTTTGTCAGAGCAGTGTAGGCTGAAGAATTAATAACGGCAGAAGAACTGACAGACATTTTTCTGGGAAACAGCCAGTTAAAGAAAACAGGCTTTCCAACCTTAATGGAAAAACTGTCAATTTCAACTCCGTTTACCTTGTAGACAACAGAGTGCTCTCCGCTTGGAATCTTTGCAGTAAACGGTGTTCCGCCCACATATTTTGAATCAACATAGACTGCAACATTGTAAGAAGCAGAAGAAAAACTTACTCGCTCAAAACCGTGGACCAGGTCCGGAAGAATGCCTGCAAAAAAGATAAAAAGAACAAGAATCAAGGCGTAAAGAACTGTGAGCCACACACCGGGCTTCATGCCCCAGAGGCTCTTAAGCTTTACAGGTTCTACTTTAGGCAATTCTTGTTTTTTACGCATACGTAAAAGTTAATAGTATGCTTGAAAGATGTCAATTAACTAGGTAGTATTTGGCTATGACCGGTTTCTTTGACAAAGTACAGGCAATCACAGAAAAAAGGCTCACGCTGCGCAAAGCAAAAAAAGCAGCAAAGAAGGCCAAGAAAAAGACATTCAAGTCAGAGCTTTTAGACTGGCTGGACGCAATTGTCTTTGCAGTTGTGGTTGTCTTCTTGCTCAACCAGTTCATCTTCCAGATGTTTGTCATCCCAAGCCCGTCCATGCAAAAAACCCTCATGGTAGGGGACAGGGTCTGGGTTTCCAAGATGGCATACGGCATAGAGCTTTTCCCGTACGGTCCCAAAATCTTTGGCAGCGGGGAGGTTGACCGTGATGAAATTATCACCTTCTACAACCCCGAAGACGCAGATCGCAACCCCATAATCAGCATCCTTACAAAGGTCATTTACATGGGCACGCTGGGCTTTGTTAACCTGGATAAGAGCGAGTGGCTTTTGGTCAAGCGCACCGCAGCCCTTGCGGGCGATACCGTCACATTCAAAAACGGAGATGCATATATTAAGGCCTCTGGAACAGGAGAATACGTAAAGGAAGCAGACTTTCGCAAAGACAACGGTTACAGCACAGCTCCCAACCGCTTAATTGAAGAAGATACCTACAAAGCCTACAACGCAATGGGAATTCTTGACGGTCTGTCAAAGAAAGGCGTCAGTGCAAACAACATGCCTTCAAGCCTGGTTTCAGACTACCAGAGCCTTGACCGCAACGCTTACTTTACAGACTACTACGGCTACAACCAAGCCGGTTTCCTTGGAGAAAGAATGGCAGATCCCACAGACTCCCAGGCCCGCAGCAGCTGGACAAAGTACAACGTGGGCTCCTACGTTCCTGAAGGCTACATCCTGCCTCTTGGAGACAACCGTGACAACTCAAGTGATGGCCGATACTTCGGACCCATCCCGTACAAGCTGATAATAGGGCGCGTTCAGTCAATTGTTTGGCCGCTTTCAAGAGCCGGCTCTGTAAATGGACTTTGATTTTAAAAAACCTCTTTCACTTTATATCCACATACCGGTTTGCAATGCAAAATGTGACTACTGTGCCTTCTACTCAGTACCAAAGTCAAAAATTGAAAAATCTGCAATCCAGGCCTATACAGACGGCATTTGTCAGCAAATAGAAGACCTTACAAAGCAGATGGACATGCCCTTTTACACAGCCTTCATAGGAGGCGGCAACCCGGGGTGCCTGACTGTAGACCAGCTTGAACAAATCTGTAAATCAGTGTGCAAAAACGGTCGCCCTGTAGAATTTACAACAGAGATTAACCCTGAAAGCCTTACAGAGGAACACGAAAGACTTTTTGAAAAGTATTTAAACAGAATAAGCATGGGAGTTCAGAGCCTTGACGAAAACGCACTTAGTTACATGGGCCGCAACGTAACGCTAAAGCAAACACTCAGGGGAATAGACCTTGCATGCAAAACCAAGAAAAACACAGGCTGTTCACTTAGCTTTGACATGATTACCTGCCTTCCGGACTTTCACAACCCTGTAGAAGACCTTCAGAATCTTCTCAATCAATGCAAAGAAGTCCAGCCTGACCATCTGAGCGTCTATGCTCTGACACCTGAAGAGGGCACACCTTTTTACAAACGTCTTGAAGAAAAAAAGACACAAGATTTGCCAAATTCAGATGAACAGGCAGAAATTCTGACTAAGATTTGGGCCTTTCTAAAAGACAAAGGCTATGAGCACTACGAAGTGTCCAATTTTGCAAAAAAGGGCAAAGAGAGCCTGCACAACAGCGTTTATTGGAACTACGGCCAGTATGTAGGACTTGGTCCCGGAGCCCACTCAAGGGCCTTCAAAAACGGCACCGTCACAGCATATGAAGTTCACGGAAATATTGCATCCCAGAGCGTTGAAAGCACGGTTTTGACAAAAGAGCAGGCCTTGGAAGAGTTTGTACTCATGGGCCTTAGACACAAACAGGGCCTGGATCTGAACAGACTTGAAAACGAGTTCGGATACAACATGAAACTTCTCAAAGACCGCATTTTGGACGGCTACAGCATTAAAAACGGCCGTTTGGTGCCTGATGACAATGGACTTCTTATATCAGATGCGGCTGCTTTAGAGATTCTCCATTGACACCGCTTTGAGCCTTATTATATATTTTCTCTGTTAATTGATAACTTAATATTTAAACGAGGTATATCCAATGTCAGGTCACAGTAAGTGGGCTACAATCAAACACAAGAAAGGTGTTGCAGACCAGAAGCGCGGACAGAAGTTCACAAAGCTTATCAAGGAAATCAGCGTTGCAGCAAAGATGGGCGGTGCTGATCCTGCAACAAACGCAGCTCTCAGAACAGCTATCCTCAAGGCACGTGCAGAGAACATGCCCAAGGATAACATTGAAAGAGCAATTAAGAAGGGCTCCGGAGAAATGAAGGACGCCGTCTTCTATGAACTTACATATGAAGGCTATGCACCCGGCGGAGTTGCAATGATTGTTGACACTCTTACAGACAACAAGAACAGAACAGCAGCAGACGTCAGAAGCACTCTTACAAAGCTTGGCGGTTCACTCGGAGCCACAGGTTGTGTTTCCTACATGTTCCAGACAAAGGGTGTTATCACATATGACGCTTCTAAGTACTCAGAAGAAGATATCTTCAACGCAGCTTTGGAGGCTGGTGCAGAAGACGTTTCCAATGAAGACGGAACAATTGAAGTAACAACTTCTCCTGCAGACTTTGCAACAGTTCTTGAAGCACTCCAGACTGCCGGATTTGAGCAGGAAAGTGCAGACATTAACAAGATTGCAGACAACATGGTCAAGCTGGATAAGGAAAAGGCCCAGAAGGTCATGAACATTGTTGAGCGTCTTGAAGACCTTGACGATGTCCAGATGGTTTCCACAAACCTTGAGCTTCCGGATGACTTCTACGACGAAGACTAAAAGATGAGAATTCTTGGAATAGATCCGGGACTTGCAAATACAGGCTGGGGCGTTGTTGACTTTGACGGTCACAGGTTCCGGCCTGTTTCTTATGGAACAGTCAATACAAAGCCTTCTGAAAAGCTGGAGCTGCGCATTGCTGCCATAGCAAGCCGCATAGCTGAAATTGCAAAAGAGTATGAAGCCGAGCATCTGAGCATAGAAGATATCTTCTTTGCAAAGAACGAGGTCTCTGCAATTGGAGTTGCAAAGGTAATAGGGGCTGTGTGCTATGCAGCATTTCAGGCCAACATTGCCGTTACCATGTTTACTCCGCTTCAGATAAAGATGGCTATAACCGGCACCGGAAAGGCAGAAAAGCGCCAGGTGCAGGAGATGTGCCGCCTCTTGCTAGGCCTGGACAAGATTCCAAAACCTGACCACGCAGCCGATGCACTGGCCGCTGCGGTCTGTTACGGCAACACAAGTGCAACAATGGGAAAACTGGGGATAGTCAAATGATCAACGCAATCATAGGTCAGATAGTTTGTGTCAGCGCCCAGAGTGTAACAATTCTGGCAGGCAACATAGAGTACAACCTTGTAATTTCGTCTCAGTGTGCAACAAAACTCTCAAACCTGCAGGGCTCGGACCGCAACAACGTGCGCCTTCTTGCATGGCTTCAGCACAAGGAAGACGGCATGACGCTCTTTGGCTTTACAGATGAGGATGAGCGCCGCCTTTTTTTTGAGCTTATCAAGGTCAACGGCATAGGACCCCGCCAGGCTATGAAGATTCTCAGCGGCGTGCGTGTTAGGGATTTCATTACCGCTCTTGACCAGAGCGATGTCAACTTCCTCTCAAAGATTCCCGGCTTAGGTGCCAAGACAAGTCAGAAAATTATCCTTGCCCTGCGTGACACCTTGGTCTTCACAGAAGAAGCCAAGAAGCCTCAGAACGTGGCCAAGGGCGCCTCTCACGCCTACCAGGATATTGTAGATGCCCTTGTTGAGATGGGCTATGATAAGAAGAAGGTTATGGACACAATTGCCAAACTTTTGGAACAGAACAAAGAGCAGCTTGAAGGCAAGAGCCAGAGCACAGTTGAAGAGTTCCTGTTCCGTAACGCAGTTCTTAACCTCAGCTGACGGAGTTTTTTATGGATGACAACGTAGAGTTTCTTCAGAACAACAGCATAGTCTCAACCTCATTTCAGGAGCAGGACGCTCAGGAAAACATCCTGCGCCCCAAATACCTGAAAGACTTCCAGGGCCAGGCCAAAATTAAAGAAAACCTCTCTGTCTTTATCAAAGCAGCCCGTGACAGGGGAGAGGCCTTGGACCATGTCTTTTTAATCGGTCCTCCGGGCCTTGGAAAGACAACTCTTGCCAGCATTGTTGCCAATGAAATGGGCTCTGAGATCCGCATGACAAGTGCTCCGGCTTTGGACAAACCCAAAGACTTAGCCGGCATACTTACAAACGTTTCTGAAAACTCTGTCTTCTTCATAGATGAAATTCACCGCCTAAAGCCTGCCTTGGAAGAGATGCTCTACATAGCCATGGAAGACTTTGAAATTGACTGGGTAATTGGCCAGGGTCCAAGCGCCCGCACCATGCGCATCCCAATTCCTCATTTCACACTTATCGGCGCCACAACAAAGGCCGGCATGGTCAGTAGTCCCTTGCAGACCAGATTCGGCATTAACTGCCGCATTGAGTTTTACACAGAAGAAGAGCTTTCAGCCATTATCAGGCGCAGCGCCTCCCTCATAGACATAAAGATTGAAGACGAGGCTGTTAAGCTTCTTGCCCGCTGCTCTCGCGGAACACCAAGAATTGCCAACCGCCTTTTGCGCCGCTTCAGGGACTTTGCAGAAGTTACCGGCAACGGTGTAATAGATGCAGATGTTGTACACCGCTCCATAGCCAACTTGGGCATAGACCTTAACGGCCTTGAAGACCAGGACCGCAACATTCTTAGAACAATAATTGAATTCTACGGCGGAGGCCCGGTAGGAGCCGAAACCCTAAGCATCTCAGTAGGCGAGGCCATTGAGTCTCTTGAAGACTTTTATGAACCGTACCTTATCCAAAAAGGCTACCTTAAACGCACACCGCGAGGCCGCATGGTTACATCCAAAGCCTACGAACTGCTTCACCTTGAGGACAAAATGCCCAAACTCTCCAATCAGGAGGAAACCTTATTCACTCTTTTCTGACAGGTAATTGACACTTTCCCTGTCAGATGCTAAATTCTTTTCTGCACGGCCGTGTAGCTCAGTGGGAGAGCCCCAGTCTTACACACTGGTTGTCGTAGGTTCAAATCCTACCGCGGTCAAAGAAAAACCCAATAGGCTGTTAGACATGCCGATGTCTACAAGCCCATTGGGTTTTTTCTTTTGAAACGGAACTGACGTTAAACTGATTTAAGTTATTTTGTACTTGAAAACAGCACTCTCCTCATAATATAAATATATCGGGAGAGGATGGGGTGAAAACACACTCGATACGTACTAAGCTCATTGCAGTAACAATCAGTGCCGTCGTAATCACAATGGTTATCGTCACCGCTCTGGGTGTCATAGCCCTCAGAAACCTTGGAATGAGCGGAGCAGAGCAGTCCATGCTTCTGCTCTGTGAAGCAGGTCAGAAGACGCTTGATTCCTACCTGAGTGACGTTGAGCAGGATGTGAATATGGTTTCCGTGTATGTGGAGGCCAACCTTCACGGACTTGAGGACAGCCAGCTTGAGGAACATCTTGGTCTTGTTAGCTCCTTCTTCAAGAGAATCATCTCCCACACCGGCGGAGTCATGACCTACTACTACAGAATCGACCCGAATGTATCTTCAAGCGTGAAAGGTTTCTGGTTTGTCAAGGATGAAACCGGGGACTTTGTTGAACATCAGGTGACCGATATCACGCTGTATGACACCTCTGACACATCAAGTCTTGTCTGGTTTACCGTTCCCAAGGCATCGGGCAAGCCTGTCTGGCTTCAGCCCTACATTACCGACAATCTGGGTGAGAGGGTAATTTCATACAACACCCTGTTTTCTTCAGGGGACAGTTCGTAGGTGTGATAGGAATTGAGCTGGACTACTCATTCATGGCAGAGATTATCAACAACATAACGCTGTATGATAACGGCTACGGCTTTGTAAATGATCCGGAGGGCAACCTGATTTACCATCCCCATATGGATGTTCTTTCCATGGAAACCCGTCCTGCAATTCCCGAAGGCATTGCAGGTGAAGACAACCAGCTGGTCCGATACAGGTACGAAGGTGTCAACAAGTTATCCGTAAGAAGAACACTCATAAACGGAGACTACCTGAATGTATCGGTTCCCGTCATGGAAGTCAGCAAGAGCTGGCAGCTCTGGGCCGACATCATCGTCATAATTATTATCGTGCTTGTCGTTGTCCTGATAATCTTCATCAGAAGGTATACGGACAGGATAATAAAGCCCCTCATAGAGCTTACCCGTGTTGCCGAACAGATAGACATGGGCAACTACGACAACAGGCTTGATTACAAGGGTGATGATGAGATAGGCATCCTGACACGAACGTTCAGCCGCGTCACTTCCAACCTGAAGAAGTACATAACCGACCTCAACGATCTGGCTTACGCCGATGCCCTCACGTCCCTTCACAACAAGGGCGCGTTTGACATCTTCATAAGCAACATCCAGAGCCGTATCGATAAGGAAGATTCCTTGGAGTTTGCCGTCTGCATCTTTGACTGCAACAAACTGAAAAAGGTCAACGACCAAAACGGTCATGACAAGGGAGATATCTACCTGAAGAAAACCGCTTCCGTAATCTGCAGCGTGTTCAGCCACAGCCCCGTATTCCGCATAGGAGGGGACGAGTTTGCAGCAATTCTCATTGATGAGGACTACATGAACAGGAAAAAACTCCTGAAGCAGTTTGATGAAAGCTGTATCGAGAAGCGCAGAACCGAGACTGCAGTCTGGGAAAAGGTTGATGTTGCCCGCGGAATTGCCGTTTATGATCCCAACGAAGACGGCTCGGTCAATGATGTAGTGCGCAGGGCAGACAAGAACATGTATGAAGACAAGTGGACAACCAGCCGTTGAGGAGGCGGCCGGCTTGACCGGCAAATCCTACCGCGTATACAATATAAACAGAAGTCCAGCCAAGATAGACGGCTGAGCCTCAAACTAGTTTCTATAACAAAACTGTCTTGTGCTATAAGGCAGTTTTATTTTTTTCTGGCTGCAAAAAACTCTGAATACCAAACCTTGAAGTAACCTTGAAGTTGACTTTGAAGTAAGCTTGAAGTAGCATTGAAGTACTTCAAAGTTGGAGGGTTTTATGTACTTAGATTCACTTATCAAAGTATCTGAAATTGAGAATATAAGTTTTGAAACAAAAGCTCGACTTGATCGTACCAATATTGAGGGATGGCTAAAGACAGTTGGAGGATTCTCAAATGCTGTTGGCGGCTCTTTCTTCATAGGGGTAGAAAATGGCACCGAGAAACTAATCGGTTTTGACCGTGTGTCTGCTGATGCTGAAAGGAACTACTTCACCAGCATAGTCAATGAACATGTATTTCCCCGTCCGAATATGAAAATCTCATTTATCAAATACGAGAATAGGGGAAAAGAACTCTTTGTAATAAGGATTGATATCAAAGAATCAGCCATTAAGCCGGTGATAGTGAAGTTTCACGAAGTGCCCTCAATCTATATGAGGCGCGACGGTTTTACCAACGGTGCAACTTATGAAGAAATATTTGATATGGCAAGAAAGAGCAGCAGAACTCAGTACGATGTAGAAGAATCAGACTACAAGTTTGACAGAAATGACTTCAAAGGATTATTTGCATTCTATGCCAGACACAACGACGATAGGAAACTGACGGATAAGGCCCTGGCATCCATGGGTTTTTTTAACTCAGCTAGGAATCTGTGCAACGGAGCCCTTCTTTTTAGTGACAATAAATATGATAAGTCTAAGACAAGGGTGAACTGCTCAGTATTCTCGGGCTTTACTAGAGGTTCAAACAGGATAGTCACAATAAACAGATTTGAAAACAATCTTACAGACTCAATAGATAACATAATGGACTTTGTTTCTCAGCGAATGAACCATTCAATGATAAAGAGGCCTGACGGAAGGCAGAATATTGATGCCTATCCTAAAAGGGCGCTGTTTGAAGCTGTAGTTAATGCGATTGCGCACCGCAATTATCATCTTGACGGAACTCAGATACAAGTTGATATGTTCAAAGACAGACTTGAGATTATTTCCCCGGGGGGCTTCTTTCAGGGCGGTGATATCAAAAAGACCTACAATCTATCAAATATTATCTCAAAACGCAGAAATGAGCTTATCTGTAACGTTCTTGTTGCTTGTAATGTTATGGAGGCGGCAGGAACCGGTTTTGACAAGATAATGGAAGAATACAGCGACGTTGATGAAGCACATAAACCTTATGTCGTATCATCTTCAGACCAGTTTACAATTGTGCTTCCGGATAATACCTACAGTGAGGGAGTAACCGGTGCGGATTCCGAACTTGACCTGTCTTTCGTTCCTGCAAAGAATGCTTCAGTCCACGATGCAAAGATTCTTGCTTTCTGCTATGAACATGCACGCAAAGCAAATGAAATTGCCGCAAAGATCAAGGTCTCTGATTCTTCTTGGTTTAGATCTAATATCTTGGAGAATCTTGTTGAGCAGGAATATTTGGAGAAATATAAGGCTGGTGCAAGCTATTGGTATAAAACCAATAGGGAAGAAGTATTTGTTCAGGAATGATAGTGAGGCAAGTTTATGCATTGTGATGATGGTGTATTATCAATGGAATCAATAAAACTACTTGTACTTCCTGTTGCAAAAAAGAATTCATTAAACAGCATTGTCCTTTTTGGGTCGTATGCAAGAAATGAGGCAAATTCAGAAAGCGATATAGACCTAATAATTGATGGTGGAAATTACACCGGATTATTTGGCTTTATGGAAATTAAAGAACAATTTGAGAAGGCACTTGGGAAAAAGGTGGACCTTATTTCCAAAACAGCATTGAATGAAGACAAGACAGAGTCAGGACAATTATTCAAGAAAACTATCCTAAAAACCGCAAAGGTGATTTATCCTATATAACAAAAGGAACAAACCATGAAAGTTTATATCGGCGGACCAATGTTTGAAGCATCAGACGTACTTTATAACAGAAGACTCAGAGACCTTCTCCTTAACAACGGCTTTGAGGTTTACTGCCCCAACGACAATGAAGAGATCAACGACAAATCACGAACCGACATAACCGGTGAAAAGATTTATGAAAGTGACGTTCAGAAACTTGAAGACTGCAACGTTTTCCTCTGCCGTCTCTCTGAAGACCCCGGCACACTGTGGGAGTGCGGCTACATGGACTGTCTGGCAAAAAAGGTCAACCCCAAAAAATACTACGGCTGCATAGGTCTTGCCACAGACATTCGCCTTAGCACCGCCCCCGACCCCTCAAAAAGCGGAATAGACAACCAGTCCATGTATTACAACCAGTTCATGATTGGCGGCCTCAAGCTCTCCCTTGGAGTTGCACTCTCCGAAGAAGATCTGATTGAAAGACTTATCAAGCTGCGCGCAGTGCGCGAGGTTTGACAACAAGACAATCTTTGTCAGCCAAGGAAAACATTGCATCCACAACAAAACCATTTAATAATTATCTTGTGTACATCTGGACCGCACTTTATTTAGAAGACGAACTCGCAGATTTTAAAAAGAGCATTCTGAAGATTGCAGATAAGTATCAAATCAGATGCCCACTTACCATTGTGCCCGTTCACCTGTCATTAAAAATCTCCTTTGATATCAAAGACAAAATGACAGACAAATGCATCCAGGAAATTTGCCGATACTTCTACGGACAAGCTCCTTTTTATTTTGAACCCGAAAGCTATGAAATCTACCCCGGCATTCTCTGGCTCAAAGTAAAAGACAACGACAAACTCAAAGAACTCCATGCAGGATTGGACGAAATTGTCAAAAAGTTCTTTGGCGTCCAGCCGTCAGATTTAGACAACAAATTCAAATACCACCTTACCATTTACACAGACACAGATAAGAAGTTAGAAAAAGGCCTGGAAGAACTGAGCCGGATTGAGCTTCCCCAAAAAGTCAAAGCCTCCAACTTCATAGTAGGAACTTCAGAGAACGGACGGCCCGATACTTTCTCCGTTTACAAACAGGCCTGCCTTGGACCTGAAGTCTCAATTAAAGAAGAATGGAAAGAATTTGAAGGAAATAGACCAAAAATTGCAGAAGTGACCTGACAAAACCTAGATTAAAAAATTGGTTGTGATACGATTAAGAAAAAAGTAGAGGTGCCCCGTATGGATAAGCGCTTAGAGACAGTTTGTAAAGAGTTAAACGAAAACCCCGCTTCTGACGTTATTCAGGTCATTGATGAATTTCTTAAAAACAGACCCGAGTACACAGTTGAGAAACTCAAAGCAGACTTTGAGTTCTTAAAGAAGCTTGCTGAAAAGAAGCGTTAATTTTAATTCGCCAAAATCAAGTCACAAGTTTTGTTGCCTGCTCCGGTTAGACGCATATAGTATGTGCCTGAAGACTCATTGAGTTTTACATCAAGCTTTGTAGAGACGTATGTAAGGCTACCTGTATCCTTATTCAAAGTAATTGTGCACTCATCACTGCCAGTTGTTGTTACCAGATGGCATGTCCATGTATTTGAGTTTGAACTTTTGAAAACAATCTTAGACAGATTTCTCAGTACTGCAGGGAACGGCTCTGTGTTCAGCTGATTTGTCTGAACGGTCCATGTGCTATCTTTCAGAATAGAAGTCCAGTCAGTTTCCGGTTCATAGTCCTTATAGGGCTCCGGTTGTGCCTTGCAGGAGAAGAAGAGCAGGGAGCATGCTACCAACAGTATTACTGTCGATATCGTCAAAACCATCGTATTTGACTATTTTTTATTTGAATTAGAAAAAACACTTCTTGAACGTAGTTAATAAAGTTTTTTGTAACTATCTTAAAAAATGTGTAATATCTGAAATGCAGCAAAAGAGCTATCGCAGCAGCGATAGCTCTTTTATTTCATCACCTCAACCCGGCATTTTTGTCAACATCGCCCGCAGGGCAGAATAAACCTTTCATTAAAGCTATCCACAATGGCCAGCTGGTCCTCATCCAGATAAGATCTGATCTGGCTCTCAAGCTCCTTAGGGATGCCGTATACCGCCTGACTTACTGCGCCGCAAATAGCTGCAGTGGTATCGCAATCCCCGCCAATTGAAATGCAATTGCGGATGGAATCTTCAAAATCCTTAGAGTCATACAAACACTGGAAGGCCGGCTGACATGTTCCGTTACATAAAGACTCCCACTGATAATGCTCTCTATACCACGGCATATCCAAGTGCAGGGTGTAGTAGTTTTCCTCTTCATACTGCTTCAGCTCTTCCTTTGAATAACCCTGCCTGGCAAGGAAAATCTGCACTGCAGTGGCCTCGGCGCCCATAATTCCGTCCGGGTGATTGTGAGTCACAGCCGTAACTGCAAAGCTCATCTGCTTGCACTCCTCAAGGTCCCTTGCTGCCCAACCTACGGGGCTTATGCGCATGGCAGCGCCGTTGCCACACGAGTTATAAGGGCCCATTGACTCATCTCTGAGCCACCAGAAAAAGTGACCGCCATAGCCGGCGTTAGGGTAGGCCAGGCCCCAGGAGCGCATGGCTTTCACAGTGTAGTCTGACAGAACTTCATAGTTTTCCCTTCCGGTTTTGTCCCACTCAATAATGGCATCGGCAACTGCAATTGTCATAATTGAGTCATCTGTGGGTTCGCACTCGGGCGTTAAAAACTCAAATTCCTTTGTGTGTATGTTGTCAAACTCAAACCTTGATCCGACGGTATCGCCGATAATTGCTCCTATCATTTTTCACTCCTTATCCTATCTGCCCACTTGTCGTTAATCCTGCCAACGGCCCTGTACTCTCTGATTGTTTCTTCCAGCACCTCAAAATTCAGCGCTGTTCCCTTGCCTGTACAATTATACTGCACGGCACGTTCCTTTCTTATGCCGTAGTTTTCTGCCGTTTGGACTGCGTCGATATTTGCCCCTAGGAACAAAAATTCCCAGCCATACTTCTCCTGCTCGTGTTTTACCATCTCTCTTACCTTGTCCGCCGTATACCGTACCGAGGCATTCTCCATGCCGTCTGTCGTAATGACAAACACCGTCTTTTCCGGCACATCTTCGCGCCTGGCATACTTGTGCACATTTCCAATGTGGTGTATGGCTCCGCCCAAAGCGTCCAGCAGGGCAGTGCAACCCCTGGTAAAGTACTCCTTCTCCGTCATCTTTGGCATATCCCTGATATCAACCCTGTCATAAACAACACTGACCTTGTCATCAAACAACACCACTGACACCAGGCACCTGCCGTCCTCCTTCTTCTGCTTCTCAATCAGCGAATTAAAACCGCCAATTGTGTCCTCTTCCTTACCGCTCATGCTCCCGCTTCTGTCCAGGATAAAAACCATCTCCGTTAAACTGTTGTTTTCCATCTACGTACCTCTCTTTTAATGGCGCTTTGTCGACACCATTTGTGTTTTATCGACACCATTCGACACCAATCGACATCTATCGACCTCTTTTGTACCTAAATGATACGTAGTGAGAAGTTTTAATGTGTTAACTGCAAGTTAATAGTTGCGCTAGTAGCGCTAGTTTGTGGCCCCTGGCAGCGGCTCAAGATCCAGGTCATAGAGTAGGTCATCAATTACATAGCGGTCATAGATGCCCTCAGCTATCAGCCGGGAGAATACAATGTCTTGAACGGACGATGTATTAATGGCAAAGCCCGCCTTCATTAATAGCTCCTTAGTGTCCTCTAAAGACAGGTGGAAGAAGAAGGCTAGGGCAAAGGCGGTCATCTTTGACGGATTGTTTTTACCGTTTCTAAGCTTTGACAATGCAGCACCGGAGATACACAACTGGTCCAAGATGTCATTTGTTTTAGTCTTGTTTTCCTCAATCAAGCGGTTGAGCATTTGGGCAAAAGTCTCGTCTACAGGGATCTTGTCCAACTGGGCCTGTGTTGGGTGGCTGATTAAGTTGTCTATAGAGAAGATTTCAGCTGCGCTCTGTTCCGCAACTATTTGCTGTTGCCAATCCGGCTCATATACTTCCTGAATCTGTTCAGCCAAACTGCTGAAAAAGTCCTTAGGCAAATTCTCAATCCACTTGCCGTACACCGTCAGGATTATCTCCATATCCGGATACTCAAGCAGGCACTCCAAAATGGCATCGATTGCGGTCTTCAGCGCTACTTCTTTTGGAAAAAACTTGCCCTTTGAAGAGATTAATGGGAAGGCGATGCTTCTACATCCCAAACTGTGTGCCAACTGCACGCTGTTTCTGTAGCACGAACCCAAAATCTCAATCTCCAGCCTGTGCGAGTCATACCACTTCGGTCCAGATGTATGAATAATAAACTTGCACGGCAGTGCAAAGCCCTCTGTTGCCTTGGCCTCGCCCAAATGCAGATAGGGCAGGGCATCCGTTGACTCTCTGAGCTGCTCTCCGCACATCTGGTGAATAAGATAATCAACACCTCCGCCACCGCTGTAATGCCTGTCCGTGGGATTAACTATCGCATCAACGCTGAGACTTGTAATATCTGCCTGTACAATCTTAAACGCCATCTCAACCTAACATTACCACAATCTTGCCCCAGCACAAATAGAAACCCCCGCCTTCTTGCGGTGAAAGCGGGGGTGGGACCTAATTGAGTTTTAATTAGTTGGTAGGATAGTCCTGCACAGTCCAGCCAGAAGGAATGCGACTAACACCTTTTTCTCCCCAATCAACGCCGGCAGCCTTGGTAAATGTTCCTGAAGCAGCAACGCCATTTACCCATGAATGCGTACAATCCACTGCCGAAATATCAGTAGCCAAACAGGTAATGCTATTTAATTTAGTACAGTTATAGAACATGCCTAGATAACAAAACATAGTCAGTGTTGCAGCAGGAAGGTCAGGTGCTTTCGTGAGACTCGTACAGCCATTGAACATATCAGAATAGCAAAATGTAGTAAGTGTTGTAGCAGGAAGTGCCGGTGCGGTTTCAAGACTTGTACAGTCAGAGAACATTTGATGATAACAACTATAAGCAAGGTTAGTTGCGGAAAGAGTGGGTGCAGTTGTAAGACTTGTACAGCCAGAGAACATACCTGCATAGCAACTATTAGCTAGTGTTGTTGCGGGAAGAACGAGATCAATTGAATCATGGTTCTTGATATAGATATTGTTACAAAACAAATTTCTAAAAGCATTTTGGTAACTTATCGTAGTTAGATTTTCAAAACCATTTTCAGCATATAAACTCATCACATTACCATATACATAACAATCTTTATCACAAAAAATCATAAGCCATGATGATGGACTTTCAGTAAGAGTTCTGTAAAGACTAACTGTTTCCCCTTTATTAATTGTGATAGGCCCAGCAACTACTGTCGGCGTTGTAACAGGAGAAGAACCAGTTTTTGTATACTTTAGTGCACTTGTTATTGTAGAAAATGAAATTTCTGTTTCATCATTTAAAGCTTCAAACGTAAGTGGAATATAATTTGCATTTAGATTTACAGTAACATCACATGTTGCAGTAAATCCACCATCTTCTGTCGTGACAGTGATTGTTGCTTCTCCAACAGCAACCCCGGTTACCTTACCGTTTTCATCAACTTTTGCAATGTCATCATTGCTAGATTTCCATGTTACATTCTTGTTTGTAGCATTTTCTGGCAATACTGTGGCAACAAGTGTTTCAATTTCATGTTCCAGTATGGTTGTGCTGTCCTTGTTTAACATCACACCTGTTACTGGAGTTTTTCTTGGTGTGGGTTCTCCTCCACATGAAATAAATAGAAGAATTGTTAATAGAAATGCTAGAGTGATTATTGTTATCTTTTTCATTAAAGATTTCTCCAAATAAGTTTTTATCCAATCACAATAAGGCTAAGAAACGATACTTCGACTGTCAATGTTTTGACTCTTTTAAAAAATAAAATAACAAAGATTTCCTACCTGTTTTCAATATCGCCCTAAGGCGTGTAAAAAAAAGAAAAACCGCTTCACTTCAGGTGAAGAAAAGCGGTGTGAATGGTTAAATAAGCTTTTTGAGATCTTCAAGAGGAATGTCGGTGCATTGACTTATAGTATTCAAATCAACACCTGTTTTAAGAAAGGCTTTAGCAATGGCAAGTTTTTCT
>CADCOT010000058.1 GCA_902803145.1 uncultured Spirochaetales bacterium | reverse complement strand
CTGTAGACAATACAGAGGATAACCGGAACATAGTCCATTCCGTATGCAAAGAAGGACAGAAGAGCTACAATCACGTTGATCAGGAAGATGAGCCAGACAAGGCTGAATTCCGGTTTGCGGTGGTTGATAAGAGCTGCAACAATGTCCATTCCTCCCGTGCTTCCTCCAATGCGCAGAGTGACGCTGTAGAAAGCTCCGTTAAAGACTCCTGCAGCAATGGCTGCCATTATGCGTTCTCCGCCGTCTGATGCTGTAAAAGCAAAGCGGGAAACATCCAGATCTCTTAGAAGAAGGCTTGTCAGTGCAAAAACAATTACGTAGACAAAGGTGTAAACTGCAAAGTGCCTTTTGAGAATCTTAAAAGCAATAAGGAGAAGCGGAATGTTCAGAATAAGGTACAGATATCCGAATCCGAATCCGGTCAGATGCCTTATGATAGTCAGAAATCCGTTAAGCCCTGCAGGTGCAAAGTTGTTGGGGAAGACAAAAAGTTCGTAGTTCAGAGCGCCCAGCATGGCGCAGATAATAATCAGGGCATATCTTGCCCATTTTCCTTTAATAGCACTCATTTCAGCAGTTTGACCTTTAGAACAGCAGCCTGGGTTTTTGAATCTCCGATTCTTCCGTCAAGAACCATCTTTACCACTTCTTCAAAATCCATCATGCGGACATTGATGCTCTCATCTTCATCCAAATGACGTTCTCCGAATTTCAGCCCCTTTGCCCAGTAGAGGTGGATTGTTTCTGAAGAATAGGCAACAGTGGGGTAGAGCGGACCAAGATACCTGTACTCAGAAGCCTTAATTCCTGTTTCCTCTTCAAGCTCGCGCTTTGCCGCTTCAAGCGGATCTTCGTTCGGACCATCAAGTTTTCCGGCCGGAATTTCAAGCATTGTTCTCCCAAACGGATAACGATACTGAGTTTCCATTACTATGCGGTTGTTGTCATCAATTGCCACAACGGCAACAGCACCAACGTGCTTTATATACTCCCTTGTAGTTTTTGCGCCGTTGGGGAGTTCTATATTGTCCTTGTAAACCTGAAGTAGCCTTCCGTCAAAAACTTTTGCAGAACTTAGCTGCTTTTCTTCAAGATTCATCTTTTCAAAGAATTCTTCCATGTTGATTATTAAAGTGCTTTTCTTACATAAATGTCTAGAATAATTACGCGCGGGTGTGTAAAAATATGGAAAACGAGGTAATTGTATGAAGAAATTATTATCAGTTATTTTAATTCTTGTTGCACTTGTAACACTTGTCTCCTGTGCATCAAGCGCAAAACAGGCTGAAAAGCAGCCGGAAGAAACAACAATTGAGATTGCAGCTCCTGTAGCAGATGTGGAAAAAGAAGATATTCCGACATTCCTCTATGAAGTTTTTGTTCCCGAGGAAAACAAGCAGTATCTTGGAGTAATCCTTGAAGATATTGATGGCTACAAATGGAATCCTCAGTACACATCTTATGAAGATTTCTATGCACTCTTCTTCCTTGAAGACGATGTCCAGTATGAGAAAAACTCCGCTGACGGAAAAATGTACTATGTCTTCAAGTTCCAAGCAAAGGAAGCCACTCCTGAACTGACATTCAACTGCCTTCTCAAGAAGGATGGAGTTGCAGTAGCAGGTGTTGAAGTAAAGGTTTCAGTTGATGCAAATCTGAACATTACTCTTTTGAGCACAGGTTCAGGTCCTGTAATCTCCTCACTTTAATTTGAACTCATAAAAAAACGGCGCTTTTGGATTTCCCAAAGGCGCCTTTTTTTGTTATCTGCGGTGTGATTATTTCTTTGTAACACCGTCTCCGTAGATTGTAGTCCAGTCATTTTTCATTGAAACCGGAATCCAACCATGCTCTGCACAAAGCTCTTTCATATCCTGGGCCTTTGTGAGATTTCCGTTTTCACGTACGTTGTCATCACAGCAAAGCATGAAGGCAAGGCTCTTGTACTGAGTGTTGCTTGATACAAAGTCGGCCATGCTGGAATCTCCGGTGCTGTTTCCAAATGACAGGGCAGGCTGAACTCCAATCTCTCTGAGAATCAGAACAACCTTGTTCATCTTCAGGTCTTTGAGCAGGAAGTCTCCGCCAAAAACAACCTTGTCGCCTTTCTGAATCTGGTAATCCAAAGAGTTTGTATTGCCCTGACCTGTTGCAACAAGAGATTGGTCAGAACCTATTACGCGCTGAGGCGGGATGAACTTGCCAAGAGGGGAGTCTGCAATAAGGCCTCTGATTAAGAAGCGGTCCGTTCCTGTGACAATGTAGCTTGTAAAACCGTATCTCTCCAGAAGTTCAACAATCTGAAGCATTGGAAGGTAAAAACCGTCTCCGCGGTTCATTCCGTCATAGCTGGGCATTGGTGTTTTTTTGAACTGGGCCATATGCTCTGAGAACTGCTCCAGAGTTGTACCTTTGAATGCAGATGCAAGTGCCTGTCCGTGAGGAACATCAAGTCCGCCTACCGGCGAGCTTGTCTTGCTCTTTTCAACTATCTGATTGGCAACCTCTTTTTCAAAGGCGCTGGCTTTGTCTTTGTATTCAGGATCCATAAGAACACGATAGACCAAGAACATGTGATCAATGTAGTCAGGATCTGTTTCACAGAACAGGGTTCCGTCAAAGTCAAAAACTGCAATTCTTCTCTCAAGAGGAATGAAGTCAGGACTATCCGGGTCTGTTATTGTTTCAAGATAGGCAATAAGTTCCTGTTTTGCAGGAGCACTGTCTGTCCACAGCGACAAATCTGCCTTTGAAGCCTTGTATTTTCCGCTTGTAGCACAGGAAGCAAGCACAAAGACAGAGAGTACTGCAACCATTATGCAAACAAATACTTTATTTGTTTTTTTCATAATCAACACCTCCGTGTATTAGTCAGATAATACCCGCAGGAATGAGGATTATCAACAGAAGTGCAACAAGAGCCCATTCACAGATAAGGAATCGGTTTCTCTTTTTGGTTTCCATATCAGGAACGTAATTACTGGCAAGGAAGAATGGAATGTAAGTTGTGATAAATACCGGAAGAACTCCCCACCATTTGTAGACCCAGATAAAAGAGTGGTTGCTGGTTCCTGCAAGAAAAGATTCTACAAGAGCAAAAAGCAGGGCCATTTCTATAGCAACAACAAGCTTGCAACTTATTCCCTTCTTGCCGTTTTTTGCAAAGTAGCGTTTGTTTGTGTCTTCAGGCATCATCTTGTAGGAAATAATACCTGCAAGGGAGAACATCATGGAAAGTTCCCAGCAAACGCCAACAAGAAGAATAAAAGTTGTGGACTGGTTTGAAACAGACCATAGAGGATAGCCAAAGATGTGCCCAATTACGGCATTTGCTATCTCATACAGCCAATGCACTCCGTAAAGAGCCAAACCGGCGTAAACAACTTTGTAGTTTTTCTTATGGATTTCACTCCAGTATACGTAAAACACAACGGCAAGGATAAAGATGAATGTCCAGTTGAAGTTTTCCGTACTTCTAACCTTAATGCTTTGAACAAGGCTCTTTGAAAGGGCAGAGCCGTCTCCCCAGAATTTCAGCATAAAGCGCCTCCGAGGTTAATTATAACACATTTATTTTTCCGTCTTTGCCCAAGGAGTAGGACGCAAACTCAATACCCAATTCTTTTGCAAAGGCAGTGGCATTGATGGTATGTGCGTCAACATCGACGGCCCTGTGGGCGTCAGAATTACATACAACCCTTATTCCTCCTTCAGAAACTACCATTTCCCAGAAGTGCTTCAGGGGGTAGGCGGGGCGCATTCCTTCTTCGGTTTGGATAAAGGGCTTTCTCAGGCCATAGTCGTTAATCTCAAGGGGGACGTTGTACTGCTTTGCACAGCTGATTATATCTTTTGCCGCAGCTTTTGCGTTGTTGTCCCACTTTTTGTAGCCGGCAAAAACAAGGTCAGGGTGGCAGCCAAAAAGAAACATTCCGGAAGCAAGACCTGCGGTGTAAAGGTTCACGTACTCGGACAGGAGTTTTGTGTTCAGATCCGTAATTCTTCCAAGATACGTATCTTTGCCGGTGTTTGGATCTTTCATGTTGTGAATGGAACAGATAATGTAGTCGTAGTTGCGCCTTCCCAGAAGTTCATCTTTGTATAAGGACTCTTCACCGGGGACCCAGTCACATTCGGCGCCAAGGAGAACGTGTATGTTGGCCTCTTTTTTTGCCTGATTAACATCTCTTTCATACAGGGGCAGTTCAGGGTAGTCCATTCTTTCACCTTTACAGAACTCTCTGTCCGGAAGGGGACAGTGCTCGGAAAAGCCAAGGACTTTGAGATTGTCTTTCTCTGCCTGTGCAACATACTCTGCAATGGTTCCAGAACCATGTCTGCAGTAAAAGGAATGAGTGTGAAGATTCACTTCTTTCTGACTGAAAATCATGTAGTTAAGGTTACAACGTTAATTGTAACGTGTCACCTGTTCTCAGTATAATCGTGCGTATGAATGATGTTCTTATCGGCAATTTGACCAGTCTGGTTGCTATGGTGACAGACTCCATAAGCGGAACCAGACACAAACAGAAGTCCATCCTTTTTTACCAGAGCATAAGCCAAGTATTCTATGGAGTCTCTTCAATAATTCTCAAAGGCTACAGCAGTGCTGTTCAGAATGCTGTCGGTATTTTAAGAAATATTACTGCTGTCCGCAGAATTAACAGCAAGGTCCTGGAGTGGACTTTGGTTCTTCTGGGCGTTGTCCTGGGCCTTGCCTTTAACAACCGCGGTCTTCTGGGCCTTGTGCCTGTTGTTGCCAATTTTGAGTACTCAGTCTGCGTTTTCCGTTTTAAAGACAACGAAAGAGCACTAAAGATTTCCTTTGTTGTAGACATGGTGGGCTTTGTGTTCTTTAACATAATGATTAAAAACTATGTAGCTGCCTTTGCCTGCACGGTAGCGGGCATTACAACAATAGTTTCACTTCTGCATAGTTCTGCATCCCACGAAGCGTAGGTTGTTCTGAGCTATGGCCTCTGATAGGCTTGGTGTTATGAACAACTATGTAACAGGGGCACTTATAAAAAAACTGCGCGAAAACAGAAAGATAACTCAGGAAGAACTGGCTCAGAAAATCAATGTCAGCAGCAAGGCTGTAAGCAAATGGGAAACCGGTCGCGGATTTCCGGACATAGGACTTTTGGAAATACTGGCAAAAGCTCTTGATGTTTCTGTTATAGAACTTCTTTCGGGATCCGATGTTCAAAACAAAAATCGCGCAGCAGATATGCGCAAATGCAGGTTTTATGTTTGCCCTGTCTGTGCAAATGTAATTCAGGCAACCGGGGAAGCTGTAGTCAGTTGTTGCGGAATAACATTGCCGCCTTTGGAGGCAGAAGAGCCGGATGAAGAACATAAAATACATGTTGAGCGTCAGGACGGAGAATACTATGTCTGCCTTAATCATGTTATGGAAAAGTCCCATTACATTTCCTTCATTGCAGCAGTGTCCGACAACGGGGTGCAGTTTGTAAAACTATACCCTCAGCAAAAAGCAGAGGCTTATTTCAGGATAGATAATGTCAGGTATTTCTATGCCTGCTGCAACCGCCATGGTTTAGTCAGATTGTAAAAACAACCTTAAGTCAATAAAATGGTTTCAAAGAGGTAGGGGATGCAACTTGAATCTTTGAAAATTGGCCAAAGCGGTCATATTGAATCCGTTGGCGGAAAGGGTGCGCTCAGACAGCACCTTCTGGACATGGGAGTTATTCCCGGAGCAAATGTAACAATGATTAAGAGGGCTCCTATGGGAGATCCCATTGAAATCAGAATTCACGATTATGAACTGACAATGCGTCTGGAAGAAGCCAAACAGATTTCAATTCTCCCCGTGGAATCAATTGAGCGCAAAGTTCCTTCAGATGATGAAAGAGTTAAGACAGAGCACCCCGGCCTTGGAGAAGAAGGACGCTTCCATCCAAAAGGAACAGGAACCCCGCTTCCGGATGACACTAAACTGACTTTTGCACTTGTAGGTAATCAGAACAGCGGAAAGACAACCTTGTTTAATCAGCTGACAGGTTCAAAACAGCATGTAGGAAACTTTCCCGGTGTAACGGTTGACCGTAAAGACGGAGTAATCAGAGGGTACGCCAATACCATAATAACAGACCTGCCCGGAATCTATTCCATGTCCCCTTATTCAAAAGAGGAACTGGTTTCCAGAAACTTTGTTCTTGAGCAGAAACCCAAGGCAATAATCAACATTGTTGATGCCAATAACATAGAACGCAACCTCTACCTGACAATGCAGCTTCTTGAGATGGACATCCCCGTTGTTGTTGCACTTAACATGATGGACGAACTGCGCGGTAACGGCGGAACAGTTGATATTAACGCAATGGAAAACCTTCTAGGTGTCCCTGTTGTTCCGATTTCTGCTTCCAAAAACGAAGGTGTTGATGAACTTGTTGATCATGCAATTCATATTGCAAAGTATCAGGAAAAGCCCCTCAGACAGGACTTCTGCGGTTCTGAAGACCACGGCGGAGCAGTGCATAGGGCAATTCATGCAGTGTGCCACCTTATTGAGGACCATGCAGTCTCAGCAGGAATTCCTTTAAGGTTTGCAGCAAGCAAACTGCTTGAGGGAGATAAAAAAGTTGCAAAGCAACTCCAACTTGATCAAAACGAAACAGAAATGCTTGAGCACATTGTTATTCAGATGGAAAACGAACGCGGTCTTGACCACAGTGCAGCAATGGCAGAAATGCGTTTTGATTTTATTAACAAGGTCTGTGCTTCTTGCGTTATCAAACCTCATGAGAGCAAAGAACACATCAGAAGCAGCAAGATTGACCGCATTCTTACAGGAAAATACACGGCAATTCCTGTTTTTATAGGAATCATGGCCTTGGTTTTCTATCTTACGTTCTTCCTTGTAGGTCCGTTCTTCCAAGATCTGCTGGCGGCCGGAATTGATGCTCTTGCCGTCTTGGTCCAAAGAGGAATGGAGGCTGTACACGTAAGTCAGGCAATTCAGAGTCTTGTCTTGAAAGGTATATTTGAAGGTGTCGGAACAGTTGTAAGCTTTCTTCCCATTATTATTCTTCTGTTCTTCTTCCTCTCTATGCTTGAGGACAGCGGCTATGTTGCCCGTGTTGCTTTTGTGATGGATAAACTGCTCAGAAAGATAGGGCTTTCCGGAAGAAGTATAGTTCCAATGCTTATCGGTTTTGGATGTACTGTTCCGGCAGTTATGTCTACAAGAACCCTTCCCAGTGAACGCGACAGGCGCATGACAATACTTCTGACTCCGTTTATGTCATGCACTGCCAAGATGCCTATCTACGGCTTCTTTGTAAACTACTTCTTCCCCGGTTACGGGTGGCTTATCATAACAGCTTTGTATCTGCTTGGAATCCTTACAGGAATCCTTGTAGCTTTTGTTTTCAAAAACACCCTTTTCAAGGGCGAGGCTGTTCCCTTTGTTATGGAACTTCCAAACTACAGAATTCCGACTGCCCGCAATGTTGCCCATCTTCTTTGGGAGAAGAGCAGCGACTTTATTCACAGAGCATTCTCTGTAATTTTATTGGCAACAATTATTGTTTGGTTCTTGAGCAGCTTTGACTTTGGTTTCAACCTTGTTGAAAACTCTCATAACAGCATTCTTGCCGCAATTGCCGGTGTCTTGGTTCCCGTTTTCAAACCGATAGGATTGGGTGATTGGAGGATTGTGACATCGCTGATAAGCGGTTTTATGGCAAAGGAAAGCGTTGTATCTGTAATGGAAACCTTATTTGCCGGTCAGGTAGCATCTCTTGGTGTTCTTACAGCCGTTTCAATGCTTGTCTTCAGCCTTCTTTATACGCCATGTGTGGCGGCCGTTGCCTCAATCAAGAGGGAGCTTGGTTCCAAGTGGGCTGTGGGTGTTGTCCTGTGGCAGTGCATTATCGCATGGATAATGACCTTGCTTGTCAGACTGATTGCGGGAATTCTATGAACGTCTGGGATATTGTAATAGTTGCAGCAGTGTCTTTGATTGTCTTCTTTGCAGTCAGATCCTACAAAAGGCATGGCCGTTCATGCTGCAACAACTGCGATAGGTGCAACAAGAAGGACAACTGCTGCAGTTAAATTAAAGACTCTCTCTGACAAAGTAGGAACGGACAATACTTTCTGTTATCAGAACTGATTCCTGGTGGAAAAAGGCGCACAGATCCTTGGCAATCTCTTCAACACGTTTCTTATCAACATCAATAAGAGTCAATTGCAAAGTGTTTTCTTTTGTGTACTCTCCACTGTCGTGTATGTAGCCGCCCTCAATAACATCAAATGAAAACGATGTATGATATGCACGGCATACGTCTTTAAGTATTTTTATATATTTCTCGGTTTCAAATATCTGAGTCTTTGTAACTGCGTCATTTAACCCAATATAAATAGTTGTCTGAGTCATTTTTTATCCCTTTTGAACATTATTGCATAAATTTCAAAAAATGGCAGGTGCCGCTGTTGATATATTGAATTTGGTGTTGTACTTTTTTGTTAGGCTGATTGGTGCAAAAAAAATCATTTCTAAACGTTTGTCCAAAAAAAAGTTGCATCAGTCAGCCTTTTATTTGCTTATTCACTAATTTGATAAATAAAAGGACCATCGCAATTTGAACTGACCCCAGTTCATTGGAGCGGTTCTTGAAAAGCTAGGTTGGACTTGTCCAGATATTCTTGACAAAAAGTTAAGAGAATTATGTGTTGTTCATTTCAAACTCTCTGGGTGACATATACCCCAAGCCTGAATGTTTACGTTTGGTGTTGTAGTACAACTCAATGTACTTGAACACATCCTTCTCTGCTTCCTCCCTAGTTTGATAAGTCTTTCCATCAATCAGTTCTCTCTTTAGAGTTCTGTAG
>CADCOT010000057.1 GCA_902803145.1 uncultured Spirochaetales bacterium | reverse complement strand
GACCCAACAGAGCTTCATTATGGCAACATCTCCGCTGTCATGACCTTGTGTATCATTGATTCTCTTAAGGTAGTTCAGGTCTATCATGACAACGCCATAATCCTTTTCCTTAAGTTCTTCCATATCATGAACCACCCTGTCATAGGCGGTTTTATTTCTTACTCCGGTCAAAGAGTCTTTTGTTGCTAGTTCTCCCAACTCCTCAGCTCTATGCTCTGTAGATGCAAGAACTCTTACATATTCAACAATATCGTCAGCCATCTTCAGAATGGCTTTTGAAAGTCCTTCAATTTCGTTACCGGTGTGAATATCCGGATCTGCCATGATAAGACCTTCTACATCTCTCTTGTTGTTGCTCTGAGATGCAAAACCTACAACGCTTTTCTCAAGCATTTTGATAGGATTGGTTATGTTGCGGTTGCTCCATACAATGAAGATGCAGGTAAAGAACACTCCCACACCTGCAATAAGCCAAAGAATTGAAATAACCTGTTCGTTAATCTGACCATTTAATTCCGGAATTGTTATGTTCACACAAAGCTGAGCAAAGAATTCCCCACTTGAATCAAGAAGCGGATATACTCCTGTATAGAATTTTCCCCACTCTGCGTCATCTTCAAAGAAAACTATGTCACCGGTCTTGTTAATGGCATTGTAATACTTGGCAGCAGTTTTGGCAGGATATGAATCCCCTGTCAGACCTCCAAGTTCAACATTTTCAATACCCTCTTCCTTTTCTTGGGCAGACACACCGGCAATTACATTCATTACGTTGTCATGTTCACCGGCATGAAGAGGAATAACCACATAGATGAAGAATATATTGTGGGTGTCTTTGATATTATCCAAAAGAACCTGCAGTTGTTCATACTTTTCAGATTTGACTCCGCTTGCCAGGCACTCTTTCAAATCTTCAACGTCAATGTTGGAAGCAGTAAAGTTCAGAAGGTCTGTAATATAGGCTTTGTGACTTTCAATTATGCCTGCACGGAATCTGTTGTAAGTTTTTATACCTACAAGAATGCTGAGAACGCCAATAAACAAGAGACAGGCCAAAATCAAACCTCTGCGTAATGGCCTTCTATATTTGTGGATAGTCACATGTTATATTCTAATTTATTTTTATACTCAATCAAGGATTTTTTATCCAAGGGCAACATCAAAGGCCATCATTATACTGAAACCAAGGGCAAAAGCTATTACTCCTGCGTTTGAATGTTCCCCTGCTGCCATCTCCGGAATCAGTTCCTCAACTACCACGTATAGCATTGCACCTGCCGCAAAAGAGAGAAAATAAGGCATTGCAGGAACAACTAAGCCGGCAATAAGAACAGTAAGAGCACCGAATATAGGCTCCACTGCTCCGGACAGCATTCCAAGGACAAAAGATTTTCCCTTTTTCTTTCCCTCTGCAAACAAAGGCATTGAAACAATAGCACCTTCCGGAAAATTCTGAATTGCTATACCCAAAGCAAGAGCAAGTGCACCGCCTGCAGTGATATTGGCAGACCCTGAAGCCAGACCGGCATATACAACACCCACGGCCATTCCTTCAGGAATATTGTGCAAGGTAACTGCAAGAACCATCATGAGGGTTCTGCTTGCCCGGCTTTTGGGTCCTTCTGCCTGGTCCGTACCAACATGAAGGTGCGGAATTACAGTATCCAAAAGGAGCAGGAAAAGAATTCCCAGCCAAAACCCTATAAAAGCCGGAAGAAAAGCCCAACTGCCCCTGTCTGAACATTGTTCAATGGCAGGAACAATCAGGCTCCAAATTGAAGCTGCAACCATGACTCCGGCTGCAAAACCTGAAAGAATACGCTGAACAGATGCATTCAGATCCTTCTTAAGAAAGAAAACACAAGCTGCACCTGTTGCAGTGCCTAAAAACGGAATAAGAAGTCCTGTTATGATAACACCCATTGCAATTTATTGTATCACAGATCTTTGTTCTTATGACACATCCCGCTCAGGGCACAACCGGCGCAGCCTCCCGCGCAGGAGGCCTTGCCGTTTTTCCTGTCTTTTCTCAATTTAAGGATTATCAGTACTACAATTGCGACCAATAAAAGAGAAATCAGGATAGTTCCAAGCATTTTTTCAACCTTTCAATCAGCTACGTCTGATTGCTTCACTGTACTTCTTGAAGAACAGCATGTAGATAATTGCTGCCAGTGCTGCAACAGCAACAATAAGTCCCAGTACGTTCACATGGCCTGTGAACAGGTTTCCGAACTGATTAATCATAAGGGCAATTACATAGGCAAAACCGCACTGATAACCAATTGCAAACCATGTCCATTTAGGATTGTTCATTTCCCTCTTGATTGCACCGATTGCTGCAAAACAAGGTGCGCAAAGAAGGTTGAACACCAAGAAGGAATAACCTGTTACACCGGTAAAGGCAGTAGAAAGAGTCTGCCAAACAGTTGCATCTCCGCCGCCGTAAAGAATACCCATTGTTCCTACAATGTTTTCCTTGGCCACAAGACCTGTAATTGAAGCAACTGCAGCCTGCCAATTACCCCATCCCAGCGGTGCAAATATCCAGGCAATCAGGTTACCAAGCCATGCAAGGATGGAAAGGTCAAGCTCTTCCTCTGAAAGCATTCTGAAGCCTTCAGAAGTGAATCCGAAGTAGCTTGTAAACCAAACCAGAATTGTTGAAAACAAGATGATTGTTCCGGCTTTCTTGATAAATGACCAGCCGCGTTCCCACATTGATCTGAGAACATTTCCCAGTGTGGGCCAGTGGTAAGGAGGAAGTTCCATTACAAACGGAGCAGGCTCGCCGGCAAACATCTTTGTTTTCTTGAGCATAATTCCTGAAATAACAATTGCTGCCATTCCGATAAAGTATGCAGAAGTTGAAACCCACGGAGAACCGCCAAACAGAGCACCTGCAATCATTGCAATGAAAGGAACCTTTGCACCGCAGGGAATGAACGTTGTTGTCATAATTGTCATACGACGGTCACGTTCATTCTCAATTGTTCTGCTGGCCATAATTCCGGGAACTCCGCAACCTACGCCAATGAGCATAGGAATGAATGATTTTCCGGAAAGACCAAATTTGCGGAACACGCGGTCAAGAACAAATGCAATACGAGCCATGTATCCGCAAGCCTCCAGGAATGCCAACATTAAAAACAGAACAAGCATCTGCGGAACAAAGCCAAGTACTGCACCAACACCGGCAACAATACCGTCAAGGATAAGACCCTTAAGCCAATCAGAGGCTTGTGCAGCATCAAGAAGCCTTTCAACAAGAGCAGGAATACCGGGAATCCATACTCCGTATTCGGCCGGATCAGGTTCTTCCCCTATCTTTTCAAGGGTTGCAACAGCGTTGTTGTAATCTTCAAGGGTTGCAGTTTCATATGTGACTTCAAGAGTTTCCTCATCTTCAACTGCATATTCATACTCTCCTACAGGAGCTTTTGAATACTTTTCAACATAGGCATCATATCCGTCAACAATTAGAGAGGCTTCACCGTACTCTTCTGACAATTCAGTGTAGCCTCCGTCAATTCCAAACAGGTGGAAACCGTCACCAAAGATATTGTCGTTTGTAAAATCTGTTGCAGGAGCACCTACAGCAACCATTGCAATCCAGTAAACCAGGAACATAACTGCTGCAAAGATTGGAAGTCCAAGCCAGCGGTTTGTTACAATTCTGTCTATCTTATCTGAAACAGAAGTTCCTGCTGTTTTCTTTTTCTTGTAGCAGGCCTTGATTACCTGGGCAATGTAAACATATCTTTCGTTGGTGATAATGCTTTCAGAATCATCGTCAAGCTCAGTTTCTGCATTTCTGATATCTTCTTCAACGTGAGAAAGAGTATCGGCAGAAATCTTAAGCTGTCCCATAACCTTATCATCACGTTCAAAAACTTTGATTGCATACCATCTCTGCTGTTCCTGGGGCAACGAATGCACAACAGCCTCTTCAATATGGGCCAGTGCATGCTCAACAGGACCTGAGAAGGTATGCTGGGGAATGGTCTTTGCTCCGCCTGCAGCTGTAATTGCGGCATTTGCAGCATTTTCTACTCCCGTGCCTTTCAAGGCCGATATCTCTACAACCTTGCAACCGAGCTGTCTGGAAAGTTCATCAATGCGAATTACATCTCCGTTCTTTTTGACAACATCCATCATGTTGATGGCTACAACTACGGGAATTCCAAGTTCCACAAGCTGGGTTGTCAGATAGAGGTTTCTTTCAAGGTTGGTTCCGTCAACAATGTTAAGAATAACATCCGGGCGCTCACCTATCAGATAGTTTCTTGCAACTACTTCTTCAAGTGTATACGGGGACAAGGAGTAAATTCCGGGAAGGTCTGTAACAATTACACCTTCGTGATTTTTCAGTTTTCCTTCTTTTTTCTCAACTGTTACTCCCGGCCAGTTTCCCACAAACTGATTGGATCCGGTTAGTGCATTGAACAGTGTGGTTTTTCCGCTGTTCGGGTTGCCTGCAAGGGCAATTCTGATATTCATAACAATCTCCTTTATTATTCAACTTCAATCATTTCTGCATCTGCCTTTCTGACAGACAGTTCATAGCCTCTGACCGTTACTTCAATCGGATCTCCAAGAGGGGCAACTTTTCTTACATAGACAGAAGTTCCTTTTGTAACTCCCATGTCCATGATTCTGCGCTTTACAGCGCCTTCACCATGCAGTTTGACAACAACTGCTGTCTTGCCTATTCCAACGTCCCTTAGCGTTTTCATCCACCGTTCCTCCAAACATTCAAACCATTATTTTTCTAGCAAGTTCGCTGCTGACAGCTACCCTGCTTTCCTTAACTTTCACAATGAGGTTTCCGGAAAGAGTGCTGACAATACTCACCTCTCCTCCTACCGTAAAGCCAAGATCTTCCAGATGCTTCTTTACGTCAGGACTTCCCCCAATCTTCCTGATAATCTGAGATTTGTTTTCTTCTGCCAAATTCAACGGAATCATTTTTGCTCCCAAACACAGAGTTAGCAGGCGCTAACTACAACTTATTATGGTTAGCCTATGCTAACTTGTCAAGCAGGGTCATTACTTTAGTTGAAAGAACTGTCCAGATGTGGGAATCTATTACTGTATGCAAGAATCAGGTGAGATGTACCTTGAAACAATTTATGTGCTTTCTCAGAAATCGCCCGAAGTTCGGGCTATAGATGTGGGAGAATACATGGGCTTTTCAAAGCCTTCTGTCAGCCGTGGCCTTGGACTCCTCAAAAACGAAGGGCTTGTCATTACAGATGAACATGGCTTTATCAAGCTGACTGAGGAAGGAGAAAAGAAGGCTATGAATATCTATGAGCGCCACACTGTCCTTACAAAACTTCTGTTGGCCATAGGTGTTGATGAAAAAACTGCCGCTGACGATGCCTGCAGAATTGAGCACTACATTAGCGACACTACTTTTAACGCAATCAAGGCCCACATGAAGTGTTAGGCGCCTCTTAAGGTCTCCAGATTTATCTTATTACACGAGTTAGCCAACAGCGCTATCTGGCACTGCAGGCAGTAGTTGTTTACAGCTACAGTAAGGAACTCAAGAATTGCGTTGATAGAAATTATCAGTGCAAGAGTATCCGATCCTAATCCAAGTTGTGAAAACAGAATTGAGAAACAAACTGTACTTCCTCCGATAACAGGCGGTGTTGCCACTGAAAGAACAAATGAAAGGAAGAACGCGGCAAATATCCAAGCCCATGTTACCTCAATTCCCACGTGGTTTGCCGTTAAGAGGCTGCACGCGGTAAAGACAATACAGTATCCCGGGCGGAAAAGAACGCCTCCAAGGTTATATGCCAGCGGAGCATAATTCTCCTCTATTCCAAGCTTCCCTATCAGCGTATCAATGGTTGTAAAGAAAGCAGCCGACACACTTGCGGTTGAAAGCGAAATAATAAAGGCCGAGAACAGCTTTTTAACAAGAACGGAAACCCTCACTTTAAGCCTGAAGCTCACAATCAAAGTGTAGACTATCAGAGTTACGGCTTCGCCGATGAATACAATCAGGAACAATTGTGCAAAGTCTTGAACCAAATGTCTCTGGTTTGTCAGAATCTGGGAACAGATCATACAGCCTACGTAGACAGGAATAAAACGGTTGAGGTAACCATTGGACATTATTGCAACAGTATTTACCTGATCAAAGACAGTAGTAAGCTCGTTGGCCTTTTTACCCATCTTGAGCATGGCAATACCGAACATGATACCGACAATGACAATGTGGACAGAGTTGAATTCAAGAATAGGACTGAGAACATTGTTCGGTATAAAGCCTAAAATAAGTTTCCAGAAATCAAACAAATCCAGAGCTACTATTGAATGCATTCCGAATCTCATCCCCGGAACAAGCCATGCAGTATTCAGAAGTGAAAGAATTAGAGACACAACAAGGAATGAACGGATCATCCTCTTGCCCACTGTACTGAATGTGGAAATATCCCCCATCCTAACTATTCCGAGCGAGATAGCACAAAAACACATAAGCGTTGCCATAACGCAAAGAAGACCTGTAAATGAATTTGTCAAAGGATTGATAACTTTTTCAGCAATATCCGGCGCAACACCGGGAGCTACAAACCTTATCAGGTACCCGGCAAAGATTCCAACAGCTATTCCCAGCATCAGATGAAGAGCAAAACTGAGTTTCTGCTTCTTGGCAATTATGAAAGTTACCAGGTTGACACCTGAACGATAGTGCCATGCCATGTCCATGGTATCCGCATGGGCCATCAGGGAACCAAGTACAGAAATAGTAGATGTGTCTTTTACAGTAGGGTCGAACATCTTGCCGTTAATTCTCAGCAAAACTCTGAACGCCCCAAAGAAGGTTGTAAAGCGCAGTGAGAAAGGAGTTTTTTCAGGCAGTTCATCCTTGTATTTCAGTAAAATCTCTTCAAGAGACAACTTAAGCCTAAGCTCATCTTTGGAGTCAATACTGACGCCTTCCAAGATTTTGTCAGTCTCCTCTATAGCATGTTCAATTGACTTTGCGTCAAGAAAGAAATCTTCCTGTAAAACCTTATCCATACCTAAAACTATAAAATAGGAAATCTCAGTTGTCCATCTATTCCAAACTATGAGATAATCGCCTTATGAAGCGCAGACTCTTCTTGTTGCAAATAATACTCATTTTTGTTGCTTTGGTGTCCTGCAATAACTCCGTTGATGATGTTTTTGATGATATTGACCCTTATTCAGTACCCCTTACCTTAGAGTTCATTGACAACGGAGAACTGACACTGACCAGCGAATTTGGCAAATTAGAAATGAAGTATTCAAAAGACGGTGGCAAGACATTCACCCAAGCAGAGTTCAAAGGCATCCTTGGAAAATATACCTGTACAATAAGCGTCTCTGCCGGTGATAAAATCAGTCTGTATTCTTTAAAAAGATCTTCCCCTCTTCTTAAAATAGGTTGCACTGCTGATTGTTATGTCTATGGCAACATTATGAGTCTTGTTTATTCTGAAGATTTTAAAGACAAAGATACTGTTCCTGCACTTGCCTTTACAGAATTGTTTCACAGCAACAATCATATAAAAAACCATTCCTCAAAGCCCCTCATTCTTCCTGCTACAAATCTGGGAGCAAGCTGCTACAGTTTAATGTTTGCATACTCCAGTATTCAGACAGCACCTGTTCTTCCGGCAACAACTCTTTCAGAGCATTGTTATGACTCTATGTTTAAATGCTCTGACCTTCAGACAGCACCGGAGCTTCCTGCAACAACTCTTGCGGAGTCTTGTTATTTTGAAATGTTCAGCGGCTGTGAATACCTTACAACTGTTCCGCAGCAACTTC
>CADCOT010000056.1 GCA_902803145.1 uncultured Spirochaetales bacterium | reverse complement strand
TTCTTCCGGGTCATAGCTGATACGCCACAGGTACAGTCCGCCCGGATCTGCAGTTTTTGCAGCCCTGCTTCTGTCTTTTGAAAGAAGTACATCTTTGAATTCAGATTCGTTTTTGCCTTCAAGGGCCATACTCATCATAGTTCCGCAGAGAGAGCGCACCATGTGATACAAAAAGGCATTACCGCAGATGCGATACCTTACCGTAGGAAGGCCGTACATTGATTTTACTTCCTCAAAATCAGAAAGATAGATGTCCCTCACCTTGCTTGGGCTCTGGTCCCCGGACCCGGTGAATGTAGTAAAATCATGTGTTCCTTTCAGAACTTCTGCGTATGAATTAAGAAGATCCAAATCAGGAATTCTTTTTACCGGACTTACAAGACCTTCAAGGAAAGGATTATGCTTTTCCATCACTGCCCAAAAGTACCTGTATTCCCTGGCCATTGCACTGTATCTGGCATGAAATGACGGCAGAGCATCATGACTTTCAGTAATTCTGACCGTGTAAGGCAAAAGCGCATTCAGACCGTGCAGAAAAGCCTTTGCAGGAAGCGTGCAGGATTCAGGAAGCTCAATATGGGCAACCTGACCCATTGCATGAACCTTGCTGTCCGTCCTTCCGCTTCCGCAAATTGTAATATCTGTCAGTCCTGTAAGTTTGACTGCAGCTTCCAAAAGAGTCTGCTGAACAGAAGGCCATCCGTTCTGGGTCTGCCAACCGCAAAAAGCACGCCCGTCGTAGCACAAAGTCAGCGCTACACGGCGTCTTCCCGGCTCTGCTGAGAACTCAGATGGCCTATGCCAGTCACTTCTGGCCATGGTTTTCCTCGCTTTCAAGGATTACCACTGCCAGTGCAAGCGGCTCTTGGTGAGTAATACTTACAAAGATATTCTGATCCTTCGGATGATGTTCTAATGTCTTTCCAACCAGCTTGATAAACGGCTTTCCAAGCTTATCTTCGCAGGTGCAAATCTCATTCGGCACAATAACATCACAGAACCCAAGACCTCTGGCTTTTGCATAGGCTTCCTTTACCGCAAAGCGCGAAGCCAGAAACTGGTCTCTGACGCCCTTTGCAGCTGAAGCCAGTTCCTTGTATCTGGCAACCTCGTCAGGGTGGAAGATTCTGTTTACAGCATGCTCATCAAGCCTGCCGGTACGCTCAATTGAAGCAGCATCAATGCCTATTCCGCAGATCATTTCTTTTCAAAATATATCCTGACCGAAGCAGGTTCCGTGTATAGAGAAATCTTTGACAGGTCAAATGCTTCTGTCGGGGCATCGTACTTGATTGTTACAGGAACTGAAGAAACTCCCTCATGGTCAACAGCGGAAAAGTCTGCAGTAATTGAGAAGCAATCTGCATTAAGCATGTAGATTCTTTCCTCTGTACCCTGAACAACAAGAACTGCCTCCTGAGGAATCAGACTTATAGCCTCATACTCTGTTTCAGGAAGAATAACAGTCAGAGGAAGAGTAATCTCACGCCTCTGCTGGAAGCCGAAGACAACAAGATAAACAGTTGCTACTGCAAGGAGGAAGCTGACCAGCTTTGCCTGCCAGTTTGAGAAAAAGCCCTGATCTTTCATTCTTTATCCCCCCTTTCCTTCCTAAGATTGATATCCATGTTGTTGAAGAGAGCAAGAAGTGCACTCTTCAACTCTGTAAGTGTCAGTTGGTAGTAGATGTTTCCGCTGTATGCCAGAGAAATTGCCTTTGTTTCCTCAGAGACAACAATTACAGCTGCATCGGATTCTTCTGCCATACCCAAAGCGGCTCTGTGTCTTGTTCCGAATGACTGCATAATTCCTGTCTGAGAACTGAGAGGCAGATAACAACCTGCAGCAACTATTTTAGAACCCTGAATAACAACAGCTCCGTCATGCAGAGGAGTATCATGGTCAAAGATAGTAACAATCAAAGCAGTTGAGATTGCCGCATCCAGCCTCGTTCCTGTTTCAATTACGTTCTTAATAGAAACGTTTCTGGGGAAAACAATCAGAGCACCACGCTTTACCTGGGAAAGACGCTGACAGGCGCTGAGAATACTGTCAATGTTCTCTGTACTGGTTTTACCGGAACGAAGAAAACGCTTTCTTCTTGAGAAACCGGGAGCAAAGGCTCTTCTAATTTCCGGCTGATACAGGACGCAGATGAACACAACAAAAGGCACAATAAGCATTTTGAAAACATATTCAAGGACAGAAAGCTTCAAAACATGACTGAGCATGTAGAAGATTACGTAGAAAGCTATTCCGACTACAGCGTCCTTGGCCTGATTGGCTGAAAACAGCGTATATATTCTGTAGTAGAGAAAAGTTAGAATCAGAACCTGCACTGCAAGTTTGACTATCTGAAGTGTCATCTATACTCCTTACATCCAGTTGAGTGTACGCTCAACGGCTTTTTTCCAAAATCCTATCTTAGACTCCCTGGTTTTTTTATCCATAACCGGGTCCCAACGTGACTCTTCCTTCCACTGACCTTTCAGATGGTCAAAGTCAGAGAAAAGACCGACGGACATTCCCGCAGCATAGGCAGCACCAAGAGCTGTTGTCTCAATAACCTTGGGTCTGATAACGGGAATACCCAAAATGTCTGCCTGGAACTTCATAAGAGGACGGCTGTTGGTAAGTCCGCCGTCAACCTTAAGTTCAGTCATGGCAATTCCGCTGTCACGCTCTATAGCATTGAATATATCATAGGCCTGAAAGGCAGTCGATTCCAATGCTGCTCTGCAAATATGGCTTCTGTTACTGAATCCCGTCAGTCCTGCAATAACACCGCGCGCATCAGATCTCCAGTACGGAGCAAAAAGCCCGGCAAAGGCAGGAACAATATAAACACCGCCGCAGTCATCTACTTCTTCTGCAAATTCATCAAGTTCCTGAGCAGTCTTTACCATCTTCATATTATCTCTGAGCCACTGAACAAGAGAACCTGCCACTGCAATAGAACCTTCAAGGGCATAAACAGGTTTTTCACCCTTTTTCTGATACGCAACCGTGGATAGTAGACCGTTCTCGGAATAACAGAGTTTGTTTCCTGTGTTAACCAAAAGGAAGCATCCTGTTCCGTATGTACACTTGCCAAGACCCTGTGTAAAGCAAGCCTGACCAAACAGAGCTGCCTGCTGGTCTCCAAGTATTCCGCATACAGGCACTTCTCTTCCAAAAGGTCCGTTCGGATCTGTCATTCCGTAGATTTCTCCGGTTGAAGGAACTATTACCGGCAGAGAACACTTAGGAATATTGAAAGCTTCAAGCAGTTCGTCATCCCACTTGAGTGTTTCAATGTTCATTAACATGTATCTGGAGGCATTCGAAACATCCGTAATGACCTTTTTTCGACCTGTAAGGTTCCATGTAAGCCATGTATCAATGGTTCCGAATACAACTTCGCCTTTCTCGGCTGCTTCTCTAAGGCCTTTTACATTATCAAGGAGCCAGGCAATCTTACTTGCAGCAAAATAAGGAGAAAAAACAAGGCCGCTTTTCTTCCTAAGCCAATCTGCGGAGTACTTTTTCTTTAATTCTTCTATAAGAGCAGCACCTCTGAGGTCCTGCCAGACTATTGCTTTATGCCAAACCTTTCCGCTTACGGGATTGAAGGGGATTACCGTTTCACGCTGGTTTGTAATTCCTACACCTGCAAGATCTGCAGGGTCAATTCCGCTGCTTTTGAGAGTAGTTGCAACAGTTTCAACTGTATTCTGCCAAATCTGATCAGGGTCATGCTCAACCCAACCCGGTTTTGGGAAAAACTGCTTATGCTCAAGCTGGTAGGAGGAAACAATGTTTCCTTCAGCATCAAACAGTATGAAACGGGTACTGGTTGTTCCCTGATCAATTGCTCCAAGGTATTTCATGGAAGTCCTCCGGAAAAATTATAATCCAAGCGAATCAGTCGGGCAACTCAATCACATTTCCGTCAAGTTTGCCGGCATTGCGTCTGCTGCAGACAGTAACATCCGTATGGTCTTTATCCATAAGATGAGCAACGCGTTCTGCTGCTTTTTTCAAGTCTTCAGGAGTTGTTGTAAACAGCTGCTTTCTTCTCGTTTCATAAGCCTGGTCTGTCATGTTGTACATGAAACGTCTGAACGCTTCGTTACTGTACATAAGAGGAGTCATAGGCCTAAGTTCACGCCCCAGAATTGAGACCGCTGCAAATTCAATTTCATCTTTAGAAACACCTTGGCTAAGGCTCTCTCTGTAGGCATTGAAAGTATCCTTGATAAGCGGGTCTCTGTAGGACGAACAGAAGTAAAGTTTTTCCTGCATCTCAACGTGTGATTCAACTCCGTAGGCACCGTTCTTTCCTCGAACTGTAGACCACAGCCAACCGTTTGCCAGAATTGAAGCAAGAAGCATATCTTCCACAAGAGCATGGTCATCTTCAGTTGAAAGATCAACAACACGTGCGTTGAAAGAAGGTCCGGAAGAAAGAGTCAGAACATTATATTCCGAGCTAGCCTTACTAAGTATTTCTAATTTGTAAGGCTTCCTAACTTTATCATACTCCGGATAGGTGTTAATGCTTTTGATAACAGTATTTATGTTCTCTTCAATTACATCTTCAGAACAGCATGTCATAACTGTTATGTCTTTTTGACCGAAGATGCTGTCCCTAAGGTTTGTAAGGCGTACTGACAAATCTTTCAGGCCGTTTTTATTAAGACTCTTAAACTTTTTAATGTTCAGCCAAAGTCTTGTTCCAAATACGTAATCATTGGCCAAAAAGACAGGTGAAACAGAAGAACCCGCATAGAGATTTGCATAGTAATTTGCACTGTAAGGATAGTTCTGTTCAGTCATTGTAAAGAGGTCTGTAATACAGTCTTTTATCCTGGAAGTATCTGATAAATCTGCGTCTGTAATAATGTCCTTTATAAGGTCAACAGCCTCAGAATAATACTCCTGAAGAGCCTTGGTTTTAACAGACACAAAGGAAACTATTTTTCCGTCAGAACGTGTTCCGCAATTGTGCTGAACTGTAAGGTCTCCGGTAAGGAGTCTGGTCCTATTACCAATCTGAACATAGTCCTCTTTACTTGTTCCGCACATCTGAAGCAACCTTATCAGAATGGGCAGGATCTCCAAGTCTTCAACAGTGAGAAAATCTGTATTGAAAGACATCTGAAGATAAACAATGGAGTTTGTAAACATGGGTATGGGAGTAACAGTAAGATTTCCAATGTTTCTCTTCTTTACAGCATAGGACGGACACTTGTCAGGCATATCAGTAAGCCTGATTCTCTGAATAGTGGATAAGGCCTCAGGAGTATCCTCTGCAGAAATAAAGGTCTCATAATCCTCTTTATATTTTGCAAGCAATTCAGAATCAGAAGCCTCAACAGTTTTCTGAAACTTTGAAGAAAGAAACTCAGAAAGCTTCTTATCATAATCAGGGTCACAACTACTGGTAGTAAAAAGACGTCTGTTATTGTCAAGGAAATAGCATTTGATACAGTTTTCAAAGTAAGGTTCATTGCAAACCTTTTCTTTAATAATATCCAACAAAGCGCTTTCATCCATGCAACATGCAGGATCAACGCCTCTAGCCCAGAATTTAGCCATAGAAAATGCAATTCTTAGTCCATAAGGATAGGAAGAACCCTGAATTTCCTTCAATCTGAACTCCTGACGCCTCAAAGCAGCCTCAACTTCGTCCTTATCAAGGCCATTTTCTGCTATAGAAGAGAGAGATTTAAGCAAAAAAGGTTCAACTTCATCAATTTTTGCCTTATCAGAGCCGGTAAAACCCACTGTAAAAGTCAGATAAGGATAATGTGCACTCATTCCAGAGTTTGTATGAAGGTCTTCTCCAAGGTCAGATTCTGTAATTGCCTTATAAAGAGGAGCACCGGGAGTTCCAAGCAAAATATCAACAAGAATAGATAACGAAAGAACCTCAAGAGGATTGTCAGAAGGCCCAACAAGCCATGACAAAACCGCACTGGAAGCTGTATTTGAGGGGCAAACAACGGAATTACGCTGAGGAGTATTATATTTAATGGAATATTTATCCGGACTCGGTATAATTTTTTTATTGTCCCACTTTTTAAGGTTTTCTTCTCCAAGATATCTTTCTTCTATCAAAGACATGTAGTACTGTGCATCCAAATCACCGTATAAATACAGTCTGCAGTTGGACGGACTGTACCACTTTCTGTAACGCTTAAGATATTCTTCGTAAGTTAAATCAGGTATGCATTTGGGGTCTCCGCCCGAATCATAAGCAGCAGCTGTTCCTTCAAAGAGCTTCTCAGTTACAGCATTTTCCAAAAGTGAGTCCTCAGAGCTGTTAGCTCCTCTCATTTCATTAAATACAACTCCGTCAAAGCCTGATTCAAAGTATCTTATTCCTTCCTGATTAAAGGATTGTCTTCTGAGAAGTGGTGCAAATACAGCATCTGCATATACAGAAAAGAGAATATCAAAGTCCTTTTTAAGAGGAGACGCAAAGGGATACATGGTTTTATCTGTGTATGTCATTGCATTCAAGAATGTGTTAGGACTTGAGATTATCAGCTGGCTGAACGGATCTTTTACAGGATAACGCTCAGAACCGCACAGAACTGTGTGCTCAAGAATGTGAGCACAACCTGTGCTGTCCTCAGAAGGGGTGCTGAATATAAAATCTCCGCAAAGTTCTGTGCTTTTATTCTTCAGATGAAATACTTCCATGCCTGTACGGTCATGGACATACATGATTCCCTCTCCGTCATATTGGGGCATGACGGTTCTATTTACTTCTTTAAACATAAACTGCCTTTATAGTTGAGTAGATAATTGTTTCCATACGGTCACGACCATCGGCAAGGGCGCTTTCAGCGTCTTTGCCAAAACCTACGGAGTAAACAACGCCGCTATCAAAGAGGCATTCGCCGTCAGAAAGCCTGTACAAGCATGCTCTACCTTCATGAGATGAGACCACAACACCTGTAGATGACTCTACGGTTTCCAAAACGCCGGTTCTTACCACAAGAAGGATACCTGCGTCTTTGTAGGTAAGGCGGGCTCTGTCAATCAGAATTCCTTCGGAAAGATCTGTATCC
>CADCOT010000055.1 GCA_902803145.1 uncultured Spirochaetales bacterium | reverse complement strand
TGGCTGTTACTTGTCTTCATCTCTCTTGTATCTCAGGATTGCAGGGAACGAGTAATCATCAGGAAGACCTGTTCCGTTGCTTCCCTGTCTCTTTCCGATCTGCTGCTGGAGATCCTGCCAGCGGTTTACAGAAATAACCTGGTCTGTGCCCTTTTCTTCTGCAGGAGAGTCTGATTTCGGTGCCTGGTTCTGACTTGTCTGGTTCTGACTACCCATGAACTGATCAAATCTCTTACGAGGCTTCTCAAACTCGGGAACTTCTACAGATACAGGTTCCTGCTTGAAGCCTGTTGCAACTACAGTAACCTTTACCTTGTCTCCCATGTCTGCATCATAGGCCTGACCGGCAATGATAAGAGCATCTTCATCACAGTTCTCAGTGATAAGTTCTACAACATCCTGGTATTCGCTGAGCATAAGTCCGTCACCTGCTGTCAGGTTGACAAGAACACTCTTTGCACCGTCAATATTTGCATTCTCAAGCAGAGGATTGTTAATAGCCTGTCTGGCTGCATCTACAGCCCTGTTAGCACCTTCACCTATACCGATGCCCATGATGGCATCTCCCTTGCCCTTCATGACTGTGCGAACGTCTGCAAAGTCAATGTTAATTTCACCGGGTTCGGTAATGAGTTCTGAAATGCCCTGAACACCCTGTCTGAGAACATCGTCAGCCATGAGGAAGGCCTGCTTGATAGGAGTGTTGTTTTCAGAAACCTTGATAAGGTACTGGTTGGGGATGAGAATGAGTGTATCAACGTTCTTTCTCAGCTTTTCAATACCCTCTGTAGCAAAGGCAAGTTTCTTTCTTCCTTCAAAGGCAAAAGGTGTTGTAACTACAGCTACAGTAAGGATATCTTCCCCTCTGGCTATCTCTGCTACAACAGGAGCTGCACCTGTTCCGGTACCGCCACCCATTCCGGCAGTAATGAACACCATATCAGTTCCCTGAAGAAGCTTTCTAATCTCATCACGGCTCTCTTCTGCAGCCTTTTCTCCCATCTCAGGAATACCGCCTGCTCCAAGTCCTCCTGTAAGTTCCTTTCCTATAGGAAGACGAATCTGAGCGTTGGAACGCTGAAGAGCCTGAACATCTGTATTGAGTGCACAGAAGGTTACTTTCTTGAGACCACTTGAAATCATTCTGTTGACAGCGTTTCCGCCTGCACCACCTACTCCCAGAACTTTAATCTCGGTAGGCTGAGCCTGCTCATCATGCAGCAAATCTTCTATCATCCCAAAATCCATTTTCACTACTCCCTATGCTCTCAGACAACTGTCTTGAAGAAGTTTGACAACTTTTGAAAAATTCCGGTTTTCTGTGAAGACCGTACCCCTGAACCGTTTCTGGAGCCTCTGGAAACTGTATTCCTCTTAGCTTCAGACTTAAGAAGCCCAAGAACTGTTGTGTACTTGGGATTGATGTATGACCTGTCAAGTCCGGGAAGGGCTTCAGGGAACCCTATCCTTGCCTGTACTCTGAAAATCTCAGTTGCAAGCTCGGTTACTCCTGAAAGCAGAGAACCGCCGCCAACAAGTACTACACCGCCGCCAAAGGAACCGCGGATATGCTTATCTTCCATATCCTTCTTCAGAAGCGAGAATATCTCTGCCATTCTGGGTTCAATAATCTTGCTCAGTTCCTTCTTGGGAATCTGGATGGACGGAAGTCCGCCCACCTGCGGAATAACTATCTTTTCATCAGGTCTTACAGACGGAATATAGCAGCAGCCATATTCACACTTAATCTGTTCAGCAATTGTTTTAGGCTTGTTGAATATGTAGGCAATATCATTTGTAACGTTTACGCCGCCAAGATCAATTCCTCCTGCATACTGAGGAGAACCGTTCTGGTAGACAATCATGTTCGTAATATTGCTTCCAATGTTGATGAGTATGGTACCCATCTCTTTTTCATCCTGGCTGAGAACAACATCTGCATCTGCAAGCTGCTGAAGAACAAGTCTGGTATTACCTATTCCTGCTCTCTGAATGCACTTGCGCAGATTCTGACAGTTGGTCTGTGAACCGGTAATTACCAAGGCTCTGCTGTCAAGTCTGTGACCTGTCATGTTTACAGGGTCTTTGATGCCTGATTTACCGTCTACTGAGAAGTCCTGAACCAAAGTGTGGAGAATAATTCTATCTTGACCCAGTTCAAATGTTCTTGCAACTTCAAGAGACCTGAATATGTCTGAATTTGTAATCTCAAGACCTTTGGTGTTGATACCGGCAACGCCCTGGCTCTGAATTCCGCGTACAGAAGAACCGCCTACTCCGGCAATTACGTTCTGTGCCTCGGCTCCTGCCTGAAGCTCTGCTTCCTGAATTACAGATGAAATTGTCTTTACAGTCTGCTCGGCATTGACAATAACGCCTTTTTCAACACCCTCGCTTGGGCACTCACATATACTGTCTACCATGAGCTTGCCGTCTTTTGACAAAGAACCAATCACTGCCCTTGTCCAGGCAGATCCTATGTCCAAGCCCATCAGAATCTTCTCAGATGCCACAGTATACGCTCCCCTAGGTTCTTTTTACCAAAGCGTTTGCGTAAAGGTCGTATAATCCGTCTTCCACCAGATAATCCAAGGCTTGCTGAAGTCTTTGGTAAGTAACAGGTTCTCTTATACACAATTCTGCATCCGGTGAAGACGTCTCTACTATCAAACGTCCGAACCTATTACTGTTATTATTATCGTATTTTATATTAGTTATCAAGGACTTTGCGTCCAATTGACGGGTAAGTTCAAGCATCTGGGCAAAGCCTTCCTCGTAACCCCATTTGACAATGAAAGATGCATAGCTATCATCCATTTCAACAACATTCAATGAGGGATAGGAATAATACTTTTCCTCCGAAACCTTTATCATTTTTTCACTGTCAGCAAGGTAGAAGCCTTCTTCTGTTTTTACTCTGATCAGAAATCCGGAATAATGAACTTTTACAATCACCTTATCCGGATAGTATTTCTTTACTTCAACAGATGATACTCCCTCACATTTCAACAAGGCAGCTTCAGTTTTTGAAATACTGAAACGGAAGATATTCTGACCCCTGATTCCGGAAATTACATTTTGGACATCAGTTGCAACACTGTATCCGCTTCCGGTTGCAGAGTACTCAACTTCTTTGATGAAAAAATAATTGAGATTGCAAAGCCCAATGTAGACAGCTATAGCGGCTATTAAAACGAAAATGACTATGAAACCTATTTTAATCTTGGTACGAGTCATAAGAGATCCCCGCTATCTGTTCGTTATCAGGCTGTTGAGTTTCAATTAAATCAGTAGTTGTTTCCTGTTTGGTTTTAAAACCACGGATCATGCATCTTAGAATTATGCAGCAATCCAGAATAACAACTGCAGTAACAGAGCCCAACGAGAAAAACGGAAGAGATATTCCGCTGAAAAAACCTATGTTGAGAACTGACATAATGTTAATGACAAACTGCCATACAACCACCGTTGTCAGACCAGCTGAAAGGTTTGAATAATGTGTGTTTTTATCTCTAAGATAATATGAGCATCTATATCCGCAATAAGCAATTATTATAAACAGAATGATTATTGACAAAATACCTGTAAAGCCTAGTTCTTCAGATATATTGCACAAAATATATTCTCTGGAAATGCCTGTGATTCCCTGGTTTTTAAACTGTCCCATTCCTATTCCTCTGCCAAACCAACCGCCGCTTGCAAGACACTGCTGTCTGAGTGCAGACTGAGTACCTTCTGTAGCAGAATTCAGACCGGGAATAATCTGATCAAGAACGTAGGACAGTTTTTCAGGATCGGACAAAGTCCAAAGAACCGCAGGAACCAGAGCATAAAGGATAAGAAGAACAACTCCTCCGAATCCTACTCCGCCAATGGCAAACATTACTATTACTACAATAAGGAATAGAAACAGGTATGTAACATCTTGCTGAATTGCAATTAAAAAGACAAAGACAGTTGAAAACAAGGTGGGAAACAACAGTTCACGCAGTCTGGAAATATGGTTTCCCCTGTTTGCAAAATACAATGAGAGATACATGACAACTGAAAGCACAATCAGTCCGAAAATGCTTTCATATGCTATGTAAATGCTTTTAACAAAAATATTTACTCCGGTTACAAGAAAGCAAACAAACATGTAAGCCGGAGTGATGATCTTAAAAAATGAATCCGGAACAACAATGGCAATTACGCCTGTAACAAGTCCGATACCAACATACATCAGTTGTTTGAGGAGATAGTAATAACTGTTGTATCCTTCGGACAATGCTTCCGGGTAACTGGCTGAATAAACACAGACAAGTCCCAGGACAAGAAGAAGTACAGTGGAGATTATGAACAGAACAAGGATGTGATTCACCCTCTTTTCTGAATCATACCTGGAGTTTGATTCCAGAGACTCTCCCATGAAGTTCCAGTCGTCGTACCTGGGTCTGGCCATAAATATTTACCTCAGAGTGATGCTACGGCAATCTGTGAGAAGTTAATATTCTGTTTGATTGCAGCTTCAACAATATACTCCGGAGTTGTTCTATTTGCAATGTCTGCCTTGATACTCATTTTGGCAGTCTCATATCCGAAGATTTCTGCCTGAACGCTGCTGATCTTTGCTTCAAGCTGTGAATTAACAGCACTCTGCCATACGGGGACAACTATACAAATACCGATGACAAGAATAGAAATTACAGTACAGACTACTTTTCCTGTACTTCTTGTTTCATTACTCATACATCTCTCCTCTTTTGTACCACCCTCAGTTTTGCACTTCTGCTAGGCGGGTTTTCTTTACATTCCTGCTCCGTAGGAACAAGGGGTTTTTTAGTCAAAATCTCCAATTTGTCATTATGGTTTCTGAAAAACCATTTGACTGGCCTGTCTTCCAACGAATGAAAGGTTATTACTGCAATCCTTCCACCCGGTCTTAAAGCATTCATTGCTCCTTCCAACGCCCTTTCAATCCTGTCCAACTCTCCGTTGACCTCAATCCTTATGGCCTGGAAGGTTTTTGTTGCAGGGTGGAACCTCAGATGTCTGTACTCCTGGGGAACTGCCCTGTAGACAACATCTGCAAGAGCATCTGTTGTCTCAATACTATGTTTTCTTCTCTCTTCACAGATTGCTGATGCAATCCTTCTTGAATATCTCTCCTCACCGTATCTGAAAATGACATCCGCAAGTTTCTGTTCAGGATATGTGTTTACCACATCTCTTGCTGTCAGTCCTTCGGACTCATTCAGTCTCATATCCAGTTCTTCCTGCTTTCTCAGGGAAAAACCTCTGTTGGACTCTTCGTAATGAAATACACTTATGCCCAAATCAAAAAGAACAAGATCAACTTCCGGTCCTTCGTAGTTTTTCCAGAACTCGTCAAACCAGATATGTCTTGGCTCAAACCTGTCACCAAATGGTGCAAGTCTGTGCTTTGCCTTCTGCTGAATTGAACTGTCACAATCCAGTCCAATTACCTTTAATGACGGGTACTTTTCCAAAAACAGCTTTGTATGACCACCTTCTCCGGTTGTGCAATCAACCATAAGTGCGTTGTCCCTTTCAGGAACCAACTGCTGTAAAACCTCGTTTGCCATTACCGGAACGTGAACGTATTCCATCAGTGGTCCATCCTTTGAACGCTGAGGGCATTTCCGGCCTCTCCAACTCTGTTTTTGAACTCCTCCATCATCTTTTCATACTTTTCAACGCTGATAATCTCTATGTGATTTCTTGAACCCAGAATCACACATTCAGTCTTAGGTTGAATTCCTGCATACTCTCTGAGCACCTGCGGAATAGACAACCGGCCTGCCTTATCAAGCTCTGTATCACGTGCAGGAGCAATAACGGTCATGTCCAGTATCCTTGAATACTGATTGAACATTGACAGCGGATCGTAATTTACTGCTGCATCAAGTTTCTCAAATTCGGCCTTTGTAAAAAGCCAAAGGGAGTCGGATGTTGACTTTGTGAGCATAAGCTCAGTAACACTGCCAAGCTGTTCTCTGAGCCTGGGCGGTATCATGAGTCTTCCTTTTTCATCAACTGTATTACGGTATTCTCCGTTCATACCTCTCCCTAAAAGTTACCACTTTACCCTCAATTTTTTCAGAATTTTGGGAAAAGTTACCACTTTGTGCTTATAATCTACCCTACGTTCCCACCTGCTCACAACATAATTTTTTACAAAAAATCCTACAAAACTTATATAAATTTTCGTTTTTGCTTAACGCGGATTAAGAACTGTTAACCGTTTTTCGTTCACAGCATTCCTCAACCTATTTGGATAAACACTTTCTCCCGTCCCTGGCTGATTATGCCCTTCCTCCCGTTCCTCACAGCCCTCCTTGGCCTCCCGTTCCTTACGTTACTGACATCCTTCCCATTCAAAAAAATTAATTTGATTTGAGTACAGGAAATATACCCATTATTTCTCCGAAAACAGGCGAAACTGAAAGCCGTTTTCTCACCATATATATGCAAAGGAGAAAAACTATGGATATTATGAAAATCACAGAAACCTTTCTAAGGCAAAATCAGATGTCCCAAGAAAAAGTGGGAACATTTAAGAACGGTAAAATTGAAAAAGATTTCAAGTTCTACCACGTTGTTCAACAAACCTATAACAACAGAAACCTCTTAACATCATCTGTTGCCACTTATTACCACAAGATTCTTTCGCGGCAATGTCTTGAAAACAACGTAATAATGATCTGTTCGGTTGTAATGCCGACACACACTCACGAGATTCTATACGCTGATGACATAGATTCAATATCAAAAGCAAGAGGTGTAGCTTGCCGTTCAGCCACATTTGCAGCCAAAAGAGAATTGAAGGAAAAGGGTTATTCGGTTCCTGACAGAATAGTAGAAAAGTATCCAGGCTACATCCCTATCAAAGACAGATGTCAGTTACTGATTACACTCAAGTACATTGCAGATAACGATGCATATATGAGGAAGGACGGATTGAAAGCACCCTACTCCTGTTTTTCCTACTGGAAGAAAGCTTACTACAAATCTTATTGTGTGGAGGTATTGGAGAGTTTGTTTGAAACGGATATGAAAGCGTTAATATCCTTACTAGAATCAGACCGCAAAGACGTTATTAGGTTTGCTGATCAGTTTAATGATCCTGAGTATGCAATTAAGGATGAGAAGATATTCAGAAAGCAGTAACGTCAGGAACGGCAGGGATGGCAGGAACCCCAAAGTGTGGCAGAAACGGCAGTAACGTCAGGTACGGCAGGGATGGCAGGAACCCCAAAGTGTGGCAGTAACGGCAGTAACGGCAGTAACCCCATAACACGGCAGCGTAGCAGCAGATTCTCAGAAGCTGAACAGGATAAGGTCGTTTGCTCCGGTGTTCATCTGTGGAGTTTGGGTATGACTTCCCTCAATAGAAGAATTTGTGGAGCGTGCGTAAATGTACTTGTAGAGGTCTGAGAGGATAATACGGCCGCCATGGAGAACCGGAATGCCGGAACTCATGGTTATCTGCTTTGTAAAAGGATCGTAGTTTTCCAGTCCCAACCCCTTGAGAAGATATTTTGTATATGTGCTTAACGGATTACTTGCCCAAGAATACTCATAATAGGTGGATGCGGAAAGAGCAAACACCTTGTTGGATCCTGTTGCAGGAGTGCCGTCAAAAAGAAGGCTTAATGCGCTGGCACCTGAGTAATTAGCGCTGTTGTATGTGAAATAGTCTTGGGCTACCAAAGAACCGGAAAAACAGAAGTCTGCAAGAATCAGAATCTTGCCCTTTATATAGGAGCAATAGTTTTTCAGACCGGCATCATAGACGCCCATAACGCTTTCGTCTGTTTTCTCAAGATAAAAAAGCGCTTTAGCATCGGTTTCCGTAGAATACGAGACAGTTTCTTTAATTGTGTTGGAACCGTGTGTGCTGACAAAAATTACTGTCAGGTCATTGTCTGTTGCCCTGCTTCTCACTTCCTCCAAAGCTGCCTCAAAGGCTTCAAAACGTCCGGCTGAGCAGTTGTAAATTACAGTCTCCATCCCAGCTTTCTTTCCCAGATAATCAAAGACCTGGCATAAGGCATCTGCATCATTTTCACAAGATGTAATTGGATTGAAACCCGGCTGATTAACAAAATTGTCACCGATAGCAACTACGTACAAAGTCCCCTTAGAAGGCTTTTCTGTAACAAGTTCGCAGGAAACAAGAAGAAGGCAGGCTGTGAGGATAACAGAAAGGACTAAGGCAATTTTCTTCATTTCAGTTACCTCACAAGTTTATGCCAACACCGACTCCTGCGCGAAGGCAGAAGCCGTCTTTGCGGAGAACTTCTGTAAGAGGAACAAGAATTCTCAGGTTAAATCTGTTCTTTAAAACAACAACAAATGAAGGAACTATTCCAACTTCAACAGATGCAAACTTGTCTAAATAAGCAGGTCCCATGTAGCTGAACATGAGACGTGTTTTGAAACCGAGGGTGAATACACGGGAAAAATGCAGATCAAAGCCAAGGACCGGACCAAAGGCCAGGTACGGCTTGATTATGCTGTGTCCGTATGCAAGGGATCTGGTTGTAAATGAGAAAGAAATTCCCGCACCAAAACCGATGCGTCCTGAGTCAAAATTAACAGGAATCACATCTGTTTCAACAAAGAAAGAAGTTCTGAAAGGAATCTGCTCAGGAGCAACGGACGAGTGATAAAACTCTGCACCAATGCCAACCTCTGCCTTAGGCGAGTACCAAACAGTACAGAAGGCAGGAATTGCAACGAGAAACAATAAAACCAGAACTATACTTCTTTTCATTACGATAATTTTACTTCAAACAATCAGGAATTGAACCTCTGTTTTCAAAAATTCTTCTCTTCTGGCTGTCCAGAATCTTCTTACAGATTCTGACAGAAGAAGGAGTTACTTCAACAAGTTCATCATCCTTGATAAAACCGATTGCCTGTTCAAGAGTCAATTTCTTGACCGGTGTAAGACTTACAGCTTCATCATGGCCGGATGCTCTGAGGTTGGTAAGTTTCTTTGTACGTGTGGGGTTAAGAAGAAGATCACCTTCACGGTTTCTCTCACCTACAATCTCTCCCTCATAAACCGGATCGCCCGGGACAATGAAGAAACGGCCGCGGTCCTCAAGTTCCCAAATTCCGTAAGCAACGGCCTCTCCGGCCCTGTCACATACAAGTGAACCGGTGCTGCGTTCAGGGAAACTGCCCTTGAAAGGCTCGTAACCCTTAAGTGAGCTGTTCATAATTCCGTAGCCACGTGTGTTGGTAAGGAACTGGTCCCTGTACCCGATCAAACCGCGTGAAGGGATGACAAAAGACATCTTTACTCTGCCGTTTGCAAGGTAGTTGATATTCTGAAGTGAGCCCTTTCTGACAGACAGTTCCTGCATGATTGTTCCGGAATACTCTTCCGGGCAGTCAATCAGAAGGTCTTCAACCGGCTCAATGACCTTGCCGTTTTCATCGGTGCGCAGAATGATTCTGGGTCTGCCAATGCAAAGTTCAAAGCCCTCACGGCGCATCTGCTCAACGATAATTGCCATCTGAAATTCTCCGCGGCCCTTAACTGTGAAGGTGTCGTCGGGATTCTTTTCAATGCCAATAGATACGTTACGAAGGGCCTCGCGCTCAAGGCGGTCCCAAATCTTTGCAGAGGTAAGGAGTTTTCCTTCCCTGCCGGCAAGCGGCGATATATTCTTGGAAAACAGCATTGATACTGTGGGTTCATCAACGTGAATTCTGGGAAGAGCCTTAACGTAGTCCTTATTACAGATTGTGTCTCCGATTGAAACATTTTCAATTCCGGAAAGAACTGTAATATCTCCGCTCTGCACTTCCTGTGCCTCTACAAACCTTGGTCCGTCATAGAGTTGCAACCTGGTAACACGAAGCGGAATGTGCTGTCCCTTTTCATTTATGCAAACAAGGGAGTCATTGACAGTTGCATGGCCGTTGATAATCTTACCTACGGCAAGACGTCCAAGATAGTCGCTGTAAGACAGGTCTGAGACAAGCATCTGGAACGGTTCGGAATCGTCGTAAGACGGTGCCGGGATATGCTCTATAACAGCATCCAGAAGCGGGAAAATGTTTTTGGCCTCAGGGTCATTGAGTTTATCAGAGCAGATGCCCTTTCTGCCGTTTGCATAGAAAACAGGAACTTCAAGCAAGGCTTCGTCATTTCCAAGTTCAAGAAGAAGGTCGTAAACTTCGTTCAGAACTTCCTCTGGACGAGCATCCTGTCTGTCAATCTTGTTGATTACAACAATGACGCTAAGGTTCTTTTCAAGGGCCTTTTGAAGAACAAAACGGGTCTGAGGAAGCGGACCTTCAGCAGCATCACAAAGAAGGATTACTCCGTCTACCATGCTAAGGCCTCTTTCAACCTCTCCTCCAAAGTCTGCGTGACCCGGAGTGTCAATAATGTTGATTTTGACGCCCTTCCACTTTATTGCACAGTTCTTGGCGTTGATGGTAATTCCCCTCTCACGCTCAAGATCTCCGCTGTCCATAATTCTGTCTTCTCCGTCTTTGGAGTTGACTCCGCTCTGACGGAAGAGTGCATCCACCAGAGTTGTCTTGCCATGGTCTACATGGGCAATAATTGCAATGTTTCTTATATTTTCATTCTGTTTGATCATTTTCCGTTAATCCATTCATTAAGGGCTGTAAAAGTCTGTTTCAGATCCCTGAATACAAGTGAGTACCGGTCAAGTCCAGTCTCCTGAGCATTGACAATAACAATTTGTGCACCGGATTGTAAAGCAATCTGAGGAAAAGATGCTGCAGGTTGCACCAAAAGTGAGGAACCCAAGACAAGACAGAGGTCTGTATTTGAGAAATCCCTGAATGCATTCTCAAGAATGTTGCTGTTAAGCGCTTCTTCGTAGAAGATAATGTCCGGTTTGATTACTCCGTTGCAGGAAGGACAATGAGGAACCTCAAGTTTGTGAACTATCGGCTTAATTTCATTGTAGGTAAAACTTCTTCCGCATTTGGTGCAGTGGTGTACAGCAGGACTTCCGTGGACCTCAAAGACATTTGTGCTTCCGGCTTTCTGATGAAGCATGTCTATGTTCTGAGTATAGATACTCTTGAGAAGGCCCTTCTTCTGCATCAGAGCAAGGGTATTGTGAACAATGTTGGGTTCATACTCATCCAGGCGATACCATACATCTTCAGCCCATCTGTAGAAAATATCGGGACTCTTTCTGAAGAAAGTCATAGAGATGATTGTCTCTACGTCCAGACCCATCCACGGATCTGTGTAGACACCGTGCTTTCCTCTGAAGTCAGGAATTCCGCTCAAAGTTGATACACCGGCTCCGGTAAAGACTGTCATCCTTCTGCTTGAGCTTATCAGTTTCTTAAGTTTTTCAAACTTAGAGTCAAAAACCGCCTTTTCTTCTGCGTAGCTGTCCTTGAGAATCTGGTTCATACCTGCTCCCCTACGTAAGTATTTCCATTCAAATAAAGGAATTTTACATTTGCAAAACTGCCCGGCTCAAGCTTGGTTTTTACAGTAAATGCAACCATTTCATTATGCTCATTCTTACCAAGCATCTGGTCAGGATTGTCTCTGGAAACTGAAAGAACCAGAACTTCCTGAACATCTCCGATGCGTTTTGATTTGAGTTTTGCAGCATTATCCAACTGGAAATCTATCAGGCGTTGAAGTCTCTCCTGTTTTTCCTTTTCTGAAAGCTGGCCGGGCATTTCAACTGCCCTGGTCCCTTCCCTTGGATTCCAGTAGTACATGTAAGCTTCAATATAGCCTGCCTGAGTCATTGCAGAAAGCGTGTCTTTGAATTCTTCTTCAGTTTCTCCGGGGAAACCGACCATTACGTCTACTGCAAAGGTAATATTAGGAATACGAGTCTTAATTCTTTCTATCAAATCAAGATACTGTTCACGAGTGTATCTGCGGTTCATCAGATTCAGGATTCTGCTGTTTCCGCTCTGCATTGGAATGTGAAGATGTTTGGCTACGGCCTTTTCATTTGCAATTACTTCAATCAGGCTGTCTGAAAAATCTTTGGGATGGGGACTTTCAAAGCGCACCCATTTGATATTACCCAGGTTTTTACAGATCAAGGTCAGAAGCTGGGGAAAATCCATTCCTTCGTAGTTGTAGGAGTTAACGTTCTGACCAAGCAGAGTTATTTCTTTTACACCTTTCTGATCCAAGCTCTTTATCTCTGAAAGAATCTGCTCGGGACTTCTGCTTACCTCTCTGCCGCGCACATAGGGAACTATGCAGTAGGAGCAGAAGTTGTTGCATCCGTTCATGATGGGAACATAGGATGAGAACTCGCCCTCTTTCCAGTAGCTTGAGGTAAATTCGTATTTATCCGAAGAGCACATGTCTGCAGAAACCTTGTCCACAATTTCAAGAATGTGCATCTTGTCGTTTACAGGAACAACATAGTCAACCTGGGGAGCTTTTTTCTTTATGTCTTCACCAAGTCTGTCCGCCATGCAGCCGGTAACAACCAAGGTCATTTTCTTCTGCTTTTTGATCGGATTGTAAGAGCCCAATCTGCCCCAGATTCTGTTTTCTGCACTTTGTCTGACAGAGCATGTATTACTTATTGCCAGATCCGCATCCTGCTGAGATGTGGAGGCTGTCCAACCCGCACCTTGAAGAATTGCTTCAAGTGCGTTTGACTCAGCACTGTTCATCTGGCATCCGTATGTTTCAAGGTAGTATTTCTTCATCTGTTTCTAAATGCTGCAATTACGGTGTTTTCCATGAGCATGGCAATTGTCATAGGGCCTACTCCGCCAGGAACAGGGGTAATTGCGCTTGCCTTCTCAAGGCAGGATTGGTAGTCAACATCGCCGGTAAGGCGATATCCGCTTTTCTTGGAAGAATCCGGGATGCGATTCATGCCTACATCTATGATTACGGCCCCTTCTTTGATCATATCAGCTGTAACAATTCCGGGCTTTCCGACAGCGCTGATAACAATGTCTGCAATCTTTACGTGGGGAACTATGTTGTCTGTAAGCGAATGACAGACTGTGACAGTTGCATTTCTGTCCCTCTGCATGAGTAGAGCTGCCATAGGTTTTCCCACAATATTACTTCTGCCAAGGATGCAGATATTCTTTGAATCGGTACAGATCTTGTAGTAATCAAGCATTCTCAGAATTCCTTTGGGAGTGCATGCTACAAGGTCCTCATGCCCTATTTGACCCAGCAGAAGTTTGCCAACATTTGACGGAGTAAAGCCGTCAACATCCTTTTCAGGGGCTATGGTGTTGATTATCAGTTCTTCATCTTCGTGGTTGGGAAGCGGCAACTGAACCAGAATTCCGTCTACACTTTTGTCTTCATTCAGTTCTTTTATAGTCTGTACCAAAGTCTGTCTTGAAACATCTGCATCAAAGAAGAAGTCTCTGTGGTCAATGCCTGTTTCATCACAGGCTTTCTGCTTTCCTGATACGTAGGTAAGACTGGCCGGATTGTTGCCGGCAAGAATAACAGCAAGAAGCGGTCTTCTGCCGTATTTTTCAAGAAATTCTGCCGTTCTTGATGAGAGTTCTTTTTTTACTGCCGATGCAACTTCTCTGCCTGAAAGAATCACTGACAATCACCTCTTGCTCCATTTTATTGTTTTTGTAACCCTTTGTGAACAGAGATGGTTTTATGTCTTTAGTAAAGTAAAATAAAATTGTAATATCTGTTCAGAGGTGATTTATGAGAAAACATCTACTGTTTGTGCTGCTCATTTTGGTTGTTGCGGCACTTCCTGCTTTTTCAGCAGAGTATTACTACGAAAAAGGTGATACTGCATTCACTTTTATAGTTGGTGTTGATTTCCCTGCATTCCAAGGATTTGTTAAGAATGACACCCTGGGTTTACAGAAGGGAATTAACGGAACTCATACGTATATTGGCGGATATGGTGCCCTCAGTTATGAGAGCTTTGTTACACGTAATCTGGCAGTTGGCGGTGAGATTGGTTATGCATTTAACAATTCTTTTGCAATGAAGATTCTCACAACCATACCAATTACCGCAAAACTCAGTTACTACCCTGTCCAGACAGGAAAGTTTGACCTGATTCTGCACGCCAATGCAGGTATCACTGTTCTCAGATACGACAACAACAGGTTCCTTGCCCCTCATATCAAGCTTTCAGTCAACCCTGTTTACTACATTACAGAGTCTTGGGGAATCGGTCTTGATGCAGGTCTTTGGGCAAACTATGAATTTTACGGTTCTTCAGCATCAGGCTCAAAGAGCACTGAAAGTGCATTCGGAGTATTTGCTCCGCTTACACTGTCACTGATTTATAGGCATTGAGGAGGTTGAAGATGAAGAAACTAACACTTTTCTTAACAGTTGCAGCACTGCTTCTGCTTGCATCCTGTAACGTTGATTCAGAGCACGGTATCTACTACCAGGTAGCTACATCCCAGCCCTCTTCCGGCTACAACATTGTCCACTTCATTCACAATGATGGAACAAATCTCTATTTCCTTGCTGACAACGGTATCTGCTATACAACAGAAACCAAAGGTGACACAAAGTATGTTGAAGGAACAAAAGATCTGAACATTCGCGGTGCTTATTTTGATGGAACAGACTTCCTTTACTCAAGAAGGGTTGATAACTCATCTGAAATATATAAGCTTACCACCTCAACCGGAAAATCAGAGAAAATAACTTATGAGAAAGACAAGCTTGACGTTTCATTTAACGGCTTTGTCTACAACTCAAATGGATTCTACGAAAAAGATGGTAGTGCATTTACAGATGTTTCCATCTCCAATCCCCGATTCAGCAGAGATTCAATGCTGACCATGGATGGAACAACAAAAGCTAAAATTATTGATTTAGAGGCTCATACTACAACTGAAGTTACGGGCCTGAAAGCCTCTGCAACAGGTTTTATTGAGGGAGTTGATAATAATAAATATTACATCTTTGATGGCAAGAACATCTACAAAGTTTCAGCTTCATGTGCACTTGGAGATACAGCCTACTATTCTGATCTTGATTCAGCTCCCACAAGAGGATATACAGCGGTTGAATACTATGAAGGTTCAAAGAAATGTCTTTTGGTTCGCACATCTAAGGGCTTTACAAAAATTGATACCAGCGGTGACACAGGTACTCTGGTTGAAAAGAACGTTCAGTTCCTTTCAACTCTCAATGATGTAGTTGTTATTGATATGGTTACGTTTGGCGTAGGCAAAGTTGCCATTATTACATATGCAAACGGAATCTACATTGCTGATATGGTTGAGAAGACACTCAGTAAAGATATTCTCTGATCAGAGTTTAGACTGAGATTTCAATCCGGATTCAACTATTGCAACAGCGTCCTTCAGGGCGCTGTTGTTTTCTATAGCAGTCTGAGGATTCCAAGAGCCCATGAAAACGTAGTATCTGGGATTGGAAGCAGGCATTGAATTGAGAATTGAGCTGTTGGAAATATTTGACCTTGAAAGCATAGAAATAGTTGCAGGCAGATCTGCTGAAAGGCCCTTCTCTTTCAGATTTATGTCTTCAGCTGTTTCTGTTACCCTGCCCTGATAATTGACAATCTTGGAAACAAGTGACGGTTTAATAAGATTTCCGTCAATCATTATGCTTGAAAGATAAGTCATATTCTGACCTTTGTTATGTTCAGTATTCAGATCGTAGTAAGGATAGTTGCTTGATGCCAAAATCTCACCGGTGTTGTAGTCCATGATAAAGGCTGTTACATAAGTAGGATTCTGCTTCTTATACAGTTCCTGAACAGCAAGATCCAGAACATACTGAATATCAAAATCAATTGTAAGATAGATATCGCTTCCGTAGGTAACTGCCTCATCATAACCGGGCCTTGGAGCAATTACATCTTTAAATGATTTTTCAATTTCATCAATCAGCTGACATGCATGGAAATTTGCAGGATAAGTTCTGGTTCTTGAGACAGTTTCCCCTTCTGCATCCAAAACAGGAACAGGCATTGAAAGAGAACGGCCGTTTCTGTCATAAACGGTTCCTTCTATGACACGGGAGGCAACATTAGGATTGACGTATCTTCCGGACTTAACACCAAAGTTCAGAATAGTCTTTGCAAGCAACAATAATACTGTTACCAAAGCCAGTATCCCAAGTGTAAGCAGAAGCCTGCTGATGTTGCCTTTTTGCTGTGTTGATGACATAATCCCTATTATGATTCTTTTCCGGTAAAAGTCAAATGAGCAAGAATAATTACGACGATATATTTGAAAAGCGAAACCAGGCACGTAGAAAAGAAGGCAATTCAAGACTTCTTATCATCACCATACTTCTTGCCCTACTTCTGTGCGGCCTTGCCTTTCTTATCTGGGTATCATTTGTAAAAGCACCTACATCGGAAACAAAGCAAAGCGAAGTTGCATCTACCCCTCTTGTAGGACCCGACTACAACATGCCTCAGTCATATCAGGTAACTTCAAAAGACTCTGAGGTTGTTGTTTCTTCAGAAAATGAACAAACTGTAAATGAAGCACTTACACCTGTTGCTCATTCACTTGATTCAGTTGCAACACTGAGAAATGATCAGGTAGAACCTGTTTCCTATAAAGAAGTTACAGTTGGACCGGGACAGACAATCAGTACAATTGCTCAGGCAAATCATTTAACTGCAGATACAATTGTCTCAGTCAACGCCATAACAGGACCTTTGGCTGAGAATTCAGTTATTCTTGTGCCCAATATGGACGGTCAGTTCTACACTGTAAAAGCCGGCGATACACTCTCTTCTATTGTTCAGCAGTATTCACTTTCCGTTAGTTGGAAGGCTTTGATGGAGATTAACAGTCTTACGGATGAAAATCTTACATCAGGACAGAAAATCTTTATTCCTTCACGCTACCTTACCATGACAAACAAACAGGAGATCAAAGAAGAAACCCAGGTTCCTGTTGAATTCATTGCCCCGATAGAAAGTGAATTTGTACAAGACAGAATTAAAATGGAAGACGGCTA
>CADCOT010000054.1 GCA_902803145.1 uncultured Spirochaetales bacterium | reverse complement strand
GCACGGCTTCACTTGAAATCATCAATATTTTCACACTTTAAATTATGACTTAGATTTTCTGATTTACAAGCAAAATTATAATATGACGATTCGTGGGAACAAAAAGTGAACAATTCCCACACAGAGGGCAAACCAACCCAAGAATCTGTCACGTTTTGTTGAATAATTGCCCTGAACTGAAGAACCCAGTGCAAGCATGTAGTTAAACACGCACAAAAGAACGCAGACAGCAGGAAGGAGATCTCCAATGACAATGGGACCCGGTTCAATCGGGGAAAAGAGAAGCCCTATCGTCAGAAGTGCACCGATAATGGGAAAAGCAATCTGTCTCCTACGCCCCGCAAGGTAGAATGAACGCACATTGAGAAGGATTATGACATTCATTCCGTACCTGTCGGCAAGGAAGATCATTGCACTGATGAGAAGGTAGATTTCCGAAAGAAAATAGACCTGTACCACATTGGAAATGATAGAAGATTGACAACAAAACGGCAAGGCTCTAACATTCAAGCGTCCGGGGGTGCCGTTAAGGCTGAGATTAAACCCCAGAACCTGATCCGGATAATGCCGGCGGAGGGAGGATTTCATGAAAAAAACCTTTTCATTCGTTCTCGTTTTACTTGTCGTTCTGTGTCTCTCTGTAAGTTGCTCAAAAAAAGCAGACTCATCAAAAAAAGAGCTCACAGTCTATGCCTATGATTCATTTTGCGGCGATTGGGGTCCCGGCGAGGGTCTTGCAAAGGCCTTTGAAGAGAAGACCGGAATCCACATCAACCTGGTTTCCTGCGATGGCGCCGTAGAGCTTTACTCCAGGCTTGTCTACGAGGGCAAGGCCTGCCCGGCCGATGTTCTTGTGGGTCTGTCGGACTCTTTGGAGTATGATTCTTCCTACTTTGAACCATGGACACCGAACTGTGTAAACGACCTGATTGAATACGATAAATCAACAAATCTGGTTCCGTTTGACTACGGTATCTACGCTTTTATTGTTGATACTCACAGCAACGGAGTTCCTACTCTCAGATGCCTTGAAGATCTGACAAAAGACGGCTTTAAGAAAAAGGTCATCCTCATTGGTCCGTCCTCCTCAGTAGGACTTGGACTTCTTAAGTGGACAGTTGCAGCCTTGGGAGAAGAAAAGGCATTTGACTGGTGGGAGAAGATGAAGGACAACGCTCTTACAATTTCATCATCCTGGAGCTCTGCTTACGGTCTGTTTACAGAAAACGAAGCTCCCATTGTAATCAGCTACACAACAAGCCCCGTCTACCACCTTATGTATGAAAACTCAGACCGCTACCAGGCAGTTGAGTTCACAGACGGCCACATTAAGACAGTTGAGTATCTTGGAATTTTGAAACAGTCATCACACAAGGAAGAGGCAAAGCTTTTCTGCGAGTTCCTTCTTACCGAAGGTCAGAATAACATTGCTGTTGCAAACACAATGTTCCCTGCAAACAAGGCTGCCGTCATTGCACCTGAATTCTCAATTGCACTTATGCCTTCAAAGATTATTGAAACTGACATTAGCGTTGCGCAGATGACGGAGTATTCACGCAAGTGGACTGAACTGATGGTCAAATGAAGTACGTAGGAATTGCTTTTTTTTGCATCCTGTTCCTAATTCCTCTTGCACTTACTTTTACAGGGACAACAGTCTCAGATGTTATTCAAGTTCTGTCAGAGCCCTACTTTCTCAGCATCCTGCGCTTTACTATCAGTCAGGCTGTTGTAAGTACCGCAGTTTCCCTAATCATTGGCCTTCCCGGCGCATGGATTATGAGCCACTGCAGCTTCCGCGGAAAACGTTTTGTTAGGGCAATCTACTCAGTTTCCTTTGTTCTGCCTTCAATTCTGGTAGTTCTTGGTTTTGTAATCTTCTACGGAAACAGCGGCTATCTGAACAGCATTCTTATGAAGCTTTTCAATCTGCAAGAGCCTCCTCTGAAGATTCTGTATTCATTTAAGGCTGTTGTGCTTGCTCATGCCTTCTACAACTTCCCTATCATTGTTACCGTCATAGGATCCTACTGGCTGGGTATGGGAAGAAGTGTTGAAGAAAGTGCAGCAGTTTGCGGTGCAAGTCCTGTAAGAGTTTTTCTTACAATCGTTCTTCCCCGCCTTGTTCCTGCAATTGCAGCAGCCTGTGTTTTGGTTTTCCTCTACTGCTTTAACAGTTTTTCAATAATTCTTGTTCTTGGCGGAGGACCTGCCTTTACCACAGCAGAAGTAGAGATTTACAGACAGGCCCGTGTGAACTTCAACACAAAGGCCGCCTGTGCTCTGAGCATTGTTACATTGGCAGTTGTTCTGATTGTTCTTTTACTTCAGCTGCGTTTGGAGAAAAAGGTTGAACACGATCAGACTCCTGACTACAAACACATAAAACAGACAAAACCCAACTTTGCAGCAAAACTGTACATTGTTTTGTCGGTGCTGTTCATAGCCCTTCCTATTCTTGCAATCTTTATCAGAGCTTTGTTTGCAAACACTTCCAGAGGTTCTGAAAAACTTGTTTTCTCTCTGCGCTCCTATGAAGCTTTGTTTAAGAATCCGTCTGCATTGATAAACAGTTTTATCAGCGCCTTTGGGGCATCTGTTTTGGGGACTTTGCTTTCAATTTCAATTTGCAGTTATCTGGTGCGCAAGGACAAAAGTATTTTCAATATTCTGGTTATGCTGCCAATGGCTGTAAGTTCTGTAATCATAGGCCTCAGTTACTTTTTGCTGTCGCGGTTTCTTTCGTTTACAGGGCCTTTGGCAATGCTGACTCTTGCACACTGTGTCATAGTACTTCCGTTCTCAGTCAGAACTATTCTTCCTGCATGGAGGGCAATTCCTTCCTCTGTTATTGAAGAGTCAACAATCACAGGAGCCAGCAGACTTCAGACTATGCTGCGCGTAGAACTGCCCATGCTTAAAAGAAGCATTCTGGCATCTTTGGCCTTTGGTTTTGCAATAAGTGTCGGAGAGCTGAACAGCGTTATGCTCATAGGTATTTCCGACTTCACTACAATTCCGCTTCAGATTTACCGTCTTGTAGGAAGCTACAACTACCAGGGTGCCTGTGCTTTGGGCACGGTGTTGATAGTTCTGTGCTTCTTTGCCTTTCTTTATCGGTAGTTCTTGTTTTTGATATTTTCTATCTCGTCTCTGAGAACTGCAGCCTTTTCAAACTCAAGATTCTTTGCAGCTTCAAACATCTGACGCTCAAGTTCCTTGATAAGCTTCTTGCGCTGCGTTGAATCCAGAACATTGTAGCCGGCTTCAAGAATTTTAATATCGTCCTTCTGGCCCTGAATCTCATCTTCTCTGTCGCGCTCAAGAATGTCTTCAACAGCCTTCTTGATGGTCTTGGGTGTAATTCCGTGTTCTGCGTTGTAACGCATCTGCACTGCTCTTCTTGCCGATGTTTCCTCAATGGTTTCACGCATTGCGTCACTCATGCGGTCGGCGTACATTATTACACGGCCTTCTGCATTTCTTGCAGCACGACCTGCAGTCTGAATAAGGCTTGTTGTACTTCTAAGAAAACCTATCTTATCAGCATCCAAGATGGCCACAAGAGCAACCTCCGGAAGGTCCAAACCCTCTCTGAGTAGGTTGATTCCTACAAGTACATCAAAGTTGCCTGCTCTGAGGTCTCTTAGAATCTCTACTCTTTCAATTGTCTCAATTTCTGAGTGCAGATACCTTACTCTTACATTTCTTGCAGCAAAGAAGTCTGCAATATCTTCTGCCATTCGTTTTGTAAGAGTTGTTACAAGAACCCTCTCACCCTTGGCTGTACACTTCTTTATTTCTCCGTAAAGGTCCTCTATCTGACCTTCTGTAGGTCTGACGCTTATCTCCGGATCAAGCAGACCTGTAGGTCTGATAATCTGCTGTACAATGCGTGCAGAAAGCTGTTTTTCAGTTTTTCCCGGAGTTGCAGAAACAAAGATTCTCTGTCCTGTAACCTTGTCAAATTCTTCATACTTAAGAGGTCTGTTATCCAAGGCAGAAGGCAGTCTGAAACCGTACTGTACAAGGTTGGCCTTTCTTGAATGGTCGCCCTCATACATGGCCCCTATCTGAGGCAGAGTTACATGGCTTTCATCAATGAATGTCAAAAAATCCGGCTGGAAGTAGTCCAGAAGAACAGCAGGTCTTTCACCGGGTTTTCTGTCCGAAAGAGGCCTGGAGTAGTTTTCAATACCTGAGCAGTAACCTATCTCCTGAAGCATTTCAAGATCATATTCAACACGGGTTTTGATTCTTTCAGCTTCAACGGGACGCCCCGTTGTAAGAAAAAGTTCATGCTGTTCTTCCATCTCTGCTCTTATTCTCTCTATTGCTGCCAGAACCTGTTCTTTAGGCATTACAAACTGCTTTGCAGGATAGAGGGTAAAGGCATCTTGGGTGTTCTGCTTTTCACCTGATACAGGGTCAAACCACTGAATTGTTTCTACAGTATCCCAATCAAGAACAAGGCGTACCGCACTTTCAAGATAGGGCGGCCAGATTTCAATAATGTCTCCGTGAACACGGAAAGAGCCGTGTTCCAGAACTACATCGTTGCGTTCGTACTGCATTCTTGAAAGCTGTTCAAGCTCTATTCTGTGGTCAAAGAGCATGCCTTTTCTGAACACATGGGTCATGTCTCTGAGTGAGACAGGGTTTGCAAGGGAGAAGATACAGGAGACAGTTGCTACAACTATAACATCACGTCTTTCCATAAGACTGAATGCTGCAGAAAGGCGCATTCTGTCTATCTCTGCATTAACATCTGCATCTTTTTCAATGTACAGGTCTTTTCCGGGAACGTAGGCTTCAGGCTGGTAGTAATCGTAAGTTGAAACAAAGTACTCTACCCTGTTTTCAGGGAAGAAGCTTTTGAACTCTCTGAACAGCTGGGCTGCAAGTGTTTTGTTGTGGGAAAGAATAAGAGTAGGACGCTGAACCTTCTCAATTATCTTTGCCATTGTGTATGTTTTTCCGCTTCCGGTTACACCTTTGAGAGTCTGGAATCTGTCTCCTGCAAGGACTCCGGCTGAGAGTTTGTCTATGGCCTGTTGTTGGTCTCCTGAAGTTTCAAAGGGGGCATGAACTACAAACGGTTTATCAATCCATTGGACACTTCCGTGGATGTTGGAAACCATTTCACCGCCCCAGGATGAATCAAGAACAATTTCGTCGTCTTTCATTTTTATCTGTTGATCCAACCTACAAGTTCAGATGTGCGTTCAACAAGTTCCACCTTCAGTTCAACCTTGCTGCCGTTTCTGTTGACTATTACTGTTACCTTGTCTCCGGGCCTTGTGTTGCTCAGAGCGTTGAACAGGTCTGAGTATTCAGAAACCTCAATTCCGTTGACAGATGTGATGACATCGCCGCCAAGGTAGATTACAGAGGTGCCGTACATGACCTGCTGTGTGCCGCCGCGCATTCCTGCTGCCTGGGCCTTTCCGTTGGGAACAAGCTGGCTGACCAAAAT
>CADCOT010000053.1 GCA_902803145.1 uncultured Spirochaetales bacterium | reverse complement strand
GTCTCCATTGTAGAAGACTATCAGTTTGGGATAAGGGATTGAGATAACCTTATGGTTGTACACCTTGTTATCCAGATTATTTGCCTCAATGAACTTTGAATAAAGCTTTCCTGTATAGACAAGCATTCTCAGTGGCATGTTCGGATTGTAGGTTGACTGCTGCTCATAGAGATTCATTGAGTCTGCAATTATGAATGACAGGTCATTGTGCATTCCCATATACACTGCATTCTCTATGGTTGTAATCTCAATGTCATCTGTACTTGTGTAAGATGTTTTGTTGATTGCGTTGTAGAGACTGAGCGTAAGATCCTTGTGCTTCTCATTACCAAAGATGAACTTGAAAAGTCTGTCTTTGTACTCTCTGTTAACCGCTTTCTTTACCATATTTTGGACTCCTTTTGGGACACAGTGGTCCCACGCCCTTATATATGGTGCGGGAACGGTAAAAACCTTCCCCTGTTTGAAGGCTATTTGGAGAGAAAAAAACCGCCTTTCTTTTGGTGAAGAAAAGCGGTTGGTATTGCGTTATTTGGTGGTTAGAAGCTGAAGCTTATCTCAAAGTTCAGTTTGCTTTGACCGTAGAATTTGGACAGTTCGTAGTCATTGTGCTTGTACTCAACTTTGACTGTCATTTCCTTGACTTTGATAGAGGCTCCTATGCTGAAAAGAAGGCCGCTGTCCTTGTAATCTGAATCAAGGTCATGTCTGTCCAGTATGTAACCTGCTGTGACAAAGATTTTCGGAGTGTGCTTTGTATCAAAGGTGTACTGGATAATGCCTTCAATAGCGGTAACTCTTGCTCTCTTAATTTGCTTCTTTATTGTTACATCGTTTTCTTTCCATTCATCTATTGATTTAGGAATGTATTTGTACTCAAAGCCGCCAAACCAGTTCTTGTACTTGACAACTGCTGCTGCGTAGTAAGCGTTGGCATCCGGGTTATCAAAGTTGAGCTGGGCGTCTGCAGAGAGAATTGCATTCAGATCTTCAGAACCGGCAAGTTTGGCAATGTCTACAGAAAGAGATGTACCGAATCTCTTACCGTTGTCACCGTCTTCAAACTTGTGGCCATAGCGGTACTCGTTGCCGTTAACAGTTTCTTTTTTGAATTCTGTGTCATTATTGAAGGCGTAGCCTGCTTCTGCAATCAGGGCTCCGTCAAGGAAAGACCCTTTGATGTTAAAGCCGTACTCTTGGTGTTCGGCTGCAACGGTCATACCTGTTTTGAGGGTAAAATTGTCCACTGTGAGTTCAAGACCGTAAGGGAAATATTTAGAGTTTGTTGCAAGAAGAAGCTGCAGTGATCCGTCATCATGGGCAAAGGGATCTGCATAGACATGATTTGAGCGGATTATTGAGTTTCCGGCGTAAATGTCCAGGGCTTTGATTTTGTCCAGTTTGATGTCAAATTCTTCAAGAAGTTTGATTGCTCTGAGGGTAATTCTTCCCTTCATGCCTTCTTTGTCTGTTGAACGGGAAAAAAGAGGACCCATGATGGTGATTGAGTAGAAATCGCCGGAGGCTCTGACAGACATATTCACTGCGGCAGTTCCTTCTCTTCCGGAGGCGGTGAACTCGCTCTTATTGAAGTCATAGGCCCAGACTATTTTGGCTTTGCCTGTGAATTTAAAATCTGCAAATGCAGATGTTGCGCATAGGATTGTAAGGAGTATCAAAAGTAGTTTCTTCATGGGGAAATGATAAAGGGTGGGCTTTCATTGTGTCAAATGCTTGGATTGGTTATAATTTTCAATAATGAAAAAAAACAAGGTCAGAAAAAAAGGCTTTTTCAGTAGTGTTTCCAGAACTCTCTTAGTGTCTGTCACCATGGTCATTATCTTGGTAACAGTAGTTGTTACGTACATGAGCGGCAGAGCTTACAGCAACATGGTTGCAAATCTTTCTTCAGAAAGGCTTAGCGGACTTGCACAAATTGCCGAAGGGGTTCTTAAGCGAGCAAACGTGGATAAGTATTTTTTTGGTGCCGCCTTGGATCAAAACTTTGATGACATGAGGGACCAACTGAAATATATTGTAGAATCTGCAACCCTTGAAAGAATCGGCTTTATCAGAAAGGGTACTAACGGAGATTTTCTGTATATTGTTTCTACTTCAGATGTAAAACCATTTTCTGTTGTGAACCAAACTTGGGCAGACACCTTTGCAGACAGCGAATATGATGGTAAAGAAAGTAATATTTTTGTTGATCAGGTACACCATATTGTCAGTCTTGCCCGAGATTACTATGACGTAGACGGCGAGTTTGCCGGAATTGTTTATATTTCAGATAATTACGAATCATTCATGAATGACTACACAAGGTACCGAAATCGGACGGTTAGTGTAGTTATTGGAATGGTCATTGTCATTATTGCCATATATTCTTACTACCTTTCACATTATTTGATCAAACCAATCAAGGAAGTAACGGCAGAAACTCTGCGCTTTGCAAGTAAGAAGGATACAAAGATTGAACCTCATAAGCTTAGGGCATCTGTACGCAGGGATGAACTTGGAGTTCTTGCTAACGGCGTTACTACAATGGAAACCGACATTCTTGCTTACATTGACAGCCTTACAAAGGTCAACGCGGAAAAGAGCAAGGTCCAGGCCGAGCTTAATATTGCCTCTGCCATCCAGAAAGGCATGATGCCCACAGAAACCTTCCCTGACAGAAAGGAGTTTGAAATCTATGCCGCTATGAAGCCTGCACGTGCGGTCGGCGGGGACTTCTATGATTACTACTTTATAGATCCCAATCATCTGGCAATTGTTGTTGCCGATGTCTCCGGAAAAGGCATACCTGCGGCTTTGTTTATGATGATAGCCCAGATGATTATCCGTCAGATTCTTGAGGATAATCCTAAACTCAAACCGTCAGAGGTTCTCAGTAAGCTTGACAGTAAGCTTACAAGGAAAAACAGCACCGAGCAGTTTGTTACAGTTTGGCTTGGCATTTTGGATGTCCGTACAGGAGAAATTGTTGCCAGCAACGCCGGCCACGAGTATCCGGTCATTTCACAGGGTGTAGACAACAGCTTCATTGTATTTAAGGACAGACATAATCCTCCTTGTGCCACAATTGAAGGCATTCAGAGAAGCGACTACACAATTGAACTGAGAAAGGGCGATAGTATTTTACTGTACACAGACGGTGTTGCAGAGGCTACAAACAGTGACAACAAACTCTTTGGCATGGATAATCTGATTGCCTGTCTGAACAAGAAAAAATTATCCACCGCAGAAGAGCATGTTAAAACAGTCTTTGAAGCGGTGGATACCTTCAGAGGTACTGCTGAGCAGTTTGACGATATTACTCTTGTAAACCTTGTTTACTTACCCTGATTGTCCAGGTATTTGACAACATCGCCAACAGTCTTGAAGCTTGTCAGTTTTTCATCCGGAATGACAATTCCGTAGTCTTCCTCAATGGTCATGAGCAGCATCATTATGTTAAGTGAGTCTGCCTTAAGATCCTCAAAAATCCTTGACTCAAGAGTAATTTGGTCCTCGGAGATTCTAAGCTGCTTTGCAAGTATTTTCTTTACTTCTTCAAACATTGTTTGTAATCCTTACTAATTCAGTTATTTCTTTGTGCCTCAATGAAATCCAGTTTCTCTTCTACCTTTTCATTGAAGCTGTTCTTTTGCATTAGATAGACCTGCTCAATACACTTTGTAAGGGCCCTTGACTTACTGCTTCCGTGTCCTTTTACAACTGTTTTGGATGTTCCGAGAAGTACACTTCCGCCGTAATTCTGGTAGTCCAAAAGACTCTTCATATCTTTGAACATGCCTTTAAGAAACAGCCCTCCGATCTTGTATTTAAGCTTGGAATAAATGCCTTTCTTGAGCTTTGTCAGAAGCTCTACTGCAGTGCCTTCAGTTGCCTTCAAAAGTACGTTGCCGGCAAAGCCGTCACAGACAACAAGGTCATACTTTCCTGACAGTAAATCACGGCTTTCCATGTTACCTACAAAGTTGATTTCCTTGGTCTCTGACAGAAGCTTAAAGGCATCTTTTCTTAAGACATCGCCTTTCTCTGTTTCTGTACCTACGTTCAAAAGAGCAACTCTTGGGTTTTTGACATTGTAGACATTTTCAAGGAAGGTGCTTCCCAGTATTGCAAACTGCTGAAGGTAGTCTGCAGTAATATCTACGTTGGCACCGCTGTCACATACTCCTACAATTCCGCCGTCCATTGTTGGCAGGATAGGGCAGAAGGCCGGTCTGATTACGTTTCTAAGTCTTCCAATTCTCAGAACTGCTGCTGCAACAAGGGCTCCTGTAGCTCCGGCGCTGACCATGCCGCAGACAGTATCATCCTCTCTGAGAATCTTAACTGCCTTCATCATTGAGCTTTCACGCTTAAGTCTTATGGCATCTGTAGGCTTGTCTTCACCGGTAATTACCATAGGTGCATGGACAATTTCTACGCGGTTCTTATCGTAGTCCTTGCCTTCAAGGGCTTTTTTAATGCCTTCTTCGTCACCTGTAAGAATGACATAAAGGTCACTGTGTTCTTTCAGAGCCTGTATGGCTCCGTCTACATTAGCATTGGGGCTGTGGTCGCCACCGTAACAGTCAACTGCAACTTTGATCATACTAGTTTTTTCACATAGCTGCGTCTGCGCTTGTGCTTAACCTCCCCAAAGCGTTTCCAAAGATTCTGAATCTGGTAGTTGTCCTCAAGGTTGAGGTTTGTCTCTGCATATTCAATTTTGGGGTCGCGGAGAATTCTCTTAAGGCCTGCTGCAATTACTGCACTGATTCCCATGTTTGCCATCTGAGGATCAACTCCTACAAGGGCCAGATCAATTACTCTTGGGTGCTTGATTGCCCAAAGAAGTCTGATAATTCCAAGCGGAGTCAGATGACCTTTACACTTTTGAACAGGCTTTGCAATTGAGGGGAAGCAAAGACCAAAACATACAACTTTATCGTTTTCGTCAACAACAACGGCCACATGTTTTAAATCTATAATCAGCTTGAAGTTAGATATTAATCCCTTCTTCATTCCTTCCGTAAACGGAACAGTTCCATAGATGTTTGAATAAGACCTGTCCAGGATGTCAAAGAACTGATCCTGATACTTCTTAAGCCACTTGTTTATACTGGGGGCCTCTCCTACGTGAAGCTTGTAGCGCTTCATTACGTAGTCAGCCATCTTGTCTAAAGAATCATCTCCCTCAGGTGGCGCATATATCTTACTTTCTGTCCAGTCAACTTCCTTTTCGTAGCCTAAGTTTGAAATGAGTGTGGGGTAGTAGGGATAGTTGTACTGCTCTTCAAATGTGGAAAGCTGGTCAAAACCGTCAATCAACAGGCCTTCTCTTTCCAAATCTGAGAACCCAAGCGGTCCTACAACTGTGTCCATTCCCTTTTCAAGGGTCCACTTTTCAAGTGCTGAGAAGAGGGCGTTTGCAACTTCCTGGTCATCAATGCTGTCAAAGCGTGTGAATCTGACGCGTTTTTCACTTCTTTTTTCATTGCTGGCTTTCTGTAAGATTCCCTGGATTCTTCCAACTGTTTTTCCGTCTCTTGTAGCAAGGAAGAACACTGTTTCACATGTTGTGTAGTAGTGATAGTCCTTTTTGAACATCTGTAGTTCATCGCCGTAAAGAGGCGGAACAAAGTAGGGGTTATCTTTATAAAGTCTCAACGGAAAGTTCAGAAACTCTCTTATGTCCTTTTTTGTTTTGACTTCTCTAATTTCTATCATGGTTATGATTATTACTTATGCTTAGCGTGGAAGGCAATTCCCATTGAGTTAGGACCGCAGTGTGAACCGGCTGTGGGGTTTGTAACTATCTGCTCAATAGTAATCTTGTCTCCAAGTTTCTCCCTAAGGGCTTCTACTGCAATTTCAACACACTCATCTGCCATTGTGTGGCCAATGTAGATTTTGTGGTTCTCAAGATCTTCTCCAAGCTCCACAACCTTATCTACAAGTGTGTTAATTGCCTTCTGACGGCCTCTTGCAGTGCCAAAGCTCTCCATCTTTCCTTCCGGAGTTATCCAAATAAGGGGTCTGATTCCTAAAAGTGTACCCATTGTTGCTGTGAGTCCGCTTACACGGCCGCTTCTCTTAAAGAACTGAAGGTTGTCTGCAAAAAGATACATTGCCCATTTATCAACGTTTTCATTAAACCACTTTAAAAGCTCTTCTGCAGAAAGGCCTTTTTTGTACTGCTCTGCGGCTTCTTCCAAGAGGCCATAGGAAATAACTGTAATTCCCTTTGTGTCTGCCTCGTAGAGCTTTCTTTCAGGGTACTTGTCCTTCAGTTCTTTATAAGCCTCTCTCATGTTCTGAAATGTCATAGACATAGCCTCAGAGAAGTGGATGTAGAAAATATCGTTTCCCTGAGAGAACTCTTTTTCAAAGTACTCTTTGTACTCTTCAACGTTTATGGAGCTTGTCTTGGGCATAACTCCGTCATTGAGCTTCTTATAGAATGACTGAAGGTCAAAATCAGCCATATCCTTATATGGATAAAAGTTTTCACCGTCAATGCTGAACGGCATGGAAATTATTGTTTTATAACCTAATCTTTTTGCGCTTTCAGGTGTAATGTCGCAATCAGAATCAGCGTAAAGTACGTACATTTTTACTCCTTTATTCAAGTATCATTATGTAGTCGTGAGTGGGCTGCTGACCGTCAATTGTAATCAGTTCGCAGCCTCTGTATTTCTTTTTAAGTTCTGCTTCTAACTCTTGTGCTTCTTGAGCATCTGCATCCTTTCCTTTGATCAGAATGATAATTCCAAAGTCAGATGCATCCAGCTTTTCAGCAAGATCTTTCAAAGTCTTTTTCCTGTCAGTATTTACAGAAAGAATGTCATCTCCGTGAAAGCCAATGTAGTCGCCGTTATGTACGCTTACATTGCCAAATTCAGTATCTTTGTTTGCCCGGCTTACCATGGCAGTTATAACGCCGTCCATACCGGCTTGGATAAGGTTTACAAGCTGGGCAGGCTCTGCATCTGTATCTATGACACTCATTGCGCTGTAGCCTGTTCCAATGTCTTTGTTGGCTATGACAATGACATTTGCCTTGCTGTAGTTCTGTGCAGCCTGATTGGCTGTAAGAATTACGTTTCCGTTGTTTGGAAAAACAACAATGTTTTCCGCATTAAGGCTGTCAAAAGCAGTGATAAATTCTTTTACAGACGGGTTCATGCTCTGGCCGCCGGAAATAACGTAGTCGGCACCAAGTTCTTTAAATGAGTTGATAACTCCTTCGCCGCAGGCAACTGTTACAAAAGCATACTTCTTTTTGAAGCTCATTGAAGGAATTTCTGCTTCTTCCTTCTTTTTTGCGTGTATGCTTTCGTTGTGCTGGACGTTCATGTTTTCAATCTTCATTGTCAGGAACTCACCCCATTTCTGGCAGTGGTTGAGAATATCGCCAGGGGCTTTGGTATGGACGTGAACCCTGATCATATTGTTGTTTCTAAAGGCCACAACAGACTCCCCAACGCTATTTAGGTAGTCAAAAATCTCCTTCTCATCAAAAGCTGCAACGTTTCCAACTTTTGCTGTCATGAGCTGAAGAGCAAACTCGGTGCAGTAGCCAAAGGTAAGTTCGCTGTTTTCATTGAACTTTGTCAGGTCAATCTTCTTTGCTGTGTTTTCAGATGCACTTTCTCTTTCAATAACTGCACTGTCGTCAAAGGCCTTATTCATTCCGTGGAAGATGCAGATAAGTCCGGCTCCGCCGCTATCTACAACTCCGGCTTTTTTGAGAACATCGAGCATGCTTGGTGTCTTTTCAAGGCTTCTTTTCATGACAGGAAGCATGAAAGAGAAAAGATCTTCAAAGCTCTCAAAGGGCTTGGAAAGGCTCTCTCTTTCGCAGCTTTCAACGGCTTCTCTGTAAACAGTAAGAATTGTGCCTTCCACCGGATGTGAAACAGAAGAGTAGGCCTCTGAAACTCCGGCTCTCATGGCACGGATGAAGGTCTGTGTATCGGCTTGTTCTGTGTTACAAAGGGTCTTTGAAATTCCTGCAAAAATTCTGGAAAGGATTACGCCTGAATTGCCCCTGGCGCCCATGAACATTCCATGAGCTGCAAGTTCTGCCATGTGGCCAAGATCTTCGGTGGCCGAGTCAACTTCATTTGCACCGCCGTTTACCGTCATGTGCATGTTGTCTCCAGTATCTCCGTCAGGGATAGGGAAGACGTTCAGGTCGTTGATTTCCTGCTTGTGTTTTCCAAGTTCTTGCGAACCGAATATAATCATACGTGCATAAAGGTTGCCGTCTATATATCTATACATAATCAAGTGCACTATAGGTTTTTTTGACACTTTTAGTCAATGTGTAAAAAACGATAATAAAGGTATATCGTAATTGAATTTGTACTTCTAATGGTTATAGTTTCTTTTTCTCTTACGTATATCTAAACTTTTTGCAAGATTTTTACCGTATACATCAAAATTTGAAAAAATATTTAGTATATGATAAATTTTCTCTTTTTCCATTGATGCCGACTTGCCTTTTGCGCTATAGTAACGTCACAATAGATAATTAAGGAGAATATTATGGATACAAAAGTAGTCATGACATCTGATGCTCCGGCCGCTGTTGGACCTTATTCACAGGCAGTTGAAGCTGGTGGTCTGATTTTTGTTTCAGGTCAGCTCCCCATTGATCCTGCTACAGGCGCATTCCCGTCTGAGGACATTAAGGAACTTACCCGTCAGTCAATGAAGAACCTTTCTGCCATCCTCAAGAAGGCAGGAACTTCAATGGACAAGGTTGTTAAGACAACTATCTACCTCAAAAACCTTGCAGACTTTGCCGCTGTTAACGAAGTTTATGCTTCATTCTTCAACGGTTCTTATCCTGCACGTTCATGCTTTGAGGTCGCAGCTCTTCCTAAGGGAGCAAAAGTAGAGATTGAGGCTATTGCAGCACTATGATTGAAAACGATTACAAATACTTAATTCACAAACCTTCCGGAAACAGAGCAGGTGCTCAGAAGATGTTCAGTGTTGAAATTGCCAGAAAGGCACGTGTCTTCCACAGACAGATTCCCGGATACAAGATGACAAGACTTTGCGCTCTTCCCGAGCTTGCTTCAATGCTCGGCGTTGGCGGAATCTACATTAAGGATGAGGCTCAGCGCCTTATCCTCAACAGCTTTAAGGTCATGGGCGGTTCATTTGCCCTGTACAACTTCCTCAAGAAGAGACTTGGCAGAACAGATGACATCTCCTTTGAGTACCTTAAGAGTGAAGAATGCCACAAGCTTCTTGGCGACATCACCTTTGCATCCGCAACAGACGGAAACCACGGCCGCGGAATTGCATGGGCAAGCCAGCAGCTCGGTTACAAGTGTGTCATCTACGTCCACAATGAAACCAGTAAGCCCAGAATTGACGCAATTCGCAGCTACGGCGCCAGAGTTGAAGTTGTAGACGGCAACTATGACGATGCTGTCCGCCAGATTGCCAAGGACGCCAAGACCTACGGTTGGAAAATCATTTCCGACACTTCATGGGAAGGCTACACAGAGATCCCCACATGGATCATGCAGGGTTACACAACAATCCTTCTTGAGGCTCAGGAACAGCTTGCCGGAATGGGTATTTCCAAACCCACCCACGTCTTTGTTCAGGCCGGAGTAGGTGCTCTTGCAGCAGCAACAGTAGGTTTCTACTCAGCACTTTTCCCCAATGACCCGCCCAAGTTCATTGTTGTTGAACCTGACAAGGCTCCTTGTGTCTTTGAGAGCATCAAGGCCGGCGACGGCAAGTGCCACAGCATTAAGGGCGACCTTGATACCATCATGGCCGGTCTTGCCTGCGGCGATCCGTCTCCCATTGCCCTTGACATCCTCAACGACAATGCCAACATCTTTGTCCAGATGCCCGACTATGTTGCAGCCCGCGGTATGAGAATCCTCTCCTGTCCTCTGACAGGTGACCCGTTCATCATTTCCGGCGAGTCCGGCGCAGTCACCCTTGGCGCTCTCTTCACCCTGAAGAACGACAACTGCCCCAAGGACTTGGCAGAGGCCCTTGCCCTTGACAGTCACAGCAACATTCTGATGATCAACACCGAAGGCAACACCGACCCGGTCCAGTTCCGCAAAGTCATCTGGGACGGCCTTGATCCGGTACCTAAGAAGTTCACAGACATAGACATTCGCTGAGTTCGGCAAACACCAAAGAGGCTTTCAGGACCATCCCGAAGGCCTCTTTTTTTCACCTCACACACAACTTCCGCATTATGCCCTCCCTCCAGTGCGTGCCGTTCCTCCCGGGCTTGCCAATCCTGCCATTCCTGCCGTTCCTGCCACTATAATTGACATCAAACACCACGCTCTGTATAGTCAATCTAATTAACTAAATCTGGAGGTTAACCTTGAAAAACAGTATCAAGAGAATATCAATAATCATCCTTCTGGTAGCCCTTGTACTTGGTGCATTTACAGCATGTAATCCCGAACCCAAAAAAGCTATTTATTTGGAACTCATATCAGATTGTAAGTCTGATTGGCGCATTTTGGACGGAAGTATTGAAGCGACACAGATTGCAATAAGTGTTCCTGATGGAGCTACAACATGGCAGGACCTTGTGGATGGAGTCTTAAAAACCATTACTGCTAAACATAGCACAGAAGGTACATTTGTATTTGGTATCAGCGAAGGGGATGTTGTCGAATATGAGCAAAACGGTTGGCTGGCTGAAATATTAGTTGATGAAAATATTTACTCTGATTTACCCAAGGGCGAAAAAATTGAAGTTGGTAAAACTTATTATCTTCGTTGTTTTCAGGATACAGGCGAATAATAGCGTAATCATCTCATAAGCCGGAGGTCAAAACCCTTATTATAACTTGACAAGTTTAGTTTGCGGCATAACCATAAAAAGTAGAATGTTAATCAAATAGGAGGTTAACCTTGAAAAAAGCATTAATATTGGCCTTGGTTGCTCTGATCGGAATCACTACAGTCTTTGCAGCCGAAAATACAGTAAAAGCATCTGTAGTTCCTTACGGGGTTCAGATTAC